>NZ_QOCL01000002.1 GCF_004006665.1 Halobacteriovorax sp. HLS
AAGATTTAGTTACGCCAAGACTTTAATTCTTGATTACACTTCTTTTCTTTGGGATCTTCTCATCTTGATAATCAGCCGAAGCTTCATATCTTTAACTATTATTCGAATTTTAAAGAGCCGAAACAAATAAGTAAATGGTGGAGATGACAGGAGTTGAACCTGCGACCCCTTGCGTGCAAAGCAAGTGCTCTCCCAACTGAGCTACACCCCCGTGCTTCCAAAACCTACTGTGTTTCGATGTGAGACGTAATTTATGGGTTATCGGTCGAGCTGTCAACATACTTTTTAAATTAATTTGTGTTTTTTTACTTTTTTTTACATAATCTTAGGGAGCATATTTATTGAGTTAAGGCTCTGATAATACAACTCATTAGCCCAGACTAATTTGTGCTATAAAATATATTTAAAATTGGTAAATTTATGACTTTAAAATACATTTCTATTCTTTTTATTCTCTTCTCTTTTCTTTCTTGTGATCAAAAGTCGAAAAGTATAGCTCCTAATGACTTAAGTTCTAATCAAACTATTACTTCGAAAGACCTAAAGGTCGATGAAAACGGGCTCTCTCAGGCACAAGTAATACTTCGAACAGCTAAGGGAAATATTGTTTTTAAACTATATCCTAAAGAGGCTCCTAACAGTGTGACTCGATTTATAACTCTAGTTCAAAAAGGGTTCTATGATGGATTACCTTTTCATAGAGTTGAGCCTAGCTTTTTAATTCAAACTGGTGACCCAACAGGCTCTGGTAAAGGGGGAAGCGGGCAAATGTTAAAAGCAGAGTTTAACAAACTTCAACATATAAAAGGAACTGTTGCATTAGCGAGAGATCCGAAAAACGAAGATAGTGCAGATTCACAGTTTTATATTACTCTAACTGCACTTCCACACTTAGATTCAAATTATACTATCTTTGGTCAAGTAGTAGACGGTTTAGAGGTTTTAGAACTAATTAATTTGAATGATAAAATAATAACCATTTCTTTACAGTTATAATTAATTTCCCTAGAGGTTTCGACTTAAAAAAATGAAACCTCTTCCATTTTTCTATCTAAAGAATTAACGATATTTAAATTAGTGATCTGTGATTTCTATTATGAAAAGCTGTTTTCTTTTCTAATAAATAACTACTCTTAGAAAAGTATTAATAAAAAAAGCCATCAATTATGATGGCCTATTTTTTTTGAATTTAGAATTGATGAAAGTAGTTTAAAAATAATAAGAGAAGAAATAATACCTAAGATAATCCATGATGAATCTATTCTAAGGTTTTTTTGAGCTAAGCCCTCTCCTGGAGAAAGGACTTTTTCTTCAATCGTATTTTCCACTTATCTAAACATTGATTCAGCAATTAAAACTGCTGCGTACAAGAAAGCAGAACAAGGAACAGCTGCAATATATTTCAACCATTTTGTATCTTCATTTAAATGCATATAAAAATAAGCAACTAAGAAAGCCTTACCAAGAGCTAAACCAACCAGCGAAGAAGCTTTCAGAGAATAAGCGACACTTAACTCAGGAATAATTAATTCAACTCCAGTTAAAATTGCTAATGCAAAGAAAATTATTATATATAATTTTTTGTGACTATGGTGATGAGTTTCAGACATTATATTTCCCCTTATCTTTTTTCACTACTGTTTACTAAAAGACCGACATCAATCATCATTTTATTAATACCGTTCTTATCTGTTGAATAATATTCTCTAACGTATCCATTCCAATCGACTAAAACAAATTTCTCACTATGAGCTATATCCATCAAGGTAACTTCCTCTCCATTAAGGTTTCCTACCATAGGCTCACGCTCTCCCATTGGTACCTTAAAGCCATCTATTATAACACTTCGTAAATCTTCTTTACGACCTGTTAAAAACGTCCAAACGAAAGGATTTGCCTTACGCTTACGAGCATACTTATGTAAAACTTGCGGAGTATCTACTTCTGGGTCAACAGAGAAAGTTACGATAGCAATTTTTTGACCTAACCCTCTAACTCTCTTTTGAATTAAGTCCATTTTCTCCATTAGCGCTGGACAAGTTGTCGGACAACTAGTGAACATAAACCCTGCGATATACAACCTTCCCTTTAAGTCTTTACTTCCGAATGGCTTATTAAAGCTATTCGTTAAGCTGTACTCTGGAACTTTATACATTTTAGGCAGTGGTGGCGGAAGTGTTCTATTTACTGATTTAATTATTGGATAACTGAACAAGAAGGCACTTAAAAGAAACCAGAAAAGCTTGCTTAGTACAAGCTTTTCAATAAGTGTGTTTTTTCTAATGAAGCCAGTTCTTGTCGTCATTATATTATTTACCGTATGCCTTATTAGAATTTTTAATTTCTTCCATTAAAACTTTACGTGCATCAGTATCTTTTAATTCTGTTAAACTTTTTACGTAGTAAGCAACGGCCCAGATCTGCTCGTCAGTAATAGTGTCTTTCCAAGCAGGCATAGATGTTCCACCTACTCCAGCAGCAAGACGAAGAGCAAGTTCTTCAACTGTGTTCGCACTTCTTACAAGGTCCCATGTGAAGTCAGGCGGAATATTTTGAAATCCCCACTCTGTTTCTTGAGGCTTTTGTGTATAAACCTCCATATCGATCTCTCTTGGGTTCTCACCAGAAAGCTGACCTAGTTCCTTAAGACCAACATACGCTCTATGACATGATTGGCAGTTCGCCTCTCCGTGATAAATTTTCTTACCTTTTTCAATCGCTGCAGTCTTGTGAGCTATACCATACGGATCTTTTACGAGCTGTACTTCAGCTCCTAAGTCCTTATCCTTTCCTTCCCAAACTTTAGGTGCGAAAGTTTTAATATATTGTACAACCGACTCTTTTTGATCTTCAGAAAGATCCCAAGGCAACATTGCAGTCCCAGTTAGCCCTTTATCTAAAAGAGTAAATAAGTGCTTATCGTGTACTAATTCACCAGAAGGGACTAATCCAAACTTAAAGATACCTGTAGTGAAATCTCTTGGTGGTACCTTCATACCTTTAGAAGCTACACCTTTTCCATCTCCATTAACGCCATGGCAAGGCATACAGAATTCGGTATAGAGAGTTTTACCTTTATTCAAAGTTTTTGCTGTTACAAATTTACCGCCAGCAAAAATCTTATCCTCACGAAAGTGACTTTCGCTACAAGATGTTAGAGCACCAAGTAATAAAAAAGTTAAGGTTAACTGAGTAATTTTCTTCATGTTTTTCCTCTATATTAGAAACAAAGTTACATACATAATAAGCCACACAATTCCTAAGAAATGCCAAAATTTACCTACGTTAATCACGCGGTTTTCATAACTAGGAATCATCACACCTACTTTAAGAGTAGGTAATAAATAAAATAATGCCATCCACGCCACTATTACGTGTGCAGCATGAACCCAAGTAAAAGAATAAATAATTGACGGGAAAATCCCATCTTGAACATATATTCCTTTAGAGTGTAGGTCAGTCCATAACAACACCTGAGATGCCATAAATGAAAAACCTAAAAATATAGTTGCAAAGAACCATATTTTCTTTTCTTTACCCTCACTAAAGAATAAAGAATCAAACTTCCACATAGTAAAACTGCTCATCATAATAATCACAGTGCTCAATGTCGGAAGAAATAAATCAATTCTTTCAAAGCCCATCGGAGGCCATACATCAGAAGTAATTCTAAAAACTGTAAATCCTAAGAAGAAAGAAGCAAATAGCATAGAAAAAGTGACTAGAACGACTGTCATAGCAATGGAAGAAGTTAACCTTCTTCCATATCTTTCCTTCGTCATAGTATTCATGCTGATTGCTTCACTCATATTAAGACTTCGCTAATTCTTCAGTTTGAAATTGGAAATCCACATCTCCAGTAAGAGCAGGGTTTCCATATTCATGAGGTCCACACTTAACAACAGGGATGTCCTTAAAGTTGTAGTGAGGGGCCGGAGAAGGAATAGTCCATTCCAGAGTTCCTACTTCCCAAGGGTTTGCACTAGCTTTTTCTTTCTTAAAGAAAACAGCATGAACAAAGTTAAACACAAAAATAAATTGAGCTAATCCCATTGTTATTGCTGACCAAGTGACAAAAGTATTTATATCAATCATTCTCTGTGCGAATTCATAGATAAATGGGTTATAAAGTCGCCTATGCATACCTGCATAACCAACAATCATCATCCCCATAAAGATTCCATTTAAACCAAGAATAGTTATCCAGAAGTGAACTTTTGCCCAGAACTCATTCATCATAGTTCCAAACATCTTTGGCATCCAAAAGTAAGTAGCAGCAAAACCACCCAAAAGAACCGAAGCGGCCATTGTGTAGTGAAAGTGACCAACTACAAAATAAGTATCATGTAAGTAAAGGTCTGTTGTTACAGTTGCAAGGTATAATCCAGTAAGACCTCCAAGCCCAAATACAAATACTACACCTAATGAAAATAACATTGGTGAGTGAAATCTAATCGAACCTTTCCATAGTGTCCCTAGCCAATTTGCGAAGAAAATTGCAGACGGAATAGAGATAGTCATAGTTAGTGTCATGAATGATTGAGTCAGAAGTGGAGACATCTGAGTCGTATACATGTGGTGACCATAAACAACTGTTGAAAGAATAGTAATAGTTGTCATAGAAAGCGCAGTCGCTTTTGCTCCAAATGCTGGCTTTCTTGAAAAGAAAGACAGTAGATCAGACACAATTCCCCACGCCGGAAGAATAAGGATATAAACTTCAGGGTGACCAAAAATCCAAAAAACGTGTTGGAATAAAATTGGATCACCTGTTCCAGAAGTTGCAGCTGCTCCAGCGAGGAAGAAAGCTGTTCCGAAAACTCTATCAAATACTAAAAGTAAACATCCTGCTCCAAGAACTGGTAAGAAGATAGCATTTAAAACTGCTGTCAAACCAAGGCCCCATATTGATAATGGCATATCAAAGTATCCCATACCAGGTGCTCTTAAGGTAATAATAGTAGTAATATAGTTAATTGCACCCATTGTTGAAGAAACACCTAAAACAAAAATTGCCAGTGTCCACAACGTCTGTCCCACGCCAGGGGAACCAATCAAAGTAGAAAGAGTTGGGTACGAAGTCCAACCACCAGCTGCCGCTCCAAGAGGAGTAAATAGTCCAGCAAGTAATAAAACTCCAGACAATGCAGCTAAATGAAATGAAAGCATATTGAGTAATGGGAATGCCATATCTCTTGCGCCTATCATCAACGGTATTAGATAATTTCCAAAACAGCCAATTAGGATAGGTGTTATCGCATAGAAGATCATAATCGTTCCATGCATCGTAAATAGCATCGCATATGTATCGGCCGGAACTACTCCGCCAGTCGCTGGGAATAAGAAATTTCCTAGGATAGGAAAAGCTTGTCCAGGGAATGCCAGAGTCCAACGAATCATTAGGGCCATTATCCCACCGATTCCTAGAAAAAGGATTCCGTACCAAAGAAATTGTTTTCCAATTACTTTATGGTCATAAGAAAAAATATACTTAGACAAAAAAGTAGTTGGCGCATCGTGAATATGTTGTTCATAAAAAGCCATGGCCTTATATCTCCTTAAAAATTAAATTCGTTCTTACCAGTTCCAAGGCCATCCCCAATATAGATCTGCATTTTCGCGATCATTTTGGGCAATAGCTTTTTCTTGAGCTTCTTTAAGCCAAATATCATAGTTCTCTTGAGTATATGAAGTTAAATAGGCTTTCATTCTATAGTGATAAGTTCCACACATTTCCGCACAAGCAATGTTGTAATAACCATCTTTAGTTAATTCAAACCAAAGTCTAGTAACTCTTCCTGGAATTGCGTCAACTTTTCTACGAGTATTTGGAAAATAGAGAGAATGGATAACATCTTTAGAAACTACTTGAAATAGCACTTTTCTTCCTACAGGAAGTCTAAGATCGTTAAGCTGAACAATGTCATCGTCAGTGTTAAAAACTCCATCTTTACCTTCATATCTAAAGTGCCAAGCCCACTGTTGAGCCATTACCTGTATACGAAGAGGCTTCTCATCTTCTGTCGGCCACTTAGCAAAAACATTTACATAATCATCATTCGAAATTCTTGTAATATTCATATCAATTCCAATGAAAACTGATAGTGCAATTACACATGAAATGATTACGTGGATCTTTTTATCTCCGTAAGTGTAGTAAGCCTTCTTGTTTCTTTTTGCACTATAGAAGTACGAGAAACCAAAAAGACCTGCACACACCAATCCAAAGAAAAAGATGTTCATGTAAGTCGTGTAGTTGAATAGCCAATCAATAAGATGGCCATTTACAGAGATGTCCTCAGGAGCTTGCATTTGCTCCCAGAGTGTCCAATTTTTTGCAGTGTTAGAAACCACAGTGGATAAAACAGTCATAGATAAAACCCTTCAATACGCTATGAAGTTAAAATTACTAAAAAATATATATTCTAAATCAGTATATTCTATATATAAAAGCATGATTTTTCTAGGTTCTTCTACTACAGAATTCAATTAAAGAAAATTAAAGAAATCAAAAGTAGTGGTAAATAGATAATCGATGCCCAAAAATATGTTCTCGCCCAAGAGAGAACTGCGTCATGATCCTTAATAAAAAATCCAAATGACGATAAAATTAAAAACGAAATCCCACAAACTGAGGCTATATTTCTATAAGTAACACTCGAAAACCCAATCCAGTAAGGGCTTAGAGAAACTAGTACCAATATAATAGTATAGAGAAAAATATCTCTCTTTGATTTAGAGAAACCAATTTTATTTGGATACACTTTTATATTCGCAGCATCATAATCCTTGGCGTGATACATCGCAATGGCCAAAAAGTGCGGAATCTGCCAAATGAATAATATTGAAAATAGAGCTACGGACATAGCATCAATTTTGCCGGTAACAGTTGTCCAACCCATAACCGGCGGAATTGCTCCAGGAATTGCTCCAACAAATAGTGCCGCTTCGCTTTTTAATTTCATCGGAGTGTAAGCAAAGAGATAAAGAACGGCAGCTATTAACGAAAGTATCATCGTTGGCCAATTAACAAAAATAACAAGAAGTGGAAGAGCAATCGCCAGTAATGAATAACCTATAAAAAGTGCAACTCCAGGTTTCATTCTACCAGAAGGAAGAGCTCTATTCTTTGTTCTCTCCATATTCTTATCAACGTCACGCTCAATGTAACAATTAAGTGTCGTCGCCGCACATACAACCATAGTCATTAAAACGAGCGATAAAATGGCCTTAAAGAAATTGATATTCCCGGGCGCCGCAAAGATACCGACAGCAATAGTTATAACAACAAGGGTTCCTAGCCTGAGTTTAGTGATCTCTAAAACATCACTAACAAAAGTGTGCCTGACTTCGCCAAAAAGATTCAATTCTAGATTCCTGACTCTATTTCTTAGGGACCATAGGTTCCAGATAATCAAACAGGCACTGGCAAGATGAAAAGTTGTAGGAAAAACACTTATATTTGATTTCGAAACAATCGCACCAGAGATTGCTTGTAAAATAATAAGAAAGATTAAACTAGCACTGTGAAGAAGAATACTGACTCTAAGATCTTTAGAAAGCGTATTAGTTCTCATGGCCATCAAAAATACTCTCATACCATTCCAAACAACAACTACAAAAGCGAGTAATGCAACATACCTGTGCACTAAGTTTATTTGAACCTTAGGGTTTAATGACCAATATAAAATTTGCGTGGTCTCCCTTTCAAAACACTGAAAAATAGATGTACCTAATCCACATATATTACCGGCCCCACTATGCCTCATGACAGCACCGAGAAAAACCTGAATTGCAACAATCGAGATAGAAAAGAAAATCCCATCTCTAATCATTGGATTATATGTTTTCTGCAAAGCAGTTTTATCATCAGAGGATAGAAAATTTCCTTCAAATATGAGCTTCCACTCATTTTTTAAACTAAGAAGACAGCAAAAGAAAATTAAACTAAAAGCAAGATGAGTTGTAGAGATTAGTGTCGGTAATTTGTATAAGAAAGTGGAAAGACCTAGGCCACCTTGAAACAAAACGAGCATAAATGTCGCTAAAGAAAATCTATATAGTCTAGGGTGACTTTTCTTATAGCTCCTGCATTTTATAAAAACCCCCATTGAAAAAAATCCAATTAACGAAGCTATAACTCTATGCATTTGCTCTAAGAAAGATCCTTGGCTAGTAGTGTTAACTAGTTCTCCATAGCATAATGGCCAGTCGGGGCAACTAAGTGCCGAACCAGTATTATGGACCAGGCCTCCTAAAATAATAAGGAGATAAGTTAGAAATATCGTTAAACTTAGAATTAATTTCATGAAAACTTTTTATACTCTCTTAGTTATCACACTTCAAGAGTTGAAGACTTAGATACGATTGATAATAAGTAATACTGAGCAGAAACAAGCATTAATCCAAACAGAAGATGAGGAGGTTGCACCGCTGCAGGAAATCCTCCATAGGAAAGAGTTACACCCGAGACAATATTAATTCCTAAAAGAAAAAGACAAATATTAACCCAGCCCTTGATTAAGCTATGCTGAGGCTTTAATGATCGACAATTTCTAAATAGAATAAAACTAGTTACCACTAGTAAAAGAGAAAAAGAGCGGTGAACTAAAAATACAACACCTAATTTTCCAATCCAAGTTTCTCTGGCCATTGCTCCTAAGGAGTGACTTATATGATCAATCTCTTCACGAACTTGTGTACCTAGAACTATCTGAACAGCACTAAGAAAAATAATGAAGATAATTAACTTTTTCATACTCTTACCAATATTTTGATCCAAGTATGCTGATAATTGATCATTTGCACTTTCAATTTTTGCTTGCAGTAAAATAAAGATCGTCACTACTGCCATAAGCATATGCAGGGTTATAATAAAAGGCTTTAAATGCGAAGCAACAACCACAGCACCTAACCATCCATTAAAGCCTACGGCAAACACAGATGCCCAAGATAAAATTGTCACTTTCTTATTCTCTTGCCAGTAGCTATGGGAAAAGAAAGCAAGAATAATAACAAATATTCCTGTAGTTGCTCCAACCAGTCTATTTATATACTCTGTCCAAGTTTTTATTGGACTAAAGTCAGCTATAATCTTTCCTGCAACCTTAAATTGGTCCTTATAATCTAAAGGAAGTTGTGAAATATCCGTTGGTGGGATCAATTTACCAAAACATGTTGGCCAATCAGGACAACCTAGACCAGAGCCAGTACTTCTTACTAAACCACCTACTAAAATAAGAAAGAAAACAGTAAAAATACAAAGATTAAGCATCTTTTTAAATAGTTTTTGCTTCTTATTATCCATCCTCTTTCCCCTTCATTTAGAAGAGAACAAATATCAAAAATAAGACTAATGAGCAATTTTACTACACTAGTAATTATAAAGAGTTAGTTAATAATTAGATGGACTCAAATATTTTTCATAATCAGTATTTTTATATACTATTTACATCTAACAAGGTGAGAAAATGAAAACACACGAACCAGTATATTATGGCGAATACTTAAATCTAAACAAGCTTCTCGATTGCCAACATCCAAAGTCTAAAGATCATGGAAATGAAGCTCATGATGAGACTCTATTCATTCTAGTTCACCAAGTTTATGAATTATGGTTTAAGCAAATACTTCATGAACTAAAGTCAATAGTGACTTTATTTTCTGGTAAGACAGTTGATGAGAAGGATCTTTCTAAAGTTGTTGCAAGGCTTGAGAGAATTACAAAAATACAAGCTCTTCTTGTCGATCAACTCGGTGTTATGGAGACAATGACACCAATGGACTTTTTAGAGTTTAGAGATTTGCTTGTACCTGCTTCAGGTTTTCAAAGTGTTCAGTTTAGAGAGGTAGAAGTTTTAATGGGTCTAAAGACCAATAACAGAAAAGCTGTAGATAGAGAGTATTTTCTCGGAAGGCTTAATGACGAGGACAAAGCAAGAATAATTGAAATAGAAAAGTCTCCTTCTCTACTAGAGCTAACACAAGCTTGGCTAGAAAGAATTCCATTTACTAAGATCGAAGGATTTAACTTTTGGGATGAGTACGAAAAAGAAATTGATAAAATGCTAGATTATGATGAGAAAATTATTCATCAAAATCAGGCCAGTTTAGATTCTCGAGCAATGGCCATGCAGATAGAAAATTTAAATGCGACAAGAGAAACATTCTCATCTCTACTTAATGAACAAAAACATAATGACCTTATAAAGTTAGGTAGAAGATCTTTATCAAGAACGGCGACAATGAATGCTCTTTTTATTTTATTATACAGAGAAGAGCCTATATTACATCTACCATATAAATTCTTAACAGCACTAATGGACATAGACGAACTATTCACGACCTGGAGATATAGACATGCTCTTATGGCGCAAAGAATGCTTGGTACAAAAATTGGAACTGGTGGATCTTCTGGACATCACTATTTAAAAATGGCTGCAGAAAATAATCGTGTTTATAACGATCTTTTTAATTTATCAACCTTCTTACTTCCTTCTTCGAAATTACCTAAACTTCCTAATGAAGTTAAAATTAAGCTAGGTTATCACTTCAATGAGTAATTATAGAAAGTACTTTTCAAATTTTCTAAAAAAGAATGAAGGCATAGGGCACTTTGCTTGCCACAGTCATCACTACTGGCCTGATTGCACCAAAGACGCACAGTTAGATTACTGGGAAGACTCCTGTGATCTTGTAGATAATAAGTGGGAAAAAATATTTTCTAAAAAAGTTCCCAATGTCCAAAAGCTTTTATCGGAAGTACTAGACTTTGATAGGCCAAGCGATATTGCTTTTGCTCCAAATACTCACGAACTTGTATATAGAATACTCAGCTCATATCAGAAGAAGATATCCTTACTTACAACTGATTCAGAATTTTATAGCTTTTCAAGACAACTAAAGAGATTAGTCGAACTCGATATGATTGAAGTTAAAATAGTACCGACTTTTCCTTTCCATAATTTTGAAGAAAGATTTCTAGATGAATCAAAAAATAACTACGATATTATTTTCCTTTCACAAGTATTCTTTAATTCAGGCCTATGTCTAGAGAATTTCGAACAATATATTTTAACGTTACTCACAACGAACTCACAAATTATAGTTGATGGTTATCATGGATTCATGGCCGTACCAACGAATCTATCTAAAATTGGTGATAAAATATTCTACCTTGCTGGATCATATAAATATGCAGGAGCAGGTGAAGGTTGCTGCTTCACGACCATTCCTAAAGACTGCTCTTTTACGCCAAGAAATACAGGATGGTTTGCTGATCTCGAAAACCTTGATAACTTAGAATTAGAAAAAGTAAGTTATCCTGACAATGGTCTGCGTTTTGCCGGCTCAACCATGGACTTTAGCGCACTCTATAGATTAGAAAGTGTTTTAGAATTATATAAGAAGGAATCAGTAACAGTATCGAATATTCATGATCACGTTATTGAATGTCAAAATAGATTTATAGAATCTATGAAAAAAGAAGATCACTCTTTATTAAATTCTAAAAATTTAATACTTCGAAATATAAATTGTCATGGTCACTTTTTAACATTTGATCTTCCAGACAGTGAGACAGTTATCGCTCTCAAGAAAAAGCTAGAGTCAAAGGGAGTGGAAACTGATTCAAGAAAGAATAGGCTTAGATTTGGGTTTAGTATTTATACAGATTTAAACTATGAGTTTTCGAAAATATTTAAAGATTAAAATTATTAAGTATCAAGAAAATTAAAACTCCCGTAATAGAAACATATATCCATATCGGAAATGTTATCCTTGCAAATTTCTTATGCGCACTATAATTCTTTTTAAAAGCATTCCATAGCGTAGAAAGAACTAAAGGAACCAAAGGTATTGATAAAACAATATGACTAATTAAAATGCTAAAATAGACATATCGAATTGTGCCTGTTGCTAAGAACTTAGTGTCACCATGAAAATGATGATAAAGAATATAACTTACAACAAATAAAAATGAACTAATCGTTGCAAGTAACATGCACATAATATGCGCTGCTTTTTTATTCATTTTAATTAGAAAATAACCTGAAACCAAGAAAACAAAACATACAGAGTTCAAAAGAGCATTTAATGCAGGAAGAGAGGCGACCCACTCCCCACTAGCTGCCGCGGGTGTTTTAAAATAGATTAACCACACTAGAAAGCCAATTACGATTGAACTGAGTGTTGCAATAACAATATAAGGTTTTTGAGAAGAATTAGTTTCTTGTAGCATCTTCAAGTTGTTCGTTGAAGTTTCTGTGCTTAATAATCAAACGATAAATAAAGTAGAATGGAATATAACAAAGAGCTATAAATCCCATCAAAATGTAAACTAAGTACTTATCCTTAGGGTTATTCATAGAACCTGCACAACCTGGACAGGCCATTGCAGATTCAAGAATAAAAAGAAATGCTATAAATAGCTTTGCGTAAAAGTATTTCATTAAAGCAGGTAGATAAAAGTAAAAACTAGAATCCAAACGAGGTCAACAAAGTGCCAAAACAGTCCCGCTAATTCAAGTAGAGTGTAATCACCCTTATCAAATCTTCCATCATATGCAAGCTTCCACATATAACAAAGATAAGTTACCCCAGTAAAAACGTGTAGACCGTGAAAACCTGTAATAGAGAAGAACGTTGAAGCAAAGAGGTTATTACCTTTAGTGTATGTACTAAAAGTCATCCCCATTTCATGCATTAAGTGATAGTACTCGTATACTTGAATACCAAGGAATAATGCTCCACCTATAATAGTTATCCCAAGCCAATTCAATATTCCCTGACGATCTCTTTGTTTACATGCATCGATACAAAGTACCATCGACACTGAAGAACAAATTAGAATAAAAGTCATAATCCCAGAAAGAGTAACTCCACCAAGGGCCTCAACAGGATTTGGCCAATCAACCGCAGTCCATCTTAAAACAGCATAAGCAATTAAAAGACCAGAAAATGACATTCCATCTGTACCAAGAAATAGCCACATCCCAATTTTATTTGGACTAGCTTTTCCGAATTCCGGATCATTTGGATAATCAATAATTCCATCGTGTGCCACAACTTCGTTACTGTGTCCTGCCATATATTACTCCTAAGTTCACTCAAATTGTGAATTAAAGAACTAGGCCTACTAAAGGCCTAGAAATTTATTTATCTAACGGTGAAAGTTTATCTTCACCAATTTCTAATAAGTATTTAACTAAAGCATTCTTTTGTTTCTCAGCATCTCCACCAAGAATTTCAGTGTCCATACTTTCTCCGTCTTCCCAGAAAGATGGCATTAAAGTTCCTGGCATAATTGCTTGAGGATCTGATAACCATTTCTTAATCCAAGAAGCTCTTAACCTTCTCTTCGCAAACTTTAAGTTTGGAGCAGTTGGTTCAGATGGACTTCCCTGAAGACCAGCGTGACATGAATTACAGGCCAATGACTCAACCAATTTAACAGCAGCTTGTCTCTCACCTCTTTCCCAAACAACTGGCTTAGAGTTGTCTTCAAAAGTTTTTTGCTTTTCTTTATGCTGGAACATCGCAACTAGCTTGTTTTTTTCTTCATTACTTAAGTTAAATGAAGGCATTCTAATTGGATTAGAAGCGAAGTCCTTATCCCAGTATCTTATTGGATACACATTTCCTAAGAAGTTCTGTAACCAATCAGACTGTACTCTATGACCTTGCCCAACTAGACGTGGAGGTCCTTGATTAATATCTTCATCGTATATTTTTAAGATATCACCGAAGTCTCCATCAATTTGGTGACAACCGATACAGTTGTACTTAGTAACAACTTTCATCCCTTCAGCTACAACGGCTTCATCTTTATCAAGTTGTTTAACACCTGTTGCAGGAACTTTATCTGAAACTTGTCCCATTAGAGCAACAGTAATATCATCAGCTTGTTTTTCGGTCATGTAAAACTGAGGCATTCTTAAAAGATCTTTAAATGGTTTATCTGCACCATTGTCCCAACGTCTAGGATTTATTAAATGAGCTTTAACCCAAGCATCTCTTGAATGAGCAACCTTCTCATGTCCAAAACCAAATTGAGTTAGTGGCTTAGAACCTAGTTTAGTTAATTCAGGACCAATAGGAGCTCTTCCCTCAAACCCTTCTATATTATGACATGAGTAACAACCATACTTTCCAATAGATCTATAACCTAGCTCCATTGTTCTATCGTGATCGCTCATCTTTTCAAGCCTTGCTTTTGCTACTTCTACAGGCTCGAAAGCTGCGAAATACTCAACAAGTAGATCGTCTCTAACTTTAGTATCAAGAGGCTCGAACCTAAGTTCTTCAAACTTCTTATTCTTCTTAGACATTAAATAAGCTGCAATATCATTAGCTTCTCTATTTGATAGTCTAAATGAAGGCATAATCGTGTCTTCTTGATAATGAGATGGTTTTAATAACCAAGACACCATCCAATCATGACTCTTAACTTTAGAACCAATTCCATCTAAGTAAGGACCTACAAAAGCATCTACTTTCTTAGATTCTGGTGCAAAGTCTTCAACTCCGTGACATCCCATACAACCGACTTCACGAACAAGCTTCTTACCTCTGGCAGTATTACCACCAGCATATTTAGCAAAAGGCTTATAGTCTTTTGACTTTTCGTAAACATAATCGGCCATTGCATTTACTTCAGTAATATTCTTTTTAACAAATTCCGGCTTATCGTTATTTGTCTGATTAAAGAACTGAGGCATTTTCGCATGCTTATTAAATGACTTTGGTGACCATACCCAATTCTTAAAGAATTCTTTATCCAATTTAGAAGCAACTTTTTCTAAACTTGGCCCTGGCTTTCTATTATGTTCCCAACCTTCGATTTTATGACATGCATAACAACCGAACTTTCTAATATTTCTCTTACCATCATTAACAACAGTTGCCTGTGGAATGTATTCAACATTGTCGTGACATTTTACACAACCAGCTTCGTACTGACCTCTTCTAAACTGAACGATAGGTACTTTATGTGGCTCATGCCAGTTATACTTTTCTTCCCATTCTTTTTGTTGTTCCTCATCTTTTGGCATGTGAGCAGCAGAATTAAAGTCATTAACTCTATGTCCTTCTCCACCATGACAAGTAGTACAACCAAATTGTTTCATTGGGTGAATCCCTTTAGCTCCAACCATAAGGTCTAAGTTAGGGTGAGTTTTATAAGGGTTCTCTTGATCTTCATAACCTTCATCGGCGATGAAAACGTGACAAGTCATACAACGATCAACCTTAGGAACATGTCTAAAGTATCTATCGTCTGTAATATTTTCTAAAACAACTTGTTGTATCTTTAGAGTTGGATCTAAGAAGTCAACAAAAGGCATATTTCTAATTGCGAAGATCGGATCCATTTTAAGCTTATCTTTTGCTTTTAAAAGTAAGTCTCTCGTTCCAACTATCTTGTCGATACTTCTTTCTGTATCAGTAACTTCTTTATTATAAGTAGCAATCTGTCTTGTTATAGACTTCTCTTCTTTTTGAAGTTGCTTCATTCTTTCAGAAGATTCTGCAAATTCTACCTTAAGGCCTTGCAGTTTTTTATAAAGCTCTTTCGCGTTCGGAGCATGTTCTGCATGTGCTACACCATATTGGAAACCAACAGCAGATACTTGCGAGTTAGCAATACCCTTAACGATCGTTTCGTTTTGAATATCTTTTTTAATAAGATCAAGTGTAGCCTGTGCTTTGGCAATTTTATCTTTTCTATCTTGCACAGTCTTTCTAGAAGCTTCGAGTTGCATCTCAAACTTTTCAAGCTTCTCTTTATTGATCTCACCTTCAGCTGCTTCGATTTTCTTAGCAATCTTTTCTTGCTTAATTTTCATTCCTTTTAACTGCACGGCTTTCCATGGACGAATATAATCATCTAGAAAAACCCAAACAACAGTCACCAAAAATGCAACAGAAAGAAATGCAAAGATCTTGTTAAGTGTTTGCATGTTAAAAGCCATACCTGGCTCTTGCTTTTTGCTCATCGCTTATTTCCTTTTTTCACTATCAGTGTTTTTACTACAGGTTAAGTTCCCACTCTGGTAGTGCAACAATATACTTTAAATTAATTAACCATCTTAAAACCATCTTTATTGGTAAACTCATCATAATTATGAATAAGAAAATAAAGATGTAATATCTAATCGCTCCAGACTTTTCCATTAAGTCCTTTCCAAGCTTTGTCTTAAGAGAAAGCAGAGGCAGAGCAACCATGTAGAGTACTGTTAAGATAATCCCGAAAATCTCTCTAATTACAAGATTTTTAGGCATCGGTACATTTAGAATTTTAATCCAAATATATTCAGATAGATTCACGTTATATTCTGCAACAACTTTATGGAAATCCCAGTACTCAAAAGGTCCGTAGAAAGTCCAGTTTGGTCCACGCAGAAACGTTCCAACAATAATAAGGTAGATCCATAAAACTAACCATCCATATAAGAACGAAGTAATTGCGAGTTTTCTTTCACTAAATGTATAGTAACCATTTCCTTTAGGATTCGTATCAATATATGGAATTGCAATCAAACCAACAACAATGATTCCAGGAAGAACAACACCGGCCATCCAAGGATCAAAGTAAACAAGCATTTCTTGTAGACCAAGAAAGTACCATGGAGCTTTGGCTGGGTTTGGTGCCCAAGTTACGTTAGCTGGCTCTTCTAGTGGAGCCTTAAAGATAATCGCCCAAACGACTAGAAAAATAGTCGTAGCAATCATTACAAATAATTCGTTATATACTAGGTTTGGCCAACTCCATACTTTTTCCTTATTCTCAGGTAAAGCTTCAATTGGGCAAAGTCCTTGCTCAATTCTCTTATCGTTTTCAGCACACTTATAAAGAGTGAGCCACGTAAGAAAACAAATTAAAATTATAATAATATTGATAGGAATATTATCCGGCCAAAGAACAATTGCCAAAAAGTTTGGATCAGCCAAAAACCATCCAACAACTGGTATTGAAACAATAACAGACCAAACACCAAATTTCTTAGTTCCAATAACTTTGTAATACCTAATCATCAGGAAGAACAAAATCGTAAAGATCGGGAATGATCTAATAGGATCCGCTAACCAGTTAATTAATTCTTTCATTTCTTATCCTTAAAAAATTATTCTCTAACTAAAGTGGAGCCGAGATTCCACCGTCTTTTCTAACACGCCAAAAGTGAACAGCTATCAACACACCAACAACAAGTGGGATAAATACACAATGAAGAATGTAGAATCTTAATAACGCTGGCTCTCCAACGAAACGACCCGCTAGTAACTGAAAGCGAACGTCGTTCTTGTCAGACACCATAACGAAATCACCAATTTGCGCTAAAGCCGCACCTGGACCACCATGCCCCATAAACGGAGTCGCTTTCGCCATGTTCGAACCAACGGTAATGGCCCAAATTGCAAGCTGATCCCATGGAAGAAGGTAACCTGTAAATGAAAGTAAAAGAGTTAGTACAAGAAGAATAACACCAATCCCCCAGTTAAACTCACGTGGTGGTTTATACGAACCTGTCATAAAGACTCGGAACATATGAAGCCACACGGTGATAACCATGGCATGGGCACCCCATCTATGTATCTCCCTCATTATCCCTAAAGGAACGTGCTCCTTAAGAGCAATAATATCGTTGTATGCATATTCAGCAGTTGGCCTGTAATAGAACATTAATAAAAGTCCTGTTACTGTTAACGCTAAGAAAATGAAGAAAGTTAATCCACCCATACACCAAGTATAACCAAGTTGAACCCCTGATTTTTTTAACTTAATTGGATGCAAGTGTAAGAATACATTTCCTGCCACAACGCTAGCTCTGTTACGAGCATTGTCTGGTGGTCCATGTCTGAAAATTGATTTCCAAACTTGTGTTTCTCTAACTTTCTGTGCCAAACCTTTTTCTGACATCTTTATCTACCTTTGAACTAGTAATTATTACTATCGATTAAACGCTTATAAATGAATCTGGGTGATCCCACTGACCTTTTTCTGAACGATAAACCTTAGTCTTATCAACCTTAATCGTTCCTTCTGCAGTTAGTGATATCTTGTATCTTTCCAATGGTCTTGGAGCTGGTCCCTCAAAGTTTACTCCAGTCATATAATAACCAGAACCGTGACAAGGACACTTGAACTTTAATTCAGCCGGTAGCCAGTTCGGAACACAACCAAGATGAGTACAGATATTTGAAAGAGCAACAAGTTTACCTTCTTGCTTTACCATCCATACACCAAATCCGTTCTTCCATCTCTCATCAACACCTTCCTCATAATCAGCCGGAAAGCCTGCAATGAAATCCATTTCTGGCTCAAAGTTAACGTTAGGATACGAGAAACGAAAAGCTAAGCTCGCTAGACCAGCACATGCTGCTGTAAAAGAAATCCATGCAACAGACAGGTAGCTAAAAAACTCTCTTCGATTCAAACTCTTTTTTAAGTCTTCACTCATTCTTAAACCTTTTAGAACAAACTTTTTAACCCCGAAAACCAAGCTTATTAAGACTTCGATTTCGAGGTTTATTAATTATTAAAATTTTAAAAAAATTACGTAGTTAGATTATGCAAATAATGTCTTAATTTTTCAATGAATTTAAGACTTGTTGTGCTTTAGTTGTAACTTTTGGGTTATTATCCCTCGTAACAACGTCTTGCACAACACTATTTAATCTTGACCACTTAACTTTCTCTATAGCACTCAATACATTTAGTTTTAAGTTTCCAACCTGATTTACGTCAAACCCCTTTCTATCAGAGTTAAAGAGTAAATCCTGAAGCACTGTAAGAGCTGCTTCATTTTTATAATAAATTAATGCTGTTGCTGCAGAGTATCGAACAGCAACACTTTCATCTTTTAGGCTTGCAACGACAAGTGACTCTAAAGATTCAACCTTATGAGTTCCAGCAGTCAGAACTACGGCCTGTCTTAAAGCGTGATCATCAGAGCTAAAAAATGGCTTCAACTTCTCCCAATCCACTGTAGAAGAGTCTGCGAGATTGCCCAATGCTACAAGTGCGTGAAACTTAACATCAGGACTCTCATCTTCAAGCGCCATTGTTAAAGAGGGTACGACCTTCTCATGCTTAAGAGCTCCAAGAGCAACAACAACAAAGTCGCGAGTTCTTGGATCAGGACTATTTTTATAAACGTCAGTTAGGCTTTCCACTAACCAAGGAATGTCTTCCTCAGGAATCTGCGAAGAGGCAATCTTTTTACTTAGTTCAAAAGCAGCTATCCACTTATTACCAAATGCCTTTGATTGAAGTTCGTGAACATGGTCTTTATAAGATGTTTCGGTAGACAACATCTTAGTTACACCAAAAATGATCAATGCGCCCACCAATACGATGGCTATTGGAACAACAAGACTTCCTAGAAAAGGGTTTTCAAGTAATTTTTTATCACCCTTTAAAACTAGCTTCTTTGGTTCATCATTATTTTCATTCATGGAATTGAGCCTTTTCAATTGCCTACTATTAGATTATGTTCAGTTTCGATTATTTAATGTTTTTACTAACAAATCTACACAGCTATGACAATTGAATTAAAGCTAATCGAGATCAGAAATGGCAAACCTTCTTAGAACATTAATACTTATTATGCTTTTATCAGTGCTACTCACTGCAGCAAAGGCCCTTGGCTATGACCTTGTGAATCTTTCACATATTCATTTGGCAATTATGGTTTTTATCTACACTATTTTTGCGCAGGCTTTTGTAATGTTCTATTTCATTGGAGTATCTAGGCTAGTAAATAATATTCATATGATTCTTCACTCTGAAAATAACTTGGCAGAACTTTTTGAAGAAGCACCAGAAGACCTTGCTCCTTATAAAAAGAAGGTTGAAAGATTTGTTCACGATGCAGATCTTTGCAAAAGACAAACTATTCCATGGACTATGCTTATGTTAATTCTCGGAATGATTGGTTTTCTTCTTGGCGGAGCTCACGACACAGGACTTGTTGCTAAAACGACTCACTCTGGAGTTATTTATGGCTTTCTTGCCTCTATGGTTATTGGCTTTTTCAGACAGTGGTACTACCTTGGAAAAAGCCATACTTTACTACGTAAAGTAAAAGGCCTATTTGAAATTCCAGACGGACAAATGTAACTATTTCTTTTTATCACAACCGCCAGTTGCTTTATCTAACGGAGAACAATAACCTTCCTTCTTTTTCACTTTATTGTAAATTTCTTGGCTATTCTTGTTAATATTCTCAGAGGCTTTTTTCTGATTAGCAGTTGAGCAAGAGCTCACTGTAGTTGCAAAAGTCATCAATATTAAAATTCTTACAATCTTTTTACCCATATAAATACCTTATTTTTTCCTGGCGGATTTCGTACTGTTCTAGTTCTACTTTCAAAAATTACTGTCTCATCGACTTCACTAACTTGTGCCATAAACTCTTGCAAATTAACTCTAGGAACATAGAGATTATAATAATAACCTCCAGGAACTGACAAGCCCGGCTTAACATTATCAACCTGAGTTATCTTATACTTTGAAAGGAGTTTATCAAGATTACTTCTAACTTTGCCAGTATCTACTGATTTCATCATCACTCTGTAAACTTTCGTATTACCATAGCGTGAATCTCTATAACCTCTATTTCTTAATTCTTCATAATTGGACTGTTCTAAATCAACGACTTCAAAGTTCTTAGGCAAAGAATCCATAGAAGTTAACACAACTTCAGACTCCACATCATACCTATTTTCATCAACTAAAACTTCCCCTAGCTGGCTTGCCGTATCATCAACTTTTTCAAGATCACTAATATTTAAGTCAAAGTTTTCTTCGACTTCTTTATCATTTGATTTAAATGTTAAACTCTTATCAAGCCAAGTAAACTGTGGTTCATAAATACTAATTTTTTCGGTTAGATATTTTTCGAAATTTTCATTTCCATATTTTAAAACGAAGAAAATTGCGCTACCAACAACGAGTAAAGCAAATACTTCTAGAATAAAGATGGCCTGCTTCTTTAAAGTTGCTTCCTTGCGAATCTTCTTTAAGTTAAATTCAGGATAAAATAAATCTTTTTTCATTTTACTTAAAAAAATCGACCACTCATCATAGAGAGTAACTTCCAATGAAGGCATAATTTCTTCGTCATGACTTCCGCGAACAATTTCGTCTAAATGATACTTAGAGTTTAAATCTTTATAAGATAAGTAAATATTCTTTGACGCTTTATTACCAACCTGAAAACTTTCAGAAAACTGATCCTCTAAGTGTGGAAAAACTTCGATAAAGAAAAGTCTTAGAATAGAAGCTGTCTCAGAAACACTTATAGAAAATTCTTTAGAAAGACGTAAAACAGAAATATCCTTTGATATGAAAACAAAGCTGATAAACTTCTCTCTCATCCATTGAAACCAAGAAATTATCGGACCGACTTTAGTATTGGTAGTAGCATATTCAAAACGCTGAGAGATTTGCTCTAATGAAAGACCATCCAAGAAGAACAGATTCCAAAACTCTTCAAATTCGTTATGAAATCGTCCTTGCCAAGTGATAGACTCAAGATTCAAACCGAGCCAATTTCTAAAGGCCTCGTAATCATCTTTATATATAAAAATATTATCCATTAACCTAACTATGCCTCTTTAAAAGAACAGCAATCCCTTGACCACCACCGATACAAGCTGACGCTATTCCAAATTCTCCCCCAGTGGAATGTAATTGTCTAGCAAGAGTGAGAGAAATCCTCGTTCCAGAGGCACCAAGAGGATGACCTAGTGCAACTGCTCCCCCCCAAATATTAAGCTTATCCTCATCAAGACCTAGATCTTTAACACAAGAAAGCGTTTGGCCAGCAAAGGCTTCATTTATTTCAACAAGATCTATCTGCTCTAAAGTCATCTTATTTCTAGATAAAATATTTTTTATAGCAGGAGAAGGACCAATTCCCATAATTGTTGGGTCAACGCCAACAACTTCTCCATCAACAATTTCTGCCAGCGGAGTTAATTTATTATCAATACAAAATTGTCCCGACGCTACTATCACCGCAGCAGCACCATCTACAATTCCTGAAGCTGAAGCTGCTGTTACAACTCCACCATCCTTAAATGCTGCTCTTAGATTATTCATATCTTCTATAGAAGCTGACTCTCTTAAGTGTTCATCTTTTTCACATGAACCTCTCTTTAACTCAACAGGAGAAATTTCACCCTGTAAGTGTCCATCAGCATAGGCCTTCGCTGCTTTTATGTGTGAGTTTAATGCGAAAACATCACATTCAGACCTAGTAACTTTAAATTGCTCAGACAATTTTTCGGCAGTTATTCCCATTGGAGAATTAGTATATTTATCAGTTAAAGAATCAAGTAACATATCTACATTCTTTAAAGCTCCGTATTTGGTACCAAATCTTGCTCCATAAGTTAGATGAGGAACTAAAGACATATTTTCAGAACCAGCAGCAAGTACACACTGGGCCTCTTTCATTTTAATTAATCTAGAAGCATCGAGGATTGACTGAATACCTGAGCCGCAGAGTCGGTTAACAACATAGCCTGGTGTTTCAACTGGACACCCTAATTTTAGAGCTAAGTGTCGTCCACCATAGATAGTATCTGTAGTAGAAGGAACGACATTACCTAAGATAACATGTTGAATTTTCGAAGGATCAAGGCCGATCTCATCAATTGCTGCCTTTGCCGCAGTAACAGCAAGGTCCACAGGGGAAATATCTTTTAAAGAGCCTCCAAATTTTCCAAAAGGAGTTCTCTTTCCATTTACCAGGTAAATTTTATCACTTTCAATAGATGCCATATTTTCCGCCTTGTTTAGAATGCATAGAATTCTGTAAAATTATAGTGTCGCAGGTAATGATTCTGCAAAACTTTTCTCAATGGGTCAAAAATGACAAATATAAACCAAGTTAAAGCTTCTCGCTTCCAGGAATCTGAGGAGAAACGGTTTAATTTAGCAGTAAAGAAACTCAGATCTGAACACAATAGAAAGTACACTTCTGAAGTAAAGAAGAACGAAGAGACTTTAAATAGACTTAACCAAGACTATGAGAAAAAAATAAATACTCTAGAACTAGAGTTAGAACAAAAGCTAACAGATGTTCGTAGTAAACAAAAAACTAACCTCTCACTAGAAAACGAAAGACTTAAAGAGGAACTAATGAACCTTAAAAAGGCCCATGGGGATCAAGTTAGTGAGATAAAAGAAACTCAAGAAAATGAGATTGAAAACCTCGTTCAAAATCATAAGAAAACAATTGAAAATGCGCGCCAAAAATACATCAAAGAAAAGATGAAATGGGACGCTGACGCATAATCCTTCTCCTGGAGATAAGTAATGGATTCAAATTCAAAAAAAGAAAGTGGTGTATTCATTAATGGTAAAGCAC
Source organism: Halobacteriovorax sp. HLS (assembly GCF_004006665.1). Taxonomy (NCBI): domain Bacteria; kingdom Pseudomonadati; phylum Bdellovibrionota; class Bacteriovoracia; order Bacteriovoracales; family Halobacteriovoraceae; genus Halobacteriovorax; species Halobacteriovorax sp. HLS. The sequence continues at coordinate 23,376 of NZ_QOCL01000002.1, forward strand.
AGATTATTGAAATGCTTCAGATCATGCCAGAAGAAGAAAAAGCGACTCTCTTTAAAAATATTCAAATGAGAAACCCTCAACTCGCTGCAGAGCTAATTGAAAAAAGTATTTCATTTAATGATCTTTATAAGCTCAACGACTTTGACCTTAAAACTCTTACTCGTAGCGTTCACTCCGGTGTTTTTGGTGTAGCTATTCGTGCAAGCTCAGTAGAATTTCAAAAAAGAGTTTTATCACTTCTGCCACGAGAGTATGCCGAAAAAGCATATCACGCGATGAAAGCAAATTTAAGTAACGAGAATGATTCTATAAAGAAAGCCCGCGAGAAAGTTGTTCAAACAATAGGAACCCTTAACAGAAGACAGCAAATAAAGCTTAACTAGCTTCTTTAACTAGCTTCTTTCCTAAAGCAATTCTTACAATATTAGTCAGCCTTTCAATCTTGAAAGGCTTTTTCATAATATAAATTAAATTATCTTGGTCAAAGCCTATATCTGGGTAACTAGATAGAACTATTACTGGTGTCTCTCTATTTATAGTCTGATCCGACAACACCCTTTGAATAAATTCTTTTCCATCCATATTAGGCATATTAATATCAGTTATAATTAAATCGTATTTGCACGTTTTTGTCTTCTCAAGTGCATCAAGCCCATCACTAGAAGAAAAGTACTCCACTCTATTGCCCAAGAAGTCTTCAAGACAAAATCCAACAAAGTCTCTGATCTCTTCTTCATCTTCAACAACAAGAACTTTTAATCTATCTAACACAAGATACTCCTTAATTTATAAACTAATAATCTTTGCGGTATTTATTAAAAAAAGTTTAGTTAAAACGGGCTTTATATATAATCTTAAGAATATTTTAAAGTTAAAGATCTTGGACTATAATCCTCTTCTTTTTTTATACTCATCAATTGACTTCAAAATAACCTTTTGTTCTGAAGAATTGACCTCAAATTTCTCTATTAATTCATTATCGAAAACTCTATGTTCTCTCATTAATTCATCCACATCTCTTAATCTATCCGTAAGTGTAACCATAATATTACTTACCCACTCAGGACAATTCTTAAGAACTTTCTTGATGTCAGACTTCTTAATCATAAAAACCTCAGAGTCTTCTAAAGCAACTGCAGTCGCACTTCTCTTTTCATCGTTAAAAAGAGACATCTCACCAATAAAACTCTTTTCTCCAACAATTGCCAAAGGCATAACTTTTCCGTCATTCTCTTTAAGAATACCGATCCTACCTTTAGCAATAATATACATAAACGAAGAGGCTTCCCCTTCAATAAAAAGAACTGCATCTTTTTTAAAGTTAATTACATCTTTGAAATTATCTTGCTTGAGTGAATCGTTCATCAATTTTTCCCTCTAAAACAACACCATATCTTAAACCAAGTGTTGAGATTTCAATCTCGTTAATAGATAGGTAACTTAAAATCTTCAAAGCGACCAAACTTCCGCCATAAAGACTAAACGCCCTTTTACCACTTTGTGGAAACTTCTCCAAAACCTGACTAGCATCCAAAGATGAAAGCTCTTGTGAAAGAGATAGTAGTTTAGCAAGATCGAATTTATGCCCCTGAATTTGCTGTTCATTAAAAGTTTTTTGCCCCAATAAAATGGAACTCAACGTAGTCATTGTTCCAGCAACACAAATGATACTATTCATCTTAAAACTTAAAATATCAGAAGATAATATCTTATCCATTTTCTCATCAAATGAGTCATCAAGTATCCAATCACTTGCCCTAACAGAACCGACAGGAAGGCTGATGGAATTCACTATTTCGCCACTGTCCAAGCTTACTCTAATTAACTCTGTTGATGCTCCTCCAATATCCATAATTACGATATCGGAACTACAGTTATGTACTCCAGAACAAACTCCAAGAGCTGTATAATGGGCCTCTCCCTCTCCACTTATTTTAGTAACAATTAGCCCGAGTTCTCTACGGACCTTGGAGAAGAATTCATCGGCATTAGTTGCGACGCGGGAAGCTTCTGTTGCAGTAATTAAAACTTCTTCTAATTTTACATTATAGCCTTTTATCAATTGAGCGTACTCTTTCAACGCCTCAAAAGTTGCGTCCATACTTTCTTGAAGAAATGTCTTATTAAGATCAAGTTTTTTTCCAAGTGAAGTAACTCTCGATTGGCTCTCCAAAGTTTCAATCTTTCCATCACGAACTTCAGCTATAAGCAGAAGACAACTATTTGAACCAATATCTATTGAAACCCTAATCACTAAGATCTACCCGTTACTCTTAAAAGCTCGTTTGTTGATACAGGAGAAATTAGCCCTTTTTCACAAATTATTCCTTCTATAAAGGCAGCATCCGTTACATCAAAGCTCGGATTAAGAGCACTCGCTCCCTCAGGAGCTATCCTCATTCCCTTACAAAATAAAATCTCATCCTGATCTCTCATTTCAATTGGGATCGAGCTTCCTGTATCTGCATCAAAATCAAAAGAGCTCGTCGGTGCCACAACATAAAAAGGAACTCCATAATGTTTTGCCACAATACTAAGTGTTGAAGAGCCGATTTTATTAGCAGTATCTCCATTCTTCACAATTCTATCTGCGCCGATAAAAATAGCGTCTATCAATTTATTCTTCATTAAATATGAAAAAGAACCCTCAACGACAACATCATGAGGAATATTTTGTTTCTTTAATTCGTATGAAGTTAGTCTTATCCCTTGCATATAGGGCCTAGTTTCTGAAGCGTAAACATGCTCAATTTGATCATTACTTGCCAAGTGAGAAATAACTCCCAGGGCCGTCCCCATTGGACCACAAGCAAGATAGCCAGTATTACATAAAGTCATGATCCTATATTTTCGCTTTCCAAACTTAGACTCTAAGTCAGCTTTAGCAATTTTAGCCATCTCCAAATTATCTTTATGAATTTGTTCAAGCTGAGCGAAACCAAATGATACTAGCTTCTCTTCCAGACTAGAAAAGCTTCCCGTTTCTTCGTAACACTCTTTAGCCATTTCAACACAACGACCTAACTCATAACCAAGATTAACAGCTGTTGGTCTTGCTGAATTTAGATAATCAGCAGCTTTAGAAATCTCTTCAATAGATAGGTTTTCACTCTTTGCATAAAGTGCCATGCCGAAAATTCCAGTATATCCGATTAGAGGAGCTCCTCTAACGACCATATCTTTAATGCTATTAAAAGCATCTTCCAGATTATGACATTCTACAATCACTTCTTCTAATGGTAGTTTTCTTTGATCAAGTAACTCTAGTACTCCATTTCTCCACTCGAGTGGTTTTATTAAATTTTTCACTTAAAAAGCCCTTTAAATAATTTATTGATTTTCTTTTTAGTACTGTCCTTTTGTAAGAACTTATCTATTTCTTTTTTACCTTGTGTCTTAATTGCAGTTTTAGATATCTTATTTAACGTATAGTTAATATCCGGCTTAAGCGAAAATCCGGTTCCTGCTAGCCTTAATGGAAGATAATCTATTCCTATTTCTTTTTTTAACTCTGAGCTTATTTTACCTGTTGGATCAGTATAGTTCATTAATATCTGGCTTGCTCTTTTAGGGCTTGGACTAACATTTCCACTACCAGACAATTCTATCTTCTTACTTATTCCAATGAATTTAAAATTCTTAAGCTCATAGTTGTTTTGTCTGAATCGACCATCAACATTCAGAAGTTGAAACTTGCCATCTATATTTTTAATTTTATCCGCATACTTTGGTCCAACCTTTGGAACCTTTAGTACAATCGGTGTTAAATATTCAGAAATATTAACACCTTGAACTTCTCCGTTTGTAGCATTTAATTTAGCTAAGACATCGTATTCAACGGCTCCTGGTTTAATACTAAATGAACCACTTGTTTTGCCAGTAAATTCTCCTGACAATGCTTTTAAGATATCTTTTGGTAGAAAAGGTTTCAAAGCAATTAAGTCAAAGTTCTTTAAGTCGAAGTTAAAAATTCCTTTTGGAGCCGATGCTTTATTAAAATCAATTGTTGCGGAGACTTCTCCTTTTCCCTTTGAGAATGAAAATAAACTCTTATCTAGAGCAATCTTATTTTTACTTAGATACAATTTAGAGTTTAAATTAAAATTCTTTGAGTCAATTTTTATATTGTTTAATTTAACCGTAACTTCACCAGGAGGAATAATAGGAACAGCGCTCACAGACTGTTCTTGATCTTTTGATACTTCTTTATCAGCACCATTACTTGTAAACTCTTGTGATGAAGTGCTAGTTGTATCTACCGAATAGAGTAAATCTTGTATCAGACCTTCTTTAATTGTTAGGTTGTTAACTGAAAGCAGCGTAATAACCTTAGGTAGTGAATTCATAGTTGGAGGATTATTTAAATCAAGCTTTGCAGTATTTTGAAGAGTTACAACTCCATCGAGCAGTTTAAACTCCGCCATACTCTTGAACTCATTACCTCTTAAAGATCCAGAAAACGCTGTTTCCGCACTAAAATTCTTTTTGACAAACTTTAAGTTTGGTCCGATTGAAAAATCTAATTTCGGATTTATATGACCTTTTTTCGATATATTTATTTTTCCTGAAAGCTCAACCTGGCCATTTCCAACTGTTAATCCGTCTACCTTCAGTGCAAAGATTGAAAATAAATCTTTTAGCGCTAACTTAGATGAGATAGAACTTAGCTCTACTCTACCACTGTCTAATTCTGCCTTAAGCGCTATATGATTACTTTGCAAAAAAGAGCTTTTCCAATCAATTGAGATTTTCCCTAACTTTCCGATATTGGTAGCGATGTGCGTTTTTATCTCAGGAATGGTTCCTTTAATTCCTGGAATAGAAATATTCTTAAGGTTTAACTCCGAAACTGTTTCAAGTGTTCCAGATTTTAAAAAATGAGAAAAATCAAACTGACCTATCAATAAAGCGTCTAATTTTAACTTCTCATTATTTTTCATTGTATATTCTATTAGTGACTGAATTTCATAACCACTAGAATTCCTAAGACCAATTTTTTTTAATATGACTTTCTCAACTTTTATATTTCCACTTGATTTATCCTTTAAGAGATAATTAACTTTAATATCCCTTATATCTAAACTAAGTGTGCTGTTTAAAAGAAATGCCGGTAGAGCAAGTGTCTTTTGGGCCGATAAGGCTTCATTTTTTTGAGACTCCCCGTTCTTTTTAACAGACTTTTTTTCACGCTTAGTAGATGTTTCTTTTAACAAAGCATCTGACCAGTTATTTGATTTTTTCGATTCTCTATAATTTAGTGAAGGGCTCTTTAGATTAATTTTTAAATCTCCTCCACCAGTTAGTATTGATAAAAGAGGTATGACTAAATCTAAATTTTTTAAAGAGACTAGTTCTTGACCAGCATCTTCAATCTGTAAAGTTTCAAAGTTAACTTTTATAGAAAGGCCAAAAGTTAACTCCGCCTTACCTAGATTTACCTTGGCCCTTGGAAAAGTTTTATTTAATAAATTGAGAGTGTGTCGATGTACTTTTTCTGGAGAAACTTGTGATTTCGCATAGAAATACACTCCTCCAAAAATTATAGTAATAACACTAAATAGTACGATAAAAATTATTTTCGTCTTATTTGACTTCATGTATCAATTCCTTTTGATATTGGTCTAAATATTATCGCCATTTCGAAGGTAAGGGTCAAATTTTAATCTTCTAAGCTAGGACTAGAGGAGCAAACTTTACAAGAAACTTCTTTCTCGCACCATCAGAAAACTTAATCGAAACTTTCTCTTCTTTACCAAAGCCATCAGAGTCTAAAACGGTACCAGCTCCGTATAAAGAATGAATGACCTTAACACCCTTTGGAAACTTAGGCTTAGGAGCATCTATAACCTTATCAATTGAAGCCGTTTGATAAACAGGCTCATCGTCATAGCTACTGTCTTGATTAAAGTCATCATCCCAAGAAGAACTGCCGGAATCCCAAGAATCACCAGTCTTTCTAGTTCCGCCATTAGGCTTTTTCCATTGATAGAACTTCTCCGGAATTTCATTAATAAAACGGCTCGGTCCATTAAACCTTAATTGCCCAAATAGCATTCTTCCTTGAGCAAAAGTTATATGAAGCTTTTCCATTGCTCTTGTCATAGCGACATAGAAAAGTCGTCTTTCTTCTTCAATTGCAGTATCACCATTTTCTAAACTTTTATAACTAGGAAAAACATTTTCCTCAGCACCACAAAGAAATACATTATGAAACTCTAGTCCCTTGGCTCCATGAATAGTCATCAGAGATACTTCACCAGTATTTTCAGGGTTATCAGACTCTTGTGTAGTATCTAACGTTATTGTTTCTAAAAAGTTGAGTAACGTAGCTCCTTCATTAGACTGCTCAAATTGAACAATCGCATTTCCGAGTTCTTCTAAGTTCTCCATTCTTGCAATAGATTCATAGTCCTTACTAGATTTTAAAAAGTCATAATAACCTGATTCATGAAGTATTCTTTCATATAAAGAGCTTGGGGCCACAGAGTCACTTGAGGTTCTCACATCATTGATTAAAGTTACGAGGTGATTTAATGCAGATTTAACCTTTGCAGAAAGTCTAATATGTTTAAAGTCAGATGGATTAGTAACAACTTCATCTAAGATGTCCCACAAAGAGCAGTTCTTATCTACTGCTTCTGTTTCTAGCTTTCTTAAGGATGTCGCCCCTATTCCTCGTGCAGGAACATTAATGATCCTAGAAAGTGCTAATGAGTCTTTGTCATTAACTACAATTCGAATATAGGCAAGAAGGTCCTTTATTTCTTTTCTTTCGTAAAACTTTACTCCGCCAACAACTCTATAAGGTATATTAGACTTTCTTAAATAATCTTCAATCAATCTCGACTGAGTATTTGTTCTGTAAAAGACCGCCATCTCTTTAAAGGGTGATCCATTCTTAGATAATTTTAAAATCTCTTTAGCTATATAATCTGCTTCATCTTTATCGTTGAAACACTCGATAACTTCTATATCTTCTCCATGTGGATTATTAGTCCACATTTCCTTACCTTTACGCTGAGAGTTTCTCGCGATTACACAAGTCGCTGCTTCAATTATATTTTTACTCGATCTATAGTTTTGTTCTAATTTTAAAATCTTTGCGTCAGAGAAAACTTCTTCAAAGTCTAAAATATTTCTTATATCTGCGCCACGCCAAGAATAAATTGATTGATCTTCATCTCCAACTACACAGATATTTCTATTGTTTTCACTTAACATTTTAACGAGATCAAACTGTGCTCGGTTTGTATCTTGATACTCATCAACAAGAAGATACTTAAATCTATCTTGATATCGCTTTAGAACTTCTGGAAATTTTTCAAAAAGTTGAATAACCCCCGTGATCAAGCTTCCAAAATCGACTGCATTTGCTTTATGCAGCTCGGCCTCATATTGTTGGTAATAGGTATAGAAAGAATGACTTTCATCAATTTCGTAGTCAGCTTCAGATAAATCTCTTCCGTTATAGTGACCGTGGTTTTTAAGATCATCCATATAATATAAGATTTCAAATGGAGATAATTCCTTTGTACTTATCCCATGTCGACCTAAGATTGCCTTAACAACCGCTTTTTGCTCTGAGGTATCATAGATAGTGAAATTTTTAGAAAGGCCAAGATAATTTGCTTCGGTCCTCAAAATTCTTGCACAAAATGAGTGAAAGGTTGTTATCTGTAAGGCCCCAATATCGGCCTGAACCATGCTAGAGATTCTCTCTCTCATCTCCCTTGCAGCTTTATTAGAGAAAGTTAAGGCCAAAACTTGAAACGGACTAACGTGAATTTCTTCTAACAGGTAAGCAATCCTAGTTACAAGCGTCTTAGTCTTTCCTGATCCCGCTCCAGCTAGAATCATCACAGGACCTTCAGTTTTTAAAACTGCTTCTCTTTGTGCTTCATTTAATCCATCTAAGTTCATACTACTCTACGGTTACAGATTTCGCTAAATTTCTTGGTTTATCAATATCAGTCCCTTTGAACTTAGCCACATAGTAAGCAAGTAACTGGTTTACAATATTTACATAAAGAGGGGAAAGCTCATCAAGACCGTCAAAGTCTAGTCCAAAATAGTAATCCGACAATTCTTCTAATTCCGGATTATTCTTAGGTCCTATCGTTAGAATTACACCCTTTCTCGCTTTTATTTCTTGAATATTAGAAACAGTCTTTTCAAATAATTCAGGACCAACTAATGCGACATTAACCATTTCTTCATCAATCATTGCAATTGGACCATGCTTTAGTTCACCTGCCGCATAACCTTCTGCATGAACATACGCTATTTCCTTTAACTTAAGGGCTCCCTCAAGCGCCACAGGAAAATACCTTCCTCTTCCTGTATAAAAGAAGCCTTTTAAATTATATATTGATTCAGCAATAGACTTGATTTCTTCTATTCTTCCAAATAATAAATCAATTCTTTCCGCTAATAATGAAAATCGTGCCGATAAGCTAACTCTTTCACTTTCATTACCTAATTTCTGTGAAAGAGCGAATGAGAGCAATCTTCCAGTCAATGCCTGCTGAGTAAATGCTTTAGTACTTGCAACTCCAATTTCCATTCCAGCTCTAATCAATAAATTATTGTCGCAGTTTCTAAATAGTGTTGAACCATCGACGTTTACAATCGATAGAGTATTAACACCATTTTCTGTACAAAGCTCTTGTGCTGCTAGCGTGTCAGCGGTCTCACCTGACTGACTAATAAATAGACCCGCTTCACCTTTTAGTAAAAGAGGTTGTCTATATCTAAACTCACTTGCTAGTTCAGGAGAGCAAGGAATCTTATTAATAGATTCTAAAAAGTCTCTAATTAAAAGTCCTGCATAATAAGCAGTTCCACATGCTGTCATATGAAACTTTGTAGGAGTAAAAGAACCTGCCTTTTTTAAACTCTCAAGGCCTTCACCTTGGAAATAGAACTGAGTAAGAGATCTAATTAACTCAGGCTGTTCATGAATCTCCTTGAGCATAAAGTGCTCATAACCACCTTTATCTGTTGGACCAACTGTCATATCTTGAAGCTTAGATACATAGTTCTCAGTTGGTTTACCATCTAATCCATAGAAGTTAAGAAGGTTTTTATTACTTGCACTCAAGTGACAAAGAACATTATCTGCCGGAAAGTATAACTTAGAAGCCATTCCAGCTAAAGCATATGGATCAGAAGAGACAAAAACTTCTGAGTTCTGTTCATTAATTCCACATACTAGTGGTGCACCTTTTTTAATCGACATAATTTCTTTTACATCTTTATTTAAAACAACAAAGGCCGAATTACCTTCAACTCTAGCAAAACTTTTCAACATGGCAGCTTTAAAGTCCGAACCTTTAGCAAGCTCAGTTACTAGAAGAGATAGAAAAACCTCAGAGTCTGTTTGAGACTGAAACTCATAGCCTCCAGCACTCAACTCTTTTCTTAGTTCGCTCGCATTTTCAATTATTCCATTATGAACAATAGAAATATGATCTTTCATATGAGGATGAGAGTTTGTATCGTTGACTTCACCATGAGTGGCCCATCTCGTGTGACCAATACACATTCTTGCTTGGAAATCTTTTCCCTCAAGAACACCTTTTAAATTATCTAGCTTTCCACTCTTTTTATAAATTTGAAGCTCATCACTCTCATCTATAAAACTAACTCCTGCAGAATCATATCCTCTGTACTCGAGTCTTTTCAAACCTTCTAAAACTATATCAACTGAATTTTTTGGTCCTAAGTGACCTACGATTCCACACATATATTTCGCCTTATTACTCTATGCAACAATGTATATTTATATTCGCTAAAAGATACCATTAGCACTGGCCTATTGCCAATATTGAACTATGAGATAGGTGCCATAATATCAATATTATGGCACTTTTGAATTATTTTGACTTTAAAAAGCGTTTTGCCATGCCTTCTTTAGTGCTTTGCTTAGTTCGAGAGATTGCAAAGCTTCCATCTGGCATATTATTGGTAATCGTTGAGCTACTTGCAACAAAGCAATTATCACCTATTTTAACAGGTGCCACAGTTTGCGAATCTGACCCAATAAAACAATTTTCACCAATTTCTGTTTTGTGCTTATTGGCCCCATCATAATTACAAGTAATAAATCCACATCCAATATTTGTTTGATCACCTATTTCAGCATCCCCAACATAACTTAAGTGGGAAACTTTCACACCACGAGAAAGTACAGACTTTTTAATCTCTACAAAGTTCCCAATCTTAGACTCACTACCAATATCCGCACCTGGCCTCATCCTAGCATAAGGTCCAACCACAGAACTCTTTCTTAAGATTGCCCCCTCTAAGTGACTATATGCTTTTAGAATTACTTCATCCTCGATTGTTGAATCAATAATGATAGAGCCCGCTTCAAGTGTTACTCCTTCACCAATGCAACTTTTATGATCAATATGAACATTAGGATAAATTACGCTTCCTGCTCCAATATTTTCTGTATCAATATACGTATGTCTTGAGTCAATAAACCGAACACCCTTTTCTCTTAAATTAAAAACAATTCTTCTTCTCATTGCCTGCTCTGATCTTTCGAGCTGATGAAGATCATTTACACCAGCAAATGGCATTTTATCTTCGAAGAGAACAGGCTTTACTTTATAATCATCTTTAAAAAGATCCGTTAGATAAAATTCTCCGGCCTTATTAGTCGAGCCGATTGAATACAAGTGATCTAAAATGAACTTTGTTTTTAAAACATACATTCCAGAATTGACTTCATTAACTTTTCTTTGAATATCATCAGCATCTTTCTCCTCGACTATATGAAAGCCTCCTTCTTTGGAGCGAATAATTCTTCCGTACCCCTTAGGTGTTTCCTCCAAGAAGGTTGCTGCGACTCCATCTAAATCATTAGTTATTAGCTCTTTATAAAGAGTTTCTAATGAAGCCATATTAATAAGTGGAGTGTCTGCACAGAGAACCAGTGTATACTCACAGTCTTTTGCAAAGCTAACCTGATCGAAGTAGCACTTCAAAGCATGTGCTGTGCCTAACTGTTCTTCTTGATAAGCGAAACCAAACTCTTCTTCCGGGTAACTAGAAGTTACGTAATCTTTTACAAGATCGCTGCCATGTCCAGTTACTAAGCTAACCTTATAAGATTCACCAATTGCTTTATTAAGCTTGAGTCCTTCTTCAATAGGGAAATCGACTAAACATCTACCCATAAAAGGAGCGAGAGGCTTTGGAAGTTTCATCTTCATTCTAGTTCCAGCTCCTGCGGAAAGAATTACCGTGCCTAATTTTGTCTTCATAAAATATCCCTTATTTATTTCTTAAAGTTGATAGAAATAATCCCATATTTCAAACAACCGATCAATCCACATTATTAAGTAGGCTAAGTTGCCATTAATGTATGAATACCCGACTAACTTACTTAAATTAATAGAAAAAAATATAACAAAATTCATAAAAAGTTTAAAGACTTATCTCTTTTTCCCCGATGCTTTAGGTGAAATAAGTAAGGTTAAGACAAGACCATCTGAAGGAGATATTATGGTTACTAACTACGAGGGTGATAACATTGAGTTCAAAAATGAACTTCCCCTCTTACCGATCAGAGATATTGTTGTATATCCATTCATGATCCTTCCTCTATTTGTAGGCAGAGAGTCCTCAATACAAGCTGTCGAGCATGCTCTTAATAATACAGATCGATTAATTCTACTAGCAAGTCAAAAGGATATTACTGCAGAAGCTCCAGAGCCTTCAGAGATATATGAGCTTGGTACTGTTGCAATGATCATGAGGATGAGAAAACTACCTGATGGTAGAATAAAGATATTAGTGCAAGGCCTATCCAAAGCAAGAATTATGAGCTTTGATCAAACTGAGCCTTTCTTTATTTCTAAAGTTTCCAAGGTTGAGGACGTTGCTGTTGACGCTGGAAATGTTGCAGTAAATGCATTAATGAGAAATATCAGAGAACAATTAGAAAAAGTTATTACTCTAGGAAAAGTTCTCTCTCCAGATATTCTAATGGTACTTGAGGATATTCAAGACCCTGGAAGACTAGCTGATCTTGTTGCTTCTAACCTAAATCTCCATGTAGGTGAAGCTCAAATGATTCTTGAAGTACTTGATCCAATCGAAAGACTTCATAAAATAAATGATATTTTATCTAGGGAATTAGAAATCCTAGCGATGCAACAAAAGATTAAGCATGTTGCGAAAGATGAAATTAATAAATCACAAAAAGAGTACTTTCTTAGAGAGCAAATTAAAGCTATTAAGAATGAGCTTGGTGATGAATCAGGAGCTGCTCCCGTTGAGGATGAGTTCCAAGAGTTTAGAAATAAAATAAACAATAGCGAGATGCCTGAAGAGTCAGAAAAAGAAGCACTAAAGCAACTTGGAAGACTTGAGAAAATGCATCCAGATTCTTCAGAATCTAGCATTCTTAGATCATATCTAGAGTGGCTTACTGATCTTCCATGGTCTGAGAGTTCTGAAGAAATTTATGATCTTGATAAAGCCAAAGCAATTCTAGATGAAGACCATATGGATTTAGAGAAAGTAAAAGAAAGAATTCTAGAGTACTTAGCTGTTAGAAAACTTAAAGGTGGAAAGCTAAAAGGTCCAATCCTTTGTTTCTCAGGGCCACCAGGTGTTGGTAAAACATCGCTAGGTAAGTCTATTGCCAAGGCCACAGGAAGAGAGTTCGTAAGAATAAGTCTTGGTGGTGTAAAAGATGAAGCTGAAATTAGAGGACACAGAAGAACATATGTTGGTTCAATGCCAGGTAGGTTCATTCAGGCCCTTAAGCAAGCCAAAACAAATAATCCAGTTATACTTCTTGATGAAGTTGATAAACTTGGTGGCGATTTCAAGGGTGATCCTTCAAGTGCGTTACTAGAAGTATTAGATCCTGAACAAAATGGTGCGTTTAGAGATCACTACTTAAATATTCCATTTGATTTATCAAATGTAATGTTTATAGCAACATCAAATGTTCTTGATCAAATTCCAGGACCTCTTAGAGATAGAATGGAAGTGTTAAATTTATCAGGGTACACACAAGAAGAAAAAGTTGCAATTAGTAAGAAGTATCTTATTCCAAAACAAATGAATGAGAATGGTATTACTGACGATCATATCGAATTTACTGATGAGGGTGTCCAGTCAGTAATTAGAAACTTTACTTCAGAAGCAGGTCTAAGAAACCTCGAAAGAAGAATTGGTGCTCTCTGTAGAAAGGTAGCGACAAAAATCGCAAGAGGAGAAGGGTCAAAAACCCAAATTATTCCAAAAGAAGTTGAGAAGCTTCTAGGTCCTCCTCTTTATACAAAAGAAGATGAAAAAGAGTGTGATGAAGTTGGTGTTGCAACAGGTTTGGCCTGGACAGCACATGGTGGAGAAATCCTATACATTGAATCAACTAAGATGAAAGGAAAAGGTCTAACTCTTACCGGTCAACTTGGTGATGTTATGAAAGAATCTGCCCAGACAGCTATTGGTTACATTAGAAGTAAGGCCGATCAATTTCATGTAAGTGAAGATGCATTTGATGAAAATGAAATTCATATTCATCTACCTGCAGGCGCAACTCCTAAAGATGGACCAAGCGCAGGAATCACTTTAGCGACAACAATTGTATCTCTACTTACAGATACACCAATAGATAAGAGTGTCGCCATGACAGGTGAAATAACTCTTACCGGAAAAGTTCTTCCAATTGGAGGATTAAAAGAGAAGGCCCTTGCAGCAATGAGAATGAATATAAAAACTGTTATCATTCCATGGAAAAACAAGAAGGACCTGATCGATATTCCAGAAGAGTATCGCAAGAAACTTAACTTCGTTCCGGTTAAAACCTTTGATGAAGTTGTCGAAATAGCTTTAGTTGGCTGGAAAAAGAAAGAAGCTAAGCCAAAGCTAAAAAAGAGCAAGAATTCACATCCGCCAATAGCGGCATAAATATAAAAGGGAGCTTATCAGCTCCCTTTTTTGTGCTATAATTTTAGAAAAATGTAAACATGGATGAGTTACAAATGAGCAATATAAGAAATGAAGATTTAAAAATCGTCGTTGTCGATGATTCTGACTTTTCAAGAAACTCCTTAATCACAATACTTGAGAAAAATGGTTTCAACGTTGTTGGACAAGCAAGCAGTGCTAACGACGCTGTTCCTCTACTTGTAACAGGAGCGAATGTCTTTTTAGTAGATATTGTAATGCCTGAAGTTAGTGGACTCGAGCTGGCAAAGATGCTGACAGAGAATGGTAAAGATATAAAGATTATTATGATGTCATCATTAAATATGGAAAGTATCATAATTGAATCAATATCCAATGGTGCAATCGATTTCTTAACTAAACCATTTGGCGAACAAGACCTCATTAGATCACTAGAAAAGATTGAAATAGAAATGGAAAAGGATAATTAGTATGTTCTTTATGTTTAAATTTGCCCTGTATTTTGCAATAAGCTTTGTAATTTTGTCGTTTCCAATCGCTGATAAAACGGTTTTTGAGCATGTTAATAAAATTGCACACCCTTACACAGACAATATTTATAAATCTGTTAAGAGTAATGTTTCTCAAGGTATTAAAGAAAGTTCAAAGCTTTTTTCAAACTCATCGCCTAATACTGATGAAATTAAGACTAAATACTCTTCAATGAAAAAGAAAGTTAAGAAAATTGAGCAGGCAATTGAGTCTAATCATGAATCCTTCACAATCGAAGAAAAAGAAATGTTAAAAAAGGTCCTAAATACAGAAGGCCAACTCTAAGAGCTGGCCTTCTTACACATATTAAGGGGTAAAAGTAATTTAAGATTCTTTTTGTTTTTTAACTTTCACTTCTTCAGATCTTACTTCAGACTCTTGAACTTTTTTAGCTCCACGTGCCTGAGTTGATTGATTCTTAATACAATCAGTTGAAGACTCACCTACAGTTCCTGCAAATGATTGTGATGATAGTGCTGCAAACATTCCTAATACAATAAATAATTTTTTCATAAAGCTCTCCCAAGGTTTATTTTTAGTTACCTTCTATTAAGCAAGACAGATGCCAAACAAGAGAATGTAAAAACAACACCTTAGAATAATAACTAGTGTATAAAGATTATACACTGAGTAATTTCTAGCCAAAAAACTTCAACAGCCACCTAAGAAGCCTCATCTTTCCAAAGTATGGTGGATACTTAAAAGGTGGGTCAAAACTGCTAGAAGAAGCAAATACACTCTTCTTATGAGAGAAGAGATCAAACGAGCTCTTTCCGTGATAAGCACCCATTCCACTTTCTCCAACTCCCCCAAAGGGTAGATTTTCATTAGCAATATGCATAAGTGTATCATTGATCGTGACTCCACCCGAGCTAACTCTATCTAAAATGACTTCAACTATTTTCTTATCTTCTGAAAAGATATAATTGGCCAGAGGCTTCTCTCCTTCACTCACAAAATCAATGGCCTCTTTTAAGTTTTGCATTTTTATTATAGGCAGTAGAGGACCAAAGATTTCATCTTTCATAATATGTGAATCTTTCTTTGCGCTTATAATAGATGGAGATATATAGAGGTCATCTTTATCACTTTCACCACCATACAAAAGCTCTTCTGACTCAATCAGTTCAACGATTCTGTCAAAATGCCTCTCATTAATGATTCTTCCATAGCTAGAACTTTTTTGAGCGTTCTTGCCAAAGAACTTTAGAATATATTTTTCTAATTTATTAACAAGTTCTTCATAATGCTTATCTTCAACGAGAATATAATCTGGAGCAATACAAGTTTGACCAGCATTAAAGAATTTTCCAGAGACAATGCGTTTAGCGACAAGATCAATTTTCTGAGCTCCAAAAATAAAACAAGGACTTTTCCCTCCAAGCTCTAAAGTTAACGGTGTGAGGTTCTTAGAAGCTTTTTCCATAATGATTCGTGCAACATGACCATTACCTGTATAGAATATGTAATCAAATCTATTATCTAGAAGTCTAGTCGTCTCCTCAACTCCACCCTCAACGCAATAGACAGTACTTTCATCGAAAGTTTCAGAAATTATTTTTGAAATAACTTTGGAAGTAGACGCTGATACCTCACTAGGTTTTACAACAACTCTATTTCCAGCAGCTAGCGCTCCTATAAGCGGAGATATAAGTAACTGAAAGGGATAATTCCAAGGACTAATAATCAATACACTTCCGTAGGGCTCTGAGAGAATATAGCTCTTGGCAGGAAAGTAAATTAGCGGAGTTTTGACGGACTTTCTTTTCATCCATTTTTTTAAATGTTTTTTAGCAGATCTCAATTCATTTAACACAAAAAGAAACTCTGAAATCTGCGCTTCAAAGTGACACTTTCTTAGGTCTTCATAGAGAGCTTCATTTATTTCTTTCTCATACTTTAATAAAGATTTTTCTAGTTTATCTAATAAACTGAGTCTTTCTTTTAATGAAAAATTAGATTTACTTTGATTCAGCGAGCGCTGATTTTTAACTACTTCATCGATTCTTTCTAAATTCATATGTCCTCATCTAAATAATGAGGACATTATATCACTGATATATAGAGAATTATTGCTCTTTTTGCTTCTTAGATGAAGTTTCAACCGAAGCACTAGTATCAGTATTAATAATCTGTTTAGAACCTCTAGACTGAGTAGATTGGTTCTTTAAACAGTCAGTAGATGACTCACCAACTGATCCAGCAAAAGATAGTGTAGAAAGTGATAGTAGCGATAGTGTAATAAGTGTTTTCATAAGTTACTCCTTTTATGTGTAACTTCTTATAAGCATAATTGGTGCCAATGTATTAGCGAAAATTCAAGAACTTAAGTCATTAGTGAGTGAATAATATCTATACAGTGAAAAAAAAATAAGCAAAAAAAAAGGCCTGTACAAAGACAGGCCTCTCATTAACTATAGTGTATTATTTAACCTTGATAATCTTTCTTCTTCTTAGTTTCTTCACCAGAACCCTCAGGAGCCGGTTGTCCTGTTCCTTCAAAAATCTTTGTGCAATCTACTTCAGAATCAGACTGCTCACCTGTTCCATCAGCAGCAAATGTTAAGGCCGGACTTAGAAAACCTAAAAGTAAAACCATTGTAATAAACTTTTTCATAATATTTCTCCTACCATTTATCTATTTCTATTATATCAAAATCACTAACTAATTGCCTCTTTCTGACTAACTCATTGAAAGCACATAAGTTTATGTGCCTTCAATTATAGGCAAATTCTAAAGGTTCAAGTTAACTCCCGCTGGCTTAACAATGGCCAACAGTGATTGAAATGCCTGAGTTACTTGCAGTGCCATTTTATGACCTGCTTTAGACTCTACTTTCTTAATCTCGCCATAGTTGTCATATTGAACATTAATCTTTCCAATTTTATCCATTGAGATTTCTACTGGCTTACCTTGAGCATTGTAGATAAACGATAGTGATCTCTTCTTACCTGTTTCCTTATTTAAGTCGTGCATTTTCTTGATACGACCTTTTCTATCATAAAGAAGTAGTACAGACTTTCCACTTGAGTTTTCAGCTTTAGATAGGTTTCCAGACTTTTCGTCATACTGAAAGTTAGTCCACCCTTTCTTATTAACTACACGAGTAATTTTATTAAACTTCTTATGATAAGCTAACTCAATATAGTCACCCTTAGTTGAAGTTTTCTTAGTCAATAACCCTTTGTCATTATAATCAAAAGACGTTACATGACTTCCACGTGTAATTTTCAGAGGAAGAGAACAACACTCAGAGTAAATAGTCTCAGTTTTTAAACCATTTATTTCAGTTAAAATTCTGTAAGTATACTGCGAACCATCTGGTCTGGCCTTAACCTCGTACTCATATCTATTAGAAACCTCTTTCCCTGTAGGAGACTTCTTAGAAACAATTGTCCAATAATGAAGATCAGAGTTCTTAGGGTTTGAATCGTACTTGTACTTAGTAAGATCACCACTTCTACTCTTTACTGATGCTACGAACTGAGTTTTAGGAGTATAGTTAATCTCCATTTTAGAACCGTCTTTATATGAAATTGACTTCATATTGTGATTAGCATCGTAATCGTACTTAAAAACATTTCCAGCAACATCTACTGACTCTACAAGGTCGTCACCTTCAAACTTGTAGCTTGTTTTCTTCTTCGCTGTTGATGAGATACTTTTAACTCTTCCGTTTTGAAACCACTGAAAGAATAATTGTTTTGCATCAGAATCTTTAATCTTTAATAGATTTCCATTCTTATATTCAAAACTAATAGTGTATCCATGCTTGTCTTTAATCTTACTTAAACGTCCTTCAGCATTGAAATACTGAATCTTTCCGTCATTATAAACTCTTTTAAACCCATCTCTAATTTTGTGAATCTCTTGCAATCCTCTAGTATTAGAGTAAAGAACTGTCCCGTTGGCCAGTTGAGCTTTAACATTAAATTTTCTTGCATAAGCTTGTCTAAGTTCTGCATCATTAACAAGTTTAACTTTAAGAGTTTTTGCAACTTGTTCAGTTACACTTGTTCTCTTTCTCATTGCTTCAATAATTTTATTGGCAGCAGAAACAGGATCAACCGCTTCTTTAGGAGTAAATCTCGTTTGAGCACCACTTCCATTTTCATGAACTACTACAGAACCATCTGCAGAGATATTTAAAAATGTTTCGTAGTCAGAACCCCAACCAAAACCAAACCAACCTTTTTCGGTAGACTTCGAATTATATGTTCTTGAGATCTCAAGATCATGACCTCCACCAGGTACAATTATATCTGTATAAGAAATATAGAAATTTCCATTTTTAAGATTAACCCCAGCAAATGTTGTAGCTGGAATTAAAAGTAATAATAGGAGTAGTTTACCAAGCTTCATGTATTAATCCTTTTTTTGAACACAATAATTCTCTCGTAAATTTATCGGAGATCCTTTTTTAAAACTTTAAACTAAATTTTAATATTTACCTAAACCTTTATTTTCACTATCTTCATAATGACAAAACCACCTGCAAAGTCGAACATCATAGCAACAACAGTCATAATGATTCCAAGGGGATGGGTAAACATGGGTTTTACAGACTCAGGATCTGAGAGAAAATAGATAAAGCCAATTCCATAAGGCATCATAAAAATTGTCATCCCCTGAAACATTCCAGAGGCCGTATAGGTATCGATCTTTTGCTTTAATCGAACGCGCTCTCTAATAACATCAACAATTGTGTCAAAGACTTCAGCCAGATTACCACCAGTCTCTCTAAGAATATTAATTGATGATACAAACATATCATTATCTTCGGTTGGTACACGTTTAGCTAAATTATCAAAACACTCCTCAAGAGGTACCCCAATTCTGTTTTGTTGAAGTATCATATTAAATTCTTGAGAAACAGGTGCAGGCATTTCATCGACGACCATCCCTATCGCCTGAGGTACAGATAGGCCTGCTCTAATCCCGTTTGAAAGCAATGTTAGAGCATCTACCATCTGTCCAGAGTACTCATCAATACGCTTTTCAACGAGATGATTTATAAATGGCTTAGGTATTTTAAATCCAAGAAAACCAAAGAACATTCCAAAAATAAAACCAACTAGCCACTGCCCTAGGAGACCACAAAGTAAAAAGATAAAACAACCAAGGCCGACAGAACATCCCAATAGAAGATAAGTTATTTTTTGTTCAGGAATTTCAATAAAGAGAAGCTCAAGCTTCTCCATGATATACGTTCGTGTTCCAAAGGTTTGATTCTCAATCCAGTTAAAAATACCTTGAGAATATTTATAACAAAATAAAAAGAGAATACAGCCAATGAGACCAATGATTCCGCTCTTGCCAAGAAGCGCTATAAAAAAACTCATCCTGGTGGCCTCTTCTTAACAGGTCTATTTCCTGGTGGCCGCTGTTTAGGTCGATTAGGGTCTGATGAAGATGGCTTCTTCCCAGAAGAACTACCTCCAGAAGGACTAGGTGGTGCTGAACCGCCAGAACTACTTCCCCCTCCGCCAGATGGACTAGAGTTACTGAAAAGGCCTCTAGGAACGTTATATCCTTTTCTCTCAAGAATCTCTATGAATTTAGGTATAAAACCAGACGCTTGAAATTCACCAATAATTTTTCCATTCTTATCAATATCTCTTTGCTGAAAGAGAAAAATATCTTGCAATGTAATAACATCACCTTGAATTCCACCAATTTCAGATATATGGGTCATCTTTCTAGACCCATCATCGAGTCTTTTTTGTTGAATAATCATATGCACAGAATTAGCGATCATCTCTCGAATAGCTTTGGGACTAATTCCTGCTCCTGCATATTGAACAAGAGTTTCTAGTCTACCGATACATTCACGAGGATTATTCGAGTGAACAGTTGTCATAGATCCGTCATGCCCGGTTCCCATTGCTTGTAACATATCCAGAGTTTCACCTCCTCTACATTCCCCAACAACAATTCTTTCAGGTCTCATTCTTAGTGTTTGTTTCACAAGACATCGAATATCAATTTCACCATCCCCTTCAAGAGATGGAGGCCTTGTTTCAAGGCGTACCACGTGATCTTGAGGAAAGTTTAGTTCCGCTGAATCTTCACAAGTGATAATTCTTTCATTCGAAGGGATAAAGCCACCTAAGATATTAATTAAAGTGGTCTTACCAGAACCAGTACCACCACTTACAACAATATTTCTATGTCCTTCGACAGCAATCCTCAGAAAGTCAGCCATATTTTGAGTGAGAGAGCCCCACTTAATATAGTCTTTATAAGTTACAACCTCTTCAGGAAACTTTCTAATCGTTATACAACAACCATCAAGTGCAGACGGAGGAATAATCGCGTGAACTCTTGATCCGTCATGAAGACGAGCATCTACGTAAGGAGTTTTTTCATCAATTCTTCTACCGATAGGCGCTACTATTCTTTCAATTACATTTAGAACTTGTCTGTCATTAGTAAAGGTAATATCAGATTTTTTAACCTTACCATTCATTTCGTAGAAAATTTTGTCTGGTCCAACTACCATGATTTCTGTACAATCTTTATTTGCAAGTAAATCTTCTAATGGTCCAAGCCCAAGCGCTTCATCAAGAATTTCTTTAACAATTCTATTCATATCATCGCGGGTAGGTATTATCGTCTTTGTGTCTTCTTTCCCCAAAAGCTCTACGACCATTTTCTTCGTTTGTTCTCGCATGATAATTGCTGCTTTTGGATCACCATCATCACTATTTTTTAAATCCATTTCATCAATAAGAGCTTTATGAATTCTAGATTTAAGCTCTGTCCATGCACTCTTGGTCTTTTTTTCATCAGCTGGAGAGCTATCACTTTTAGCACTTTTATCAATTGTGACATTTAGTTTTGCTAGAGACTTAAGTATATTCTTTTGTATTATCTTTCTGGAAAACTCAACTACACCTTTAGCAAAATTACTATTTTTGGCAACGACCATAACTGGTTTCTTCTGGTTTAGGGCCAGAACACAAGTTTGATCATCTTTAGGAATTGCTGCAAAGATCGGTTTTCCAAAAGACTTACCAACTACTTCAGGAGTAACAGGGTGTCCCTTTTGGCTTTGATTTAAAACAACTTGCAACATATCTTTTGGAAACATCATTGTTACAAGATCACTATATAATCGCTTCGTTTGATTTAAAGCAAGAATATCCGGCGTAACGACTAAGAAAATTACTGTTGAAAACTCTAGGGCCTTTAGGGCCATATCATTAAGCTCGCAGCCAGCATCAATAATTGTTACAGGAAATATATTTGTGATTGCTTTAAGTGTCTTTCCAAGACCTTCTGCATTGATTCCCTCTGATGCAGTTGGATCTGTAGGCATTCCTATATAGTGAACTCCCGAAGGATGTGGCGCCATGAACTGCATTAATGTTTTAGGGTCAATTGCACCAGAAAATTCAGACAAGTCTTTAACTGTTTTACGAGACTTCATACCTGTAATGAAGTTCTGGTCTCCACTGGCCTTCTTGTCAAAATCGAGAAGGAGGACTTTACTTCGAGATTCACCCGCATATGCAAAGGCAAGGTTTGCAGCAACTTGCGACTTACCTTGTCCACCTTTTCCACCAATAATAGTAATAATATATCCGGCCACTATCTTCTTCTACTTCTAAACTTTCGTTTAATTTCCTCTGTTCCAGTTGATGATGACTCGATAATTTCAGGAGTCACAAAAACAACGAACTGAGACTTGTTTGTTAAGTATGCTTTTGATTTCAAAAAAGAAAACAACTGTTGTCCATCAGAAACTTCATCTACTCCTCCAGGAGGATTTCGATCAAAGTCTGTTGATGATTTATTAATAACAACCCCACCGACGACAGCACTTTCTTTACTTTTTACAACCAGTGCCGTTTGAATTGTATTTGATATCGTCTCAGGAGGGTCCCCAATTGTAGCACTAACATTGATTGCCATATTTAGATCTATCTTTTCCTGAGGAAGAATTGTAGGAGTAATAGATAAGTCAAATCCAGCGGTTGCTTTTTCAGAACGCGTAAACTCACCAGTACCAATAGCAAACGGCTTCTCACTCTTCTTTACAATTTTACTCGTAACCTTATCTTTTGTTATAACAACACCAGACTGAATAACCCTCGCATACCCTGCTCCTTTTGCAGAAGCTAATCTTGGGAAGAGGTTAGAAATTGTTCCAGATAGAGTTCCACTTGAACTGGAGGTCACTCCTCCATCAGCCCCTTTACCAAATGAGATACTTCCTCCGCCACCACCTAATGTCGGTTCCCACTTAAAACCAAAAATTTTATTATAATCTTTTGTAAGCTCAACAAACTGAGCTGAAATTTTAACCATCTTTGGTACAGGCTGAGGCTTTTTCTTTGCATTTACACTTATGAAATTTTGTATAATATTTTTCTTTGCTGTTTGAACGGCCTCAGTTCTTCTTGCTAGGTTTTGGATCATATCAGGAACATAAATAGCAGCTAGCTGCTCAGCTCTTGTTCTATCTGCATCTGAGCTTACGACTCCTTCAATCATAAATAGTCCATTTGCAACTCGAACTGTTACATCTGGCATATTACTTTTTTGAATTTCTTTTTGCATATTGGCTGCAATAACTCTTTGAGTTTGCGGAGAGAGTTCAACTAACTGAACAACATCTGGATAATCGGCAAGAACAACTACGACTCGCCCTATGTCAGATGGCACAACAATTTCACCACCAACATAGACCTTGCTTCCTTTTATTCCAATCTCCAAACCTTCTACATCACCCAAGTAATCTTTAAGGTTCTGAACAACCTTAGACTGATCGGTAGCAGTTATATTCACAAGGTACTTAACCTTTCTTTCTCCAACTGTATTTCTAATAATCACAGAAGTATTACCAGGTTTTAAACCTTTGAAAGTAATTTCTCTTTTTTGCGGAATTATTGTATGGGCCAAGATTGAATCATTACCAACCTGAACTTTTGTTGAAGGTGCAAAATCAAGCTTTTCGATCTTGTCTATACCAAGAACTATCTCAACCTTTTTCTCAGGCACTTTTGCGTCTTGCTGCGAATATGCCAACATTGAAAAAAGATTTAAAAATAGAACTAAAGTAAACTTCATTAATTACCTTGTTTTTTAAATTTCTCAGAAAAGAAAAGCTTCGCTTCGGATGCATCCTCTCCTAATATATCGTAAAGCTTCGTAGACTTAATTCTGACAGGCTTTTTATCAGAGTTATTTCTAAGTGCAAGATATGGTCTTTGACTATTGTAGTTCACTAAGAATACAAGCTTCTGAACTTCATAAGGATCAAGTTCTAGTGTTACAGATTGATAGTCACTATATGTATTTAATTTCATTTTCTTAATAACTCTTGGTGTTTTAACACCAATGATTGGTAAGTTTCCTGAAATACTTCTACCTGTAGAAAGGATTAATACATCTTGAAGCACCGTCTTCATCTTTTGTAAGTCTTTACGTCCACCGGCATAATCAATACCTGCTAAAATATCAACCCTATCTCCCGGCTTAATAAGACGACCAACAGAAGCACCTTCGGTAACTTCTAACGATATAGCTCTCTTTCCAACACTTACCTGTCTCGAGAGACCACTTCTTTCATCAGGCCAACTAACTCGCGGCTTAGTCAACTGCTCCCCTTTTAATATAGGAACTGTTGCAACTGTATTTTGAATTTCAGAAATCATTTTAAATGCTTTTTCGTGAACAAAATTTGAAGGCATAGATGTTACAGTCACTTTTGAATCATCAATAAGTTCAAGTTCCTGAATATCGACTTTGGCAATAACAACAGATTTCTCTTTACCATATTTTTTTATAATTTTAGTTTTTTCATCTTCGATATATGTATAAACCATAAACATCGCAAAGGATGCGATAATTAATGCTAATGTCAGTGCCCTAGTGTTCATGCTCTTACCTTATTTAATGACTACGATTAATTTTACTAGTAATTTCGAATGCTTGAAAACGGGGGAAAGAAGTGTCACTAAGGACTTTTATAATTTATTGCTGAACGCACTGATCGCTGTCTAAAAGAGGTGCATAGTTTCCAATCCTGAGGAAATTTGTTTCTTCAAAGTATCCATTCGTAGAACGCATATATGTATTTCCACACACACCATAGAAGGTGAATACCTTTATAAAGTTTGAGTCATTTTCTCCACTTCTACTTTCATCACACTCTTCGTCGCTTCCATTTCCAAAAAAACCTAAAAACTTATAACAAGCTCCATAGGACTTGGTATCTCCTTCAGACTTAACCCTCCAGCCGAGTGAGACTGGACCTAAAACGTTTCTTCCAGCGCTTGCTAATGTTTCCATAGTATGGCGATTAGGCGCCTTAGAATCGTGCAGTAATACTCTGTAAAAGTAACCTCGTGTAGCTTTTTGCTGATTAATTGATCCATTAATAGCGCTAGAGATATTTATAAATGCGGTATAGATAAAAATAAGAAACGGTAGAAATATTACAAACTCAAAGATAGCTTGACCTTTTTCATCACCTAATAGGAATATATTTTTTTTCTTTTTAACAGCCATTATCGTAAAATGTTATATTAGTCTGACACTGGGCCCCCAGGTCTTCCATTGATTTGCAAACTCTTAATGAACACTCTGATCTTGTAGGCTCTCTACCAAGAAAAGATTCTGAAAAATATTTCACAGGCTCCTTACCTCCGATCATCGCAGTAAATGAAAACGGAATAGTATACTCAACAAAGGTTCCAACATAGAGTTGGTTTCCAACACTCTCAGGATCATTGGCAGAAAGTGTTCCATTGAAGTCTTTGATCATTACAGTAGGTTTATAACTATCAAATACTCTACGAGCTTCAACTAAAGCAGGGTTATCACTACTTCCTGGCGTATTAGTATTATTCTCATACGTTAGATAAGTTCTCGAAGCCATATAGTTAGCATAGTGAATATAGAAACCACTTGTCGCATCAATAGCAATCTTATAAAAGAGAAAAATAAATCCGAAAGAAAAAACGAAAGTCATTAGAAATTCTATAGTAGACTGACCTTCATCTCTTTTAATTATTGTGGATATCCGTCGGCTCCTGTGAAAAAACGAGTAGTACTTAATTCACTATTATAATACGTTTCATGAATTCTTGTATAATTATTATTCGTTTTATCATTTCCGATCACATTATCGTATCCATGCCTATAGGTGAACTCGATTCTAGCTCTTATTGCTGCAAAGAATGAAGAGTCTGGGCCCATGAAGTCTTTAAAACGCTTTGAATTAACG
The DNA here is from genome assembly GCF_004006665.1 of Halobacteriovorax sp. HLS. Classification (NCBI taxonomy): domain Bacteria; kingdom Pseudomonadati; phylum Bdellovibrionota; class Bacteriovoracia; order Bacteriovoracales; family Halobacteriovoraceae; genus Halobacteriovorax; species Halobacteriovorax sp. HLS. The sequence continues at coordinate 49,079 of NZ_QOCL01000002.1, forward strand.
ATAGAGAAAGTAAGTACACTTATTACTGATAATAACAAGATATACTCAACAGCACTTTGACCACTATTATTTAAAAATAAATTTTTTCTTTTATTGTCCATCCAAACCACAGCCATGAAACGAGTATTACAGGAGCATAAGAAAACCTCTGCCCAAAGACACCTTTAATAAGAATGAGATTCTTAGTTTTAAGTGCCACTATTATTGTATCTAAATTTTTAAAAATATTTGTAAAGAGTAGAGATAGACCAACCACAACAGTCGAGTATGCTAAGAAGATAAATGCCTGTTCATGCATCTCAAGAGGAATGAGCAAATAAAAAGACAAAAGAAACTTCGAATCACCTGCTCCCATTATCTTCATCATAAATAAAATAATTCCGACAAAGAAAAAGGCCAAAGGAAAAATAAAAGTTTCAAAATTAATTTTATACTGAGTAGGAAAGAAAAAAACGACAGCAAAGTATAGAGCAATATTTATAATCGGCCATACATTAGAAATTTTTTTATTCTTGAAATCATTATAAGCAACAAAGAACAATTGGATCATTAAGAAGAAGTAGACCGAAACTGGCATATTAGTAGGTCCTGTTCTCATAAGCAGAATACCAACACTCTCTTTCACAAACACCAATCGTCAATTGTTGTGTCAGCTGATAACCGATCGTTCTAATTGAAGTCGTCATCATTCCACCCATGCCTTTAACCATATTAATTGCTATGAGGGCCATAAATGAAAATAAAATAAGGTATTCGATCAGGGCCTGACCGGAGTTCTTGTGTAACATACATTTAAGTGTACAGAAGAATAGATATTACAACGCTCTTAGGAATTATATTCCTAGTTTTGAGTTTAAAAAGAATAGCTTAGATATATTGAAGCACGCCTCAATAATATCTAAGACTTAATCCATTTCGTTTACGAAACCTTCGGCTTTACCAAACACTTGCTCAGTGATTCCGTTCAGTCTTGTTGTAGCGACATCTTTAAACTTGAAAACAATCAAAGCAACAACAGCTACCAATAAGATATATTCAGTTGATGTTTGTCCGCTTTCATCCTTTAAGTAGGCTAACAAAGTTTTTTTCATAACTTTCTCCTTTGGATAAACTTATCGGTCGGTCATTCCAAAACTTAAGATTTTTCTCAAAGTATTAGAATTAATAAATAACCGACCGGATAACTCCGGTATCTACCTATATTATACAGTGATTTTCCGTAACGCGGCTCAAAAAACAACATTTCCTACTTGAAAAACTCTAACCTATAGTAATTACAGGAGCATCACTTTTCTTGTATATGTATAGGTCAAAGAGCAGTATAATGGATGTGGGTCTTGTAGTTGGCAAAATAGTTTTTTCGCCCTACATTCTCTTTAACGGAGGCGGTCCCTGATTATGGTGAGCAAGCTTACACTTTTACTAAATGGTTAAAGTTAGTGAGAAGCCTAAAGTAATTAAATACTGCACCCACCTGTCATATGACGGGCGGAAAACTCCAAATTGTCTGACTCAAGACCCATCTTTTTAACTTAAACTTTATTCTTAAAGTTGACAGTAGACCTCTAATTGCTGATTATTATTATATGAATCAAGTAAATCAACAAAATGAAACACCTACAAAATGGATTGAAAATCTGGCCCTTGAAGAAATAAATATGGAGGAGTCAGGTGTCGTCAATATGAATGACCACCTAAATCCTGTTCATATGCTTGAAGAGTCTTCAATTGAATTCATGGAAGACCTTAGAGAAAAATTTGAAATTTATGTTTCTAAATTCAACGAATACAGAAGCTCTAATCAGTCTGGTTCATCAATTAAGATCTTTAAGATTTCAAATACAATAAACGACTTCATGCTTTTTAGAAATAGCCTAAGATTAATTATTGCAAGAAAAGCTGCTGATTTAATTACTATTGGTTTTCTCGCAAATGGAAAAGAAGTCTTTACAGCGAGATTAAGATCTACTGATAGTGCTGGTTCACAAGGTGTTCATGAAGTAAGGGCCCACCTTGGTCCATTCAACAATATAACTTGGCGATTTGGTGGTGAAACAGTTGAAACCGATGCTTTAGTTAGACACTACTTATCGGAATTCATTAGAAACTCTGCAAGATAAACTTTCTAGAGCAATTTCTTATTGCTCTAGATAAAAGTAACACCATCTCCGCTACCTGCGCTTCTTCCACCTGAAGCTTTTGAAACTCCATGTAACTTTTTAAAAGTAAACTCTAAAGACTCTTTAACACTAGGGAGTTTAATATTTAAAAAACCTTCAATATTAGAAATATCTAATTTGAAATTAATTTTCTCACCTGTAGGTATAGTCGCAGCGGTAGCAAGAATAGGATATCCCCATCTTCCTTTTTGAATTAAAGATTCACTTTCTGAAAAAGTTTCACAGTAATATTTAGAAAACTCATAGAACGTAGCCGTATCATTGGAGCTAATTTGGAAGAGCCTATTCTTCACATTTTTTTCAAATGTTATTTTAAGAACCATCGCTAAGTAGTAAATATCTAAATAGCCTGTTTTTACTTTATCATCGCAGTTAACATTCTTACGATTCATAAAGCTATTTTGCAACTTCTCAAATTGAGTAGTACGACTTTCTAAGAAGCCACGTCCATATAGCTTACATGTTCTAAACACTAAATAATTTAGGGAAGATTTTTGAATATAAAACTCTGCAGAAGCCTGAGTTTTACCATAAGTCGTATTTGGGTCTGGAATATCCATTTCAATATAATTTTTATCTTCTCCACCAAAAACAAAGCCAGAAGAAATATAACAGACTTGAGATTTATATCTTTGGCAATATTCTACAACATTGAATAAACCACTCGCATTTAAAGCATCGGCTAAGTCTTCATTACGAGAACAGTCCATAAGAGAGGAAAGCCCTATTGCATATATCGTAATATCAGGCTTCAAGGCGTAGAGGCATAGCTGAACTTCTTCTTTATTTAAAACATCACAAGGTAGAGATAAAACACCAGGAATAAAAACAGGGTTCTTATTATAGGTTCCTACGACTCGATAATCTTTTTTGAAAAACTCTGCTAGGTTCGATCCTACAAATGAAGATATACCAAAAATTAAAATAGTTTTTTCTCTCTTAGGTACGAGAGTTGTTACATTATTCATGAATTAATAATAACAAAAATATAAAGAAGTTGTAAGAATACGCAAAAATGCCCTTGCTTCATACGAAGCCAAGGGCAATAAAGAACAATTTTAACCAAGCAATTTAGTGGCTATGCTCGGGAACTGGTTCGCTTGTGATAAAACCGAAGTACCCGATTGAATTAGGATGTTATGCTTGGCCAATTCGGCTGTCTCTGAAGCAATATCTACATCTCTAATTCGCGACTTAGCCGCACTTAAATTCTCTTCACTGATCCCCAAGTTGTTGACCGTAGAAGAAAGTCTGTTTTGTAAGGCACCCATATTGGCCCTAACACCGTTGATCTGCACAAGTGCATCATCAAGTTTCTTAAGCGAAATCTGTGCACCCTCTTTAGAAGAAACACTTTCAGCTGAAAGCCCCAGAGTTGCAATTGTTGCATCTGAGCCAGTTCCGTCATAGACAAGTCTGTCATTGATCGGATCATTGTGAACCCCAACTTGGAATTCCAATCTACCGCCTGACCCATCGAGAAGTTTAATCCCATTGAACTCATTAGATCTTGAGATTCTATCAATCTCTTCTTTAAGATTCTGAAATTCAATGTCAGAAAACTTTCGCTCTTCTGATCCAAGCGTGTCGTTGGCAGCTTGTACAGAGAGTTCTCTAAGTCTAATAACGATATTTGAAATCTCATTTAGTCCACCTTCAGCCGTTTGTATTAAGGATATAGCATCGTTTGCGTTCCGCTTTGCTTGTCCCATTCCTCTAATTTGGGCCCGCAAGTTTTCACTTATAGCGAGTCCTGCCGCATCATCAGCAGCTCTTGTTATTCTCTCACCTGAAGATAATTTTCTCAGGTTGTCGTTTAGTTTTCTATTTGTCGTACTTAGCGTTCTTTGTGCCGCTAATGAAGACACGTTTGTATTTATTCTCATTCCCATGATTAATCTCCTTCAAACACTGCAACCTCCTGTGGCATACTTCGAACATCTTGTTCAAAAAAATTAAGTTAATATTTGTTTCTCATTCTGCAATTACTAAGTTTTTAAATTGTTCTTTTTATAACTTATGTTTTTACTAGCGATTGAATCTTGCAGGAAATCAATCACTATAGTTACAACTATCCATTTGGTCCAAACATAGACCCTCCTAGTACTTTAAAAGCTAATAAACTTAAATCTAATCCTATCTAAGGTCTTACGACCCTAGACCATTACCCTTGAGAGGCTGATTGGATTAAGTTCAGTGCGTTCTTAGTACTTGAGTTAGCCTGAGCTAGAACCGATGTACCCGCTGTCATAAGTATATTCTGCTTCGTTAACTCAGCAGTCTCGGCAGCAATATCAGTGTCTCTAACACGAGAATTTGCAGCAGATAAGTTTTCTATACTTACAGCAATATTATTAATTGTTGATTGAAGTCTGTTTTGAAGAGCACCAAAGTCCGCTCTAATACCAGAAACAGAAACAATCGCCTGATCAATTGAAGATAATGAGTTCTGTGCAGAAATCTTATCAGCAACTGAAGCAAGGTTAAGACCTAACGCCGCAACGTTAACGTCAGCACTTGATGCATCAAACGTTAATCTATCACTAATAGGGTCATTTCTCGTTCCGATTTGGATATCAAATACAGCTCCTGTTCCATTTAGAAGTGGAACACGGTTGAATTCTGTTGAGTTTGCAATACGATCAACTTCTGAAGTTAATTGCTCAAATTCAACATTTAGAAACTTTCTTTCAGTTGCCCCGATTGTATCAGAAGCTGCTTGAACAGACAGTTCTCTAAGTCTAATTAAAATGTTTGAAACTTCACCTAAGGCACCTTCAGCAATTTGAACTAGTGAAATACCATCTTCAGCATTTCTTTCTGCTTGTCCTAAACCTCTGATTTGAGCTTTTAAGTTTTCTGAAATTGCGAGTCCGGCAGCATCGTCACCAGCTCTGTTGATTCTCTGACCAGATGATAGTTTTTCTAACGACCTGTTCATGTTAAGACGCGTACCACTCAAATTTCTCTGAGCATTTAATGACGCCACATTTGTGTTAATTCGAAGTCCCATTTCATCCTCCTTGATGGGGTTTCAGCAAAATCCTTTTCGCCGATTAATTAGGTCTTACATATAAAACCTATCCTTCAAACAACCTATCGACCGTTAAACTTTCTCCTTTAGAAAAAAGTGATTATATTTTAGACACTCTAATTATATGGAACTTATTGCCTACCTCGTCATAATTTCAAAGACTTAAGGCCTGGTAAAAGAGCTTTTATATTCTAGAGACAACAAAAAAATATATATTTTAGATAAAGAACTGTTAAAATATTTTACAATGTCGCGATATATACAATCTACATTGGCCAAAAACCCAAGCTTCTTTGAAGAGACTATATCTTTATTAGAAAGATCTTTTAATTATCCAAAGCACCATAGCTTTCTTACTGACTTTTATCCTTTAATAAGTCCGTCGAATCATGATGATTGCCATATCATTATAGATGAAGAAAAAGTTATAGCTCATGTAGCAATTAAGAAACGAAAAATTTCTTTTAAAGGACAATCCCTAGATGTTGGATTTATTGGAGGTATTGCTGTAGATAGCAAGTATAGAGGACAAGGAGTCTTTTCTACTTTTTTTAAAGATATCCTTTCCAAGTATAATGAAGAGCTCGCCTTAATGTTTCTATGGTCTGACCAAAGCTCTTTATATGAGAAATTTTTCTTTTATGAATGTGGAGGAATGATTCAGACAGGAAAGAAAGTACTACTAGAAGAATCCCTTCCTCCTCAATGGAAGAAATCTAATCTAAAAGATATTCCCTTGCCACTGTTTAAATCTCTTAGTGTCCTTTATGAAAAAGAACAGGGCTTTAAAGTTACAAGGACAAAGAATGATTGGTCTTTAATTAGAGAAATTAGTTCAACTAAAATATTTTACAAAAATGATGGTAACAATATCTTAGAGTATTTTCTTTTAGGGAAAGGACATGATCTTGAAGGAATTATTCATGAACATTACTTTAGCAATACTGAAAAATCGCTAAATCAATTAGATATATATAAACTGTGGCTCAGTGAAGATTTTAATAAAATATACAGAAAAAAAGAGATTCTCTACGGATACTTTATTAAGATAGCTAATGTTAAGAAATTAGACATTTTCTTAACTAAAATTTCTAATTCAAGAATTAATTTAATTTCTAAAGACGAAAAGAGTATTCAATTTAAATTTGATGAAAAAGAATATTCACTTTCTTTGAAAGAATTTACGAACTCACTATTTGGGCCTAATCAAATAAAAGAATTTTCAGAAATCTTACCATCTCTTTTTATTAATGGTGTAGATTCAATTTAGGCTTTTCTAGATATTGCGAATCCTCTAACAAAGAGAACAAAACTTAAAAACCAAAGAACATAAGTAATCATTGGGATATCTGTAAAATGCTCAATATCTCCTGATCCTACAAGATATACACCTGCGGCGAAGAAGACTGATACAAGAAGTGAGTTACTTAAAAAGAGAATAGCATGAGTAACTTGGTCAAACTGCTTTTCATGGCCCTTATGAACAACCTCAAAAGCATAACCTTTCTTCGCCCAATCCTTTAAAAACCATTTCATATGCCGCGGAAGTACTTTTGAGCTAGAAAGCAAATCTCTTCCTAGCCATATTGCTTCTTCGGCCAAATCTTCTTTTTTAAAACTATTCTTAACTATTTCATAGATATCATTTTCCATTAAAGAAAATAAATCTATATCCATCTTTAAGTTTTTCCCAACACCATCTAATGTTATTAGTGCACGAAATACAATAAACCACTCTCGTGGTAAAAATATCTCATGCTTTCTCAGGGTTGTTATGACTGAGCGTAGAACTATAGTAAAATTTGTCTGTTGAACAGTTAGCCCTACAAAAGGAGATAGACTATCTCTAACATCAGAAATCAAAATATCTACATCTGGAACTTTCTCGTACTCAGCAACATCCAAGAACTCAAAAACAAGGTTTTCATAGTTAAAACTAAGTAAAGAATATATAATTGCTATAAAATTCTCGCGTCCTTTTTTACTTAGATGACCCATCAATCCGAAATCAATCAGACCAATCATTCCATTTTCGAGATAGAAGAAATTTCCTCCATGTAAGTCAGCATGAAAAAAACCATCATTTAGAAATGTTTTTATAAATACATTCAGACCTTCTTGAAGCTTTGGTTGAATAAGGGAGGTATGGTCATCAAGTTTCTCTGCCTCACTAAATGGAGTTCCTATAAGTTGCTCCATTACAAGCATTTTCTCACTACTTAACTCTTTGTAGACTTTAGGAATATAGAAAAGTTCACTTGCACCATGAGAGTCTAAATTCTTTTTCAACTTCTCACTATTAAGTGCCTCAATATTAAAGTTCAATTCATTTTGTAAAGAAATTGAAAAATCATGAACTATTCTCGAAATACCTAGGAACCTAATTTCTTCACTAACTTTTTCTATCTGAGATGAAACATATTTCATAATAGAGAAATCAGTTAACATCTCTTTTTCAATATTTGGACGTCTGACTTTGATAACAACCTTAGTACCATCAAGAAGCTTCCCTTTAAAAACTACTCCAATTGAAGCTGTTCCAATAGGATGAGGGTCTATCTCTAGAAATACATTCTTCCAAGGCTCACCTAGACTTTCATTAATAGTTTTTACAGCTTCATCAAATGGAACAGGCTTGACTTGATCCCTTAAAATTTTCATTTGATCTATAAAAGACTCATCAAAAATATCTTCTCTAGATGATAATAATTGACCAAATTTAACAAAAGCAGGACCTAGTTCTTCAAAACACTTACGAAGACGAAAGCCAATGACATCTCCCCAATCCTTTGTTTTGTCTTCCTCTAATTCTTCTTTAATACTTCTTTTACTCTTTGGAAGAACAAAGTCTGGTATTAGCTGAGTAACGGAACCAGAAATAAACTCGTCAAAACCATGCTTGGCAAAGATGACAACGATCTCCCTCAATCGAGAAACATTTCTAATAGTTTTAGTTATTCCAATACCTGTTTTAATTAAATCCATAAGTTAATGATAATATATTACACACAACACAAATATACGGTAAAACCGGCCACCATCATGTATTTATAAAATGTATATAATAAGCTAGTATCTAGAAGAAATTGGAGTTTAATTGATAAATTTAATCAAACTAATATTGTTAACTATACTACTATCTGGGAATTGTATTGCTCAGGAAACCTGCTCTAGAACCGCTATTATTAATCAGCAAGAGGTTCTAGTTGATGCAAACTCAACACAAAAAGGGGAAGGACTGAGGTTCTACTTAGAAAAAGACAAGATTGCTTCTGAGTATTTAGAAAAGTACCAGAAGGGTACTAGTGTCAAGTGGTACTCAGCGGCGCTTGGTACCGCAGGAACAAGTATGATTATAGGAAGCTTCTTCGTTAATGGTAATAGTAAAAACAAGCAATCACTTATGATTGGCGGGGCGACAGCGATTATTATAAATTTTTTGATGTCTAGAACTATCGAAGCTAGTAATGAAAAGAATTTAAATAGAGCTGTTCAAGAGTATAACAAGAGAAACTTACCTAGAATTGATTTTAACCAGTCAAGCTATAGAAAAGATAAATCACCTAGTGCTAAAACTGTTTACTTTCAAAAACAATGGAGCTTTTAATATGTCAGAATTTGAAAAAGGCTTAATCTGTCATGCGTGTGAAAAAGTCTTAAATCTTGAACAAAATGCTAAAATAATGAGAAGTGATGAGTGCCCACATTGCTATGCGAATATTCACTGCTGTAAGATGTGTGACTTCTATGACAAAACAGCTTACAATGAATGTCGAGAGTCTAATGCTGATCGATTAGTAGATAAGGAAATGGCCAATTTTTGTGATTACTTTATTTTAACAAATTCACAAGATAGCAGCACAAAAGCTGAAGACTTAAAAAATGCAGCAGATGCACTATTTAAAAATTAAGGAAAAGATATGAATAATGAAATGCCAATTACTAAAGAAGGGTTCGAAAAAGTTCAAACAGAACTTGAACACTTAATTAAGGTTGAAAGAGAAGAGCTGAAAGTTGTTATTGCTGAAGCTAGAGAATTAGGTGATTTAAAAGAAAATGCAGAATATCATGCAGCCAAAGAGAAGCAGTCAACTGTCGAAGGCAGAATTATGCAACTTCAAGGTGTAGTAGCAAATGCATTAGTTATCAACCCTTCGGAAGTAAAGTCAGATAAGATCGTATTCGGTGCGACAGTAACTTTACTAGACGTAGATAAAGATGAAACCGTCGTCTATAAAATTGTTGGAGAAACTGAATCAGATATGAAAGTTGGAAAGATTTCTTTCAAGAGTCCATTAGGCAAGGCCATAATTGGAAAGGAAGAGGGAGATACTGTTATTGTAAAGGCTCCAAAGGGCGACATTGAATATGAAGTCGAGTCGTTCGAATATATCTAACTTAAACTGGAGCTCTCAAATTGGAGAGCTCTACCCAAAAGAGCCTAGCAAAAGTGCCCTCGCACTTATAAGCGCAGGTTATTCAGACTTAAGTTCCCTACTCTGGCTCGTTCCATTACGAGTAATCAAAATGCCTGTTCTTAAAAACTTTAGCCATGCAAAAGAAGACAGCATTTTTACAGGCATCGGAAAAGTTATTTCAGTAAGGTCACTTCCAAGCTTTAACGGACGAGGCAAAGGAATGGCACAACTTCTAAATATCACAGTTGTCGTTCAAGATATTTTTTCTAAAAGTTCATTAGAGTTAAAATGGTTTAACTCGTATAGTTCAGTATCTCACAAGATTCAATCATCAAAATATTTAGAGTTTACTGGTCAGGTGCAGTCTTACCAAGGCGCTTTACAAGTCGTTAACCCTGATTTTAAGCCCTATACTCAAAATGAGCTTCCCAGTACTGAAGAAAAGGAAAGTCAGCTCCCACAGTTAAAGGTTCAATACCCCACTACTAATGGTGTAAATAGTTCAAACATTAAAAAAGTCATCGAAAAAATTCCTTTGGCATTGTGGGATAATATAGAAGATACCCTTCCTCAAGAATATATTAACAAGAGAAATCTTCTAGACTTAAAAACATCATTCGCAATTATTCATGCTAAAAGAGAAATCCTAGACTCTTGGAGTGAACTACAATATCAACAAGCAAGAGACAGACTTGTCTATCAAGAATTATTTGAAGAACAATTAAAGTTCACGTTAAGAAAGAAAACAATTAAATCTCTGCCTGGCATAAATATCAAAAGAGACCCCGCTTCGATTGAAAAAATACTGTCTCTTTTCCCTTACTCTTTAACAAATGATCAAGAGTGTACTTATAATGATGTTTTAAATGATCTTGAATCTGGTCATCCAATGATGAGACTTGTTCAAGGAGATGTTGGATGTGGAAAAACAACTATTGCCATCATCGCTGGCTTAATTGTTTGCATGCAAGAACTCCAAAGTGCTCTAATGTGCCCAACAGAGTCTTTGGCCATACAGCATTTTAAAGAAATAAAAGAATACTGTGACCAACTTGATATTTCGTGCTCATTATTAATAGGCTCAACACCTCAAAAAGAAAGAAAAAAGATACTCGAGGAACTTTCTAATGGTAAAATCAAATTTATCATAGGAACACATTCATTATTCCAAGATACAGTGGTATTTAAAAACTTGAGCATCGCTATTATAGATGAACAACACAAATTTGGAGTTGAACAAAGACTAAAATTAGTTGCAAAAGGTTCAGGATGTCATTGCTTAATTATGACGGCAACACCTATTCCACGAAGTCTTTGTTTAACACAGTTTGGAGATCTTGATATATCAACTATTACGACAATGCCTTCAGGCAGGAAGGGGTCTCAAACAAGAATTGTTACACAAGAAAACTTTGGAAAATTTCTAAATTTTATTAGCACCAGAGTATCAATGAATGAACAAATCTACGTTGTGGTTCCAGCAATTACAGAGTCTCCAACTCAAGACACATTGAATCTCGAAGATGTATTAAAAAGGTTTCAACTTTTTTATCCTAAGTATTCTATTGCTGGGATTCATGGACAGATGGCATCAGAAGAAAAACGATCTGTTTTAGAAAAGTTTAATGCCAATGAGATAAATATTCTGATAGCGACGAGTGTTATTGAAGTTGGAATCAATGTAATCAATGCCACTGTTATGGCCATACTAAGTCCAGAAAGGTTTGGACTGAGTTCACTACATCAATTGAGAGGAAGAGTTGGACGTGGTAGCAAGCCAGGGTTTTGCTTCCTAGTTAATGAGAAAAATATTTCTTCAGAAAGTATGCAAAGACTTAGAGTTATAGAGAAATATAGTGATGGATTTCATATTGCAGAAGAAGACTTAAAACTACGTGGAGCAGGTGATATTTTTGGCAAAGAGCAGTCAGGAAGTAGCAATAATAAGAAAATTGCTAATATTATTCTTAATTCTAGAGAGCTAGAGTACGCGAAAGAAGATTCAACTAAAATTCTAAAAGAAAATCCTGAAACTCTTAGCAAACTTTTAAAAAGAATGGAAAAAGATGCTAAGATTTTTTCCACTGTCTAGTGCTACAATATTCTGTTAGCATTAGACTATGATTCGTATTGAAATTACCAAGGCTTCAACACCATTTATTATCGGAACTCATTATAACAATGGGAACATCTTTACTATTGGTAAGAAATCAAGCTCCAGTCTAATCGATCCAGAATGCACGGGTATAATACTAACAGTTTCGAACGATAAGCTGTACGTTGAAAACAAAAAGGCAGGCATTTTCTATAAGGTAAATGGTAAGAAAATATCTGGAAAGAAAAATATTGATGCTGGAAGTAAGATTGAGTTTTCTTCGATAAGCTTCGAAATTCTCGAGTTTAGATATGACCATATTGATCATCTGACAGATATAGACAACTTATATAAAAAAAGAATACAAGAAACTCCAATGTTAGAGGAAATATTCTCTCTTATTGAGCAAGATTTCATTCATCTCGAGAAGTTAAAATATGATGAAAAGTGAATTCCCTTCCTACTACTACTCACAAGATGGGACGCGAATATTTTATATTACGAACTTTGACCATAAGCTCGAAGACAAAAGCAATGTTATCGTTTTCAACTATGGGCTAGTCTGCAACCATTCTCACTTTAAACCACAAATACAATTCTTCGATGATCTTGGATATAAAATTCTCATTCATGACTACAGGGCCCATTACAGCTCTTCAGGTCAAGAAAATCTAGAAGCGTGCACCTTTGAAAATATGGCAAAAGATATTAATGGAATATTAAAATCACTTAATATTATTAATCCTATTATTATTGGTCATAGTATGGGAGTGAATGTCTCGTTAGAATATGCAAAACTCTTTCCCAATGAGATTAGATCTCTAGTTCTAATTTCCGGAACGGTTCTTCCTCCACAAGACATAATGTTTGACTCAAATATTGTTGATATTGCAGCTCCATTGATTGAGAAGTTTTCAAATCATAATCCAAATATATTTAACTATCTTTGGAAAAACTCATTCAAAAATCCTCTTGCTCGTTGGATCGTTCTTGACGGTGGATTTAATACTAAAAAAGTTGAGGATAGTTTTGTTCAGATATATATGAAAAAAATTAGTGAATTATCTAAAGAGCTTTTCTTTCATCTGCTAGAAAAAATGAAACAACATAGCATTATCTCTCATTTGGAAAATATTAATACACCTACTTTAATTATTGGAGGAGACTCTGATAAAATTATTCCAAACTATCTTCAAAAAATACTACATAAGTATTTAAAAAACTCTGATTTATATATAGTTAAAGATGGAAGTCATGTTCCACAGATAGACTTTCCAGAACTACTTAATGAAAGAATTCTCTCTTTTATCAAAAGATATTAAATTTCTAAATTTTTATACTTTATAAGCTCGCCAAATACTCTAAGCATTGCAGATCTTGCTTGCGCCTTTTTATATTCAGCATGAGAGGCTTCACCTTCAGTATTTTCTTTATGAGACTTCTCATCAACAACTTGAACCTCAAAAGGATAGAAGAATCTAATATCTCTTGCAATTAGCGAAACATCTAAATTTAGAATCTTCTTTGCAAGATCATTCTCTCCACTGGCCTTAGCTTCCTTTCTCAATCTATGAAATTCTTGTAAGAATGGATTTTTATATTTAATAAGTTGTCTACAAGTAAACTGAATTGCCTGATAGCTTTTAGCAGAGTGACTATTGCGTTCATTTTCTTCTATGACAGAGCACTCTGAAATCTCTCTTTCAACCGCGTTTACAAAACGATCTTCAGCGAGGTCATTTCTTAGGCTCATTTTTACAACATTTTGATACTTGTCTCTCAATGTATTTAAATTAACTAAAGTGTTTACGGAACGACTAGGCTTAACATTATGTGGAATAACAATATTCTGCTTAACAAGAAAATTAACGACTCTTAATGCATCAAATTTCGTCTCAGTAATAAACCTCACTCCTATTCGATCAAAGAGTTCTTCTGCGACATTTTCAGCTTTATGAAGAAGCTTTATAATTACACTTTCTCTCGTTTTCTTAGACTTAGTTTCAAAGTCAACCAGCTTTATCTTTTCATCATCAGAACAAAGATAGAGATTATCGTCAGCATCTCTTGTAATAAACTTATAAAACTTATCAAAAATTTGAGTTTGAATAGCAGAAAAATAATTAGAACGAAGATCTTTGTCAGTATGTAAAATTGTGTGCATGATTTTTAAAATAATCTCTGCCCAAAGTTCATCTTCCTTAAGAGTCCCTTCTTTCTGACCAGTCGCCATTAGAAAGAGTTCACCAATATCTGTTATCATATATAGTGAGTTAGGTATTTTTAAATCTAGACCTTCTTCATTACCCTCTTTTAGAAAGTATCTTCGAATAAACTGCAGTGCCTCTTGAAAATTTCCAAATAACTCGGCCCTACTCACAGGATCATTAGGATCAAGACCATAACCTCGCAAGAATTTATTCACCTGAGTACTATCGCCAATAGCCCCAACAAAGAACTTTGAATCTAAAGCAGATTTTCCGCTTACAATAACATCCAAAATTTCCCAGTCGAACATATATTGTGATAAATAATTTGGTCTAACCATTGATAACCTATTTCCTTAATAATCCATTTAAACTACCATAAGTGTATGCCAGATAAAAATAAACTTAGTGTCAAAAATCTCGATATTTTCTTTCTTTCAGTAGGAGGAGCAGGCTTCTTTCCCTGGGCCCCCGGAACCTTTGGAACCTTAGTCACAATGCCCTTCTTGTATGCACTAGGTACCACAGGCGCCCCATACTTTCTTTTTCTACCATTCCTAATCATCTCAACGGCTGGAGCTTGTTTAGTAGCGGACATTACACAAAGAAAACTAGAACTTCATGATCCATCGTGGATAGTTATAGACGAATCATTAGGTATTGCAACGACTTGGCTCTTTATCCAGAATCAGTCGATTCTTCATTATACAGTGATTTTTGCTCTATTTCGATTTTTTGATATCATAAAAATTTGGCCTGCCAGCTACTTTGATAAGAAAGTACATCATGGTGCTGGTACTATCTTAGACGACATAATCAGCGGAATCTTCGCAGGGATCGTCTACTTGGGACTTTGCTACCTGCGCGTCATATAAACTTACGCAACTTACGCATTTTATGCTTGACTTACGCATGACTTACGCAAATAATTAGATATAAGAAATTTTGGCCAATATAGGCAATTTCGAGAATATGGACTGTTTTTTAAGAGTAATTACAAGTAATTGAATTATAAAACAGTCCACTAATTTGCTTAAGTTTCGTCGTGCCTTAAGGCACTAACAATGATAGCGTAATTTGACCGCACACAATTAATAAAAGGTAGGAGTAAAACAATGGCTTCAAAATCCACAACTTCGGATGCAAACAAAACAAAAGCACTAGACTTAGCACTTGCTACAATTGAAAAACAATTTGGTAAGGGTGCAATCATGAAACTTGACCCACAAACTAAGCTAGAAAGAGTACCTTCTATTTCTACAGGATGTTTAGGTCTTGACCTAGCTCTTGGTGTAGGTGGAATTCCTCAAGGTCGAATCATTGAAATTTACGGGCCAGAGTCATCTGGTAAAACAACTCTAACACTACATATAGCGGCCGAGTGCCAAAAAGCTGGTGGAACAGTCGCATTTGTTGATGCAGAACATGCGCTAGATACACATTATGCTCAAAACCTTGGTGTTGATATTCCTAACACACTTATATCTCAACCAGACAGTGGTGAACAAGCTCTAGAAATTACAGATATGCTTGTACGCTCTGGTGCTGTTGATCTTTTAATTGTTGACTCTGTTGCTGCTCTTACTCCAAGAGCTGAACTTGAAGGAGATATGGGTGATTCTCATATGGGACTTCAAGCGAGACTAATGTCACAAGCTTTAAGAAAATTAACAGGATCAATTTCACGATCAAACACTACAGTAATTTTTATTAACCAGCTTAGAATGAAAATCGGAGTTATGTTTGGTAACCCGGAAACAACAACTGGTGGTAATGCTTTAAAATTCTACTCTTCAGTTAGACTAGACATCAGAAGAATCGGTGCAATTAAAAATGGTGACGATGTTACAGGTAACAGAACAAGAGTAAAAGTTGTTAAAAACAAAGTTGCTCCTCCATTTAAGCAAATAGAATTTGATATTATGTATGGTAGTGGTATTTCTAAGACTGGAGATGTACTAGACCTCGCTGTTGAACATGGTGTTGTTGAAAAAGCTGGAGCATGGTTCTCATATAATAATGCCAAAATTGGTCAAGGTAGAGAAAACTCAAAGAATTTTCTTACTGAGAACAGTGAGATCTTTGAAGAAATAAAACAAAAAGTTCTTGCTAAGAATGGCCTTATAAAGCTTGATGAGCCTGAGATTAATCCAGAAACAGGTGAAATTCTCGATAATGGAGCACAGGATATCGTTGAAGAAGCTAAGCCTGCAAAGAAAACAAAAAAGACAAAGAAAACAATTCAATAACTCTTTTAAAGTACCTTGGCCCAGATGAATATCTGGCCCAAGGGATCTTATTATGAAAAAAGTCGAAGAATCTTCTCAAAAATCAGCATATTTATACTGCATAAGACTTCTCGCTAAGAGAGACTATTCCATTTATAAAATTACAAAGAAATTAAAAGAGCGTGGCTATGATGGCGAACACATAGAGCAAGCGATTCAAGAAGTAATAGATCTAGGCTATTTAAAAGAAGAAAACTATATCGAAGCGAGAGTTAAGGGCCTTATGCATAAAGGTTTACATCCAAGCTTCATTCAAATTAAGCTTCAAGAAGAGAAAATAAGAGTTGATGTGGATTATATTTTAGATATTTTTTCACAGTATCCCATGTCTACATGTGAACAAGTTGATAAACTAATTAAAAAGAAGCTTCCAAGAGAGATAGATTTCAACCATCAAGACTACGAAACAAAGCAAAAAATTAAGCAACGAGTCTTTAGGTACCTTATGAGCAAAGGGCATTCTTATTCAAAAATACAATCACAATTCGAAATAATTATTTCATCTAACCAATAATTTCACTTAATCATTTTTTGTGGTAAATTTTTATTAACTAAGGATTACCATGAAAATTTTAAATATATTTTTACTTTCTATCGCTATACTTATTTCTTCATGTAAGAAGCAAGATAAAACAAATACTCTAAATGTTTCATTATCTGGTGAAATTTCTACGATAGACCCTGCTAATAGTTACGATACTATTTCTGCCTCAATCGTTTATCAAGGATATGAACAATTATATGAGTATCATTATTTAAAGAGACCTTATACTCTGCAACCATTACTCGCAGAAGGTATGCCTACAATTGAAAATGATGGTAAGAAATATACAATTAAAATTAAGAAAAATATTCAATATCATGATGATCCTGCATTTAAAGGCAAAAAGCGTTTCGTAACCTCAAAAGACTTTATTACACAGCTAAAAAGGCTTGCCTATCTTCCTACCAATAGTAATGGGTGGTGGTTATTTGATCAAAAAATCAAAGGGATCAACGATTTTAGAAATAAAGTAGGAAGAGATTTTTCAAAATTTAAATCCTATAGTATTTCAGGAGTAACTGCACCTGATGATCACACCTTAGTCATTGAGCTTAATGACCCTTACCCTCAAATGCTCTATACACTTGCAATGAGCTTCACTTCACCGATTCCGATAGAAGCTGTCGAAATGTATGAAAATAACTTAAATAATAAAATTATAGGAACAGGCCCTTATCAATTAGATGAATGGAAATCTTCTATTAGACTAACACTAAAAAAGAATCCATATTACAGAAAGGTTTTTTACCCAGGTCAAGGTGACCGAATAGCAAATAGCAGAAACCTTCTAGCTGATTCAGGAAAGGTCATGCCATTCATAGAAAAGGTAGAATATAACGTTTATAAAGAGGCTCAAACGAGATGGTTAAATTTTAAAGCAAAGAAAATCGACTACCTCGTAATACCAAAAGACAACTACAGCTCTGCTGTCGATCCTAATGGTAATCTTACTCCTGAGCTTGAAAAAGAAGATATAAAGTTACAAATATTTCCTACGCTAACTTACTGGTGGCTTTCATTCAATATGAATGATCCTCTTTTAGGAAAGAATAAAAATCTAAGAAAAGCGATAGCACATGGAATTGATGTAGAAAAATACATAAAGGTCTTCACAAATAATATTGGTCAAAAGTCTAATTCAATCTATCCTCCAGGTATACCTGGTTATGATCCATCTTCTAAACTACCTTATGAGTACAATACAGAAAAAGCTAAGATGTATTTAAGAAAAGCTGGCTTCCCTGACGGCAAGGGACTACCTCCTCTTACTTATGATGTAAGAGGAGTTAGCGCAACCAATCGTCAACAAGCTGACTTTGTAAAATCAGAGCTATTAAAGATTGGTATCAACGTTGAAGTTGCACTAAATACATTTCCAGGATTTCTAGAGAAAGCAAGGCAGGGTAAACTTCAGTTCTGGCAAGACGGTTGGGCACTAGATTACCCAGATGCAGAAAATGTATTACAACTACTCATCACAAGAAACCATGCTCCTGGACCAAATTCAACTTTTTACTCTAATCCTAAGTTTGACAAACTTTTTAACGAGTTAAAAGTTCTTCCTAATGGAGCCAAAAAGAATGAGTTAATGAAGGAAATGGAGTCAATAATTATCGATGAGTTGCCTTGGGTGATGCAATATTACTCACGTAACTATATCCTTTATCACGACAGATTAAATAACTATCGCCACTCTGATTTGATCTACAATAACTTTAAATATTTACGACTAAAATAGTCCACTTCTTCGCCTCAATACGGCAATTTTTTACAAAGCCCGACTAACGTTGGGCTTTTCTTTAGTTCAACTGCCTTTCTATCGATAAGCTCTATAAGACTTCGGTCAACCTGCAACTTAGGAAAGATTATGAAACGCAAGAACCTGCAAATTCTAATGGGTGTCATCTTTATGTTCACAGCGAGCATGGCATTTGCTCGGGATTTTATTATTTTCAGTATTGTTCAAGATTTACCAATGGGATATGAGCAAGAAGTCGTTAACAAAAACTTCTATGTAAATATTGGTAGCGAACAAGGTGTTAATGAAGGCACAACCCTAGACGTAGTAAGAACTATCTCTAGACTTGATCCCTATAAAAGAAAAGAAAGATATACATACAATATCAAGATTGGTGAATTAGAAGTGCTTCATTCCGAAAAAGGAAGTGCAATAGCGACACTTAAAGAAAGTAACGTTGGCAAGGATCAAAAAGTTTATGATATTGGCAGCTTTATGGTTGGAGATAGAGTAAACGTAAAAGTTAAGTAATTACATAGTGATTGAGTGAAGATTTGTTCTTCGCTCTTTTACTAAAACGACCATCTTATCTACAGCTCTCAAGGACTTCTCTAGCTTGTCGATTATACCTTGATCAACAATCTGATCATCATCAGAAGTTATTTTCTTCAAGGCAATATTACCCATACCCTGAGCTACAACGAGTTGGTTACTTAAATCATGTAGAAACTTTCTCTCGGCCATGGCCATTTCTTCAATTGTACTACTCATAAGATGCTCCTTTAAAAAATTATTCTATCACATCATTTACAAACGTAACAAATCTTTTTGAGTTCCTTATATTTGATCAACTTAGTTCTTAATACACCTCGGCAATTCTCAATTACCTCTAAGAACATTACATACTCTTCACCGACTAGTATAGAGCCCCTTAACGGCTTACACACTTCTACAGATGTTACCCTTTGACCGTTTAGATAGCCTTTAAAATGGAAAGAGTAATAAATATCATACTTATTTCGTATTACTTTTTTTCCACATATTGAAACTAAGACTACATTTTTCATAAGCTCTCCTTTCTATCTTTTCAGTGTCTAATAGATTAAAATTATGGAAATAATAGAAATTCGTATTGTCTTGAAATCACAGTTAATCTTTTGGAGCTTTTAAAATAATGAATCTAAGTAAGAATATTCCTTCCCTATTATTAGAAAGATATAAGAAATCACCTAATGGAAAATCTATCGGATGGATCGAAAGTAATACTATTAAAACCATCACTATGAGTGAGTATTTCTTAGAAATATCGTACTTAACGCTCAAGTTTGAAGAGATAGGAATCAAGTCTAATGACAAAATTTCGATATTAGCTGATACTTCTGCGCTCTGGAATATATATGACCTTGCTTCTTTGAGTCTAAATGCAGTAGTTGTTCCGATATACCCTACATACTTAGCTGAAGAAATAGACTTTATCCTCAATCATTCCGAATCAAAGTGCTTAATTATCGATTCCTTAGTTCAATTGAAAAAAGTCATTCAAGTACAGGAGAAGCTAGAATTCCTAAAAACCATTATTTGTATTGAAAAAATAGAAGAAAAAGAACTCACGCAGCTTTCTAATAATATACGATTTTTTCAACATGGTGAGTTTTCTAGTGCAGGTAAAGAAATACATGAAAGAAGACCTCTAAGAGTTGAAGAGTTAATTAACAGCGTACAAGATGATTCTCTCGCATCAATTGTATATACATCCGGTACAACTGGACTTCCAAAAGGCGCTCTAATTAGACATAAGGCCTTTTGGTCAATGCTAAATAATGTAAGACAAAGCCTAAGCGCTAATATCGGCGACTCAGACAGAACATTAACATTTTTACCACTTTCTCATGTTCTAGGAAGATGTGATTCCATGCTAGGACTCTGTCTTGGATTAGAGACTATCTATGCGGAAAGTATAGAAAAACTAGTTGATAACATAAGTCTAGCAAGACCTACGATAATGATTGCCGTTCCTAGAATATTTGAAAAGATTTATACCAAGACTCTTGAAAAAATTAATCAAGAGGGACTTGTTAAAAAGAAAGTATTCGACTGGGCAAATGAAATTACGACCAAGTATTTTGATTTCCTAGATTTAGACAAATCTCCTCCTGGCTCACTTATATTGGCCAAAAATATTGCATACAAAACAGTTTTCTCTAAAATATATGATCGCTTTGGTGGCAAAATTCGATTCTTCGTATCAGGTGGCGCCCCACTTTCTCCGGAAATTATTCTATTTCTAAGAAATGCAAATTTAACTATTCTGGAAGGATATGGATTAACAGAGACAATTGCCCCATGCTTTCTAAATCCTGTATCAAAACAAACTGCCGGAACAGTTGGTCTCCCCCTTGGAGACACACAAATTAAGTTTGCAGATGATGGAGAAATACTTCTAAAGACTGCTGCTCTTTTTAGTGGTTACTATAAAAATGAAAGCGAATCAGATAAAGCGATGGAAGATGGCTGGTTTAAGTCTGGGGATATAGGGGAACTAGACAATAACGGATACCTCAAAATAACTGATCGAAAAAAAGACATCATCATAACCTCTGGTGGTAAGAATGTTGCCCCACAAAAAATTGAAAATATGATGAAAACTACTTCCTTCATTTCCCACTTTATGGTTATTGGAGACAAGAAAAAATATCTAACAGGCATCATTGGAATTGAAAAAGAAAGCTTCCTAAAGCATCTAGATGAACTGGAGCTTAAGTCGAACTGCACACTTGAAGAAATATCAAAAAATCAGGAAGTTAGAGCACTTATTTCTAACGAGATCTCCTTAATCAATGAAAAACTGGCAAAGTTTGAAACCATTAAAGACTTTTACATTTCACCAGTTGAATTTACCCCAGAAAATGGACTTTTAACCCCTTCGCTAAAACTAAAAAAGAAGGTTATACTAGAGAAGTTCAAGGAAGAAATTGACGCACTATACAAGCAAAAGAAACTTTGACTTTATGCTCAATTTGTCATAATTATCAATATTGATATTTTTATTTAACGGAGAATCAAATGGCCAGAATTACAATTGAAGATTGCTTAGAAAAAGTAGAAAACAGATATGAACTTGTTCACTTAGCTGTTAAGAGAGTAAAGCAATTGAGAGAAGGTTCTAATCCACTTGTAAGAAGTAAAAATAAAGAAGTTGTTACTGCTTTAAGAGAAATTGCAGCAGGTAAAGTAAAGCATGCTCCTGTTAGTGAGTATGATTCTGACGAATTCTAAGAACTTAAAATTCACATATAAAAAAAAGGAGCTTCAAGCTCCTTTTTTTATTTTCTTTTAAATGCAATCTTTAGTACTTCATCGAAATGTTCTACAGGATAGAACTTCAGTCCCTTGCGATGTCTCTCGGGAACTTCAATAAGATCTTTTTCACAGTCTTTTGGTAAAATAATTTCTTTAATTCCTGCTCTTTTTGCAGCTAGAACCTTTTCCTTTATTCCACCAACTGGAAGGACTTTACCTGTAAGACTTAACTCACCAGTCATAGCAAGTTGAGGTCTTATTTTTTTACTTGTAGCTAGACTATATAAAGCCAGGGCCATTGTAATACCAGCACTAGGCCCATCTTTAGGAGTTGCTCCAGCAGGTAAGTGTAGGTGAACCTCGTGCTCAGATAAATAATCTTCTGGCTCTATTTCACAATCATCTTGATCATCACTTTTTTTCTTTTTAACTTTTGGTGCCTTTTTAGCTATTGCTTCCATTTCAAGTTGAAGAAGCTTTTTAACATAGCTATAAGCAAGGTTGGCTGACTCATGCATTACATCACCTAACTGTCCAGTTAGCTTAAAGCCACCTTTTCCAGCAAGAGGTAGTGTTTCAATGAATAATATTTCTCCACCAAATGAAGTCCAGGCAAGACCTGTCACAACGCCAGGAGGAACAAATTTTTGTGCCATATCACTTTGATATCTAGCTGGGCCTACGAAGCCCTCTAAGTCTTTCGCTAGAGGTGAAAACTTCTTGGCCTTTCTCTTGGCAGAGACTTTTAACAAGGCCGCTTTACGACATAGCTTGGCTATATATTGTTCCATCACCCTTACACCAGGCTCTCTAGCATAATCAGATATAAGTTTCTTAATAACAGGAATACCTAATGAGAAATCAGCCTTTGATAAACCATGTTTCTTAAGTTGCTTAGGTATTACCCATTTATTAGCAATTGAAACTTTTTCTTCAATCGTATAACCACTAAGCTCTATTACTTCCATTCTATCTAAAAGAGGTTCAGGAATATCACCTAAATAGTTCGCAGTTGCTATAAATAAAACTTTAGATAAATCAAAAGGTATATCTAAGTAATTATCAATAAATGTAGAGTTCTGTTCAGGATCTAGAACCTCTAATAATGCAGATGCAGGATCACCTTGAAATGACTGACCTAGTTTATCAATCTCATCTAGCATAATAACAGGGTTATTAACTTCTACTCTCTTTAAAGTTTGGATTATACGCCCTGGCATTGCTCCTACATAAGTTTTTCTATGACCTTTTATTTCGGCCTCATCTCTCATTCCACCAAGACTAAAGCGATAAAATTTTCTTCCAAGAGATTCAGCAATACTTCTCCCTAAGGAAGTTTTACCAACTCCAGGAGGACCTGCAAGGCATAGAATAGTTCCATCATATCCTGGCTTAAGCTTTCTCACTGCCAAGAATTCAAGAATTCTTTCTTTAGCTTTTTCTAAGCCAAAATGATCTTTTTCTAAAATTTTAGCTGCTGTTGGCATATCAACTTTATCATCAGTAGATTTATTCCAAGGAAGATCAATCATCCAGTTAATATACGTTCTTGTAACATTATACTCTGGAGAACTTTCTGGAATAACTTCTAACCTATCCATTTCTTCTTTTAAAGATTTTAAAGTATCTTCAGGTAAGCCAGCTTCTTCAATTTGTTCACGCATCTTCTTAAGGTCACGTGACTTCTCATCCTCATCCATTCCAAGTTCAGCTCTAATCACCTTAAGCTGCTCTCTTAGAAAGTATTCTCTTTGATACTTATTAACTTTATCATTAACTTCATCAGATATTTTCTTTTGAATGTCTGCAACATCCTTTTCTCTTTTTAAGTAAACAAGAAGCTTAGCAAACCTCTTCTTAACCACAAGTGTTTCAAGAAAGTCTTGTGCCTCAGAAATATCTAATGAAATTGCAAAAGCAACAAGATCGGCCAAAGCCCCTGGTGAAGGTGGATTTAACATTGCGAGCTTCATCTCTTCATTGAAGTAAGGATTAATCTCACTAAGCTTTTTAACTTGATTTATAACAGAGCGAGTATATGCATCAAGCTCTTCATCGGACTCTAAAATATCATCAAATACATCAATCTTAGTAATAATAAGAGAGGTCTTTTGGCTTATACCAGATGCTCTATATCTCTTGATTCCATGAACTAAAATATTAACTGAACCATCTGGAAGCTTTAGTTTTTTTACAACCTTACAAAGTACACCTACTTTATAAATATCTTTTGGAGTAATTTCTCTAGCATCTAAATCTAATTCTTCATCTGGTACAAAGTTTCCTGTTTCATCTTTTAAATCAGACTTCACTAAGTTTAAAGCAATATAACCAGTCTTAAGAAGCTGTTCATCCAATTCAGGGGTAAACTTATCTTCTGTCAAAATTATAGGTGCAATCATTCCCGGAAAAATCGGGCTATTCATAATAGGTATAATAACAACGGATTCAGGAAAGTTAGTCTCATTGCTTTCATTTGCAGAGATTTGAACCTGATATTCGTTTTCAAAATCTGACATTACGTCTCCTTAATTATTTAATATCTATAACGAGTCTACCTGGTGAACTAAGGTAGAAAATATCAACATTAGCAACTTTACTAAATGTTAATTCTATTGAGAGAGATTCTTTGCTAATTGGAAAAAATTTAACTTCATCTACAAATTTACTTTTTCCAAATGAATTAATATTTTCACTTAGAGCTGTGTTGAAGAGATCCACATATAGCTTTTTTTCTCCAGATGAAATATTTCCATACACTCTTGGAATCTCGGCCGAAGTAAAATCGAAAACAATTCTTTCGTATCCTCTCTTAGAAGAGTAAGAGTGCCGCATGGCCTTTAGGGTCGAACTTCTCTTAGGTCCACCATTGTGAAAAATTCCACTGTCAAAGTAGACAGATTTCTTTGTGCTAGAAACACGACGAATTCTTTCACCCAAAAGGTTTTGCGAATAAGAGTTAAAACTTAGAATTATAAATAAAGTTGAAAAAATCCATTTTCTCATAGTGTAATTTCCTAATGATATCAGTCATTAACATCTATAATATTATGAAACTTTTTAGGCGGTAATCCAAGCTTTTATTCGAGAATTCTAGAAGAACTTAACTTTAATAGAGAAATCATCATAAATAGCACAGTAAGCAATGACGCAGAAGGTCCATTACCAGGAGGTCCAGAATTGATATCAACAATGGAGCCACAAGCGACAGGAAGAGCTGAATCGTCACTCTTTTTCTTAGTTGCTTTTAAATTATCACCATTACTAATCGTATTGGCCGTTACTGAATAAGTCTGAGCTCCATCCATACAAGAAGAGTTGTCTGTCAGTGTTCCAAAGTTCTTTTGGCTAACTTGCTTATAATCAACCCCTACTTTTTCAACTAGTCTTGTTGTTATGAAATAGAAATGCCTATCTTCATTAAAGCCTGATCTTGAAAGGGAAAATATTTCATAACTTAAAGGATGATTTTCATCCATTGAATGAACTTGATCAATATTGCTCGGAACAATTTTAAGATTATAAATATTCTTGAGCTGAACAGTAGAAATAGGTAGGCGATGTGTAATGCTTAAATCATATTTGCCATCTGTATCAACAGGAAGGCTTGAAGCCAGAAATGGTTCATAAACAGGTGATAAGTAATCTTCATGATTAAGAATAGTAGTAACTCTTAATGGTGAGTAAAAAGGTTGAGTCGCAATTCGAACTTCTAAGTATAGGTCTTTACCTGGAAAGTCTGCGTGTAAATCATAAAGACTTAAGTCTAAATTATAGTCATCATATAGATCATCAAAAACGAGCGCACCGTTAATACTCTTTGTATTAAAAAATCCAACATGCGAACTTCCAACATAAGTAGAGTTAGTATCTTTAGTTACAATTTGAGGAGTAAAAGTTTCTCCCTTAGAAATCATATACTCCCTACTTACCTCCAGGCCGCACTTAATTGATACGTAACCCATATTTACCGAGCTTTGAGAATTATTCAAGCTTATTCCGTAAGGCTTACCTCTATCATCTCCAAAGCATCTTTGAAAAAATCCACCTTTATATGAATTTCCATTGTCACAATAATTCTTTTTAACCACATTATAATATTGAGTTTTTAACCCTACCTCATTTATAGGTTCCACATAAATAAAGTATGTATCATCAAGAGGTAGATTACTAAGTGTAAATGCACCATTATCATCGCTTACAGTAGAAGTAATGGCCTTTCCACTACTTTGACTAAAAGCTGTTACATGTGCTCCAAAAACACTCACTAATGAAGAGCCCCCTGCAGCGATCCCAGTGATATTACCTTCTGATGTTTCTCCATATAGCATCTTTAAACCACTTTTATCATCACTGTGTAAGGAGTATTGTCCTTTCTTCGTTTCAAAAAACATAGTGGCATCTCTAAGCTGACTATGATCTAAACCTAGAGCATGACCAATTTCATGTGTCATCGCATTGCCGAGATAGTTTTTATTATATGCAGAGTTTGAAAATGAATAAGTACTACTAAGAGCGATATCAGCTTCAACTATTTTACCAGTTACAGAGTCAGTATGAGTTGTTGTAACGGCTACTATAGAGCTATCACTAAAAAAGACATCATTACTCAATTGGTAAATGTCATTTCGTCCAGAAACTTCTCCATCATTAGATATAAGAAGATTAATTGAATTTGAAATTATTGAATTATATGAATTTACTGAACTAAAAACGATACTATCTACATCTGAGCTAGAGATACCTTGAACACTATTCGTTAGAAAGAAATTTATATTACTAGAACTATTCCATTTATTAAATTGTCCAGCATCACTTCTCATAACTAAATACGAATAGCTAGAAAAACAAATAAAATATGAAACGAGGATTAAGCTCCAAGACTTAAGCATCAATTATTTCCTGTGCTTTCTCATTGAGAAAGCTGAATATGCACCCATAAATGCAAATAAAATTACTAACCAATATGGGTTAGACGCTTCTTCTTCTTTTTTATCTAGTTGTTCAGCGACAGTTCTCGAGTTACCAATACTAGCTGGTGCTCTACCTTCACTTTTAACTTTCTTTGTTGTATTTGACTTAAACACGAACAGATCAGATGATTTAGTTACGAGGCTTTCTCCCAACATCTTTTCTAGAGAATTATTTAGTGTTTTGCTTGAAATTTTTCCAAGTTTAGCATGTCCAGGAAACACTGCGGACTTATAATAAGTCTTATCAAACTCTTTATAAATTTCATACTTCCCCATTCCAAGACCTTTAACAGAGTAGCCATAAGGTGTATTCTTAAGAATTAGTAGTGACTTTTCATCTTTAAAGAATTTCGGTGCTCCTGAAACTTTATAAACAAGTCCTTGCCATTCGCCTCCAGGATAAACCACTTTAAAATTATTCTTATTAACAATTTCACTTTGTTTTATACCTGCGCTCTTAATTATTTTGAAGGTTGCTTCAGTTAAAATTCTTCCATCATTTATTTTTCTATACTCAAGACCTTTGAACTCACCTAGAACAACACCGTCAGCTTCTTCTAATTGTTTATCCAAACTCAATGGAATAAAGGTTGTTGCCATTACATTGAATTGGAAATAGAAAACTGAAAGTAATAAAATTCGATTCATAGATAGCCCTAAAATAATATGCCCTACTAATATTATCGGCTATTTTTGTGAATTCTTTACTGAAATGATCGGTTAAATGAACATCCAACCCACTGAAATCTTATTGAAATTCAATATTTCTGTCCGCAAAATTTGAGAAAACTACATTTTCATCAACTAAAATAATAGTATTTCCCTTATTTTTTAAGCTTTCTAAAAATTCACAGATCTTAAGAGTCTCTGTACTAGAAAGGCCAAAAGAGAGGTCCTCAAAAATAACGAGAGAGTTTTCAATACTAGATTGTAATTCTGACAATAGTTTCAACCTTTGTTTTTCCCCTCCAGAAAGAGAGCTCAAAGGTCTATCTAAGTTTAAGTAGTCTAAGTTCAGCAGTTTTAAGTAGTCCCAGATCCTTCTCCCTTTAGGAGTTAACTTTACACTTGGAAGAACTTCAGACAAAGGTTTGGTAAAAACCTCATTTATTGTGAAGTTTCCATCTGAAATTGTAGCGATAAAAGGCTTTAACTTCATTCCATTGCAGTCATCACATGACAATACGACATCTTCTAGAAACTGCATGTCGATATTATGAACACCCTTTCCTTCACAGCTCAGACACTTCCCCAAGTCAGAGTTAGGAGAAAAATGACCATCTTTAAGACCTAAATTTTTAGAAACGGCTAAAGAAGCATAGTATTTTCTAATGAAAGGAGTTAAACCAATCATTGTACCTACAGTTGATCGCGAACTGTACCTGTTGAATTTTGAATTTAAAACTAGAACCTTATTAAAATTTACCAATCCTTTGGGTCTTGAAAATTGAACCTGCTGACTTGAAATTTTCTCCAATCCCAACACCTCAGAGACGATATTAGCAACAGCTTCAATATAATAATCTTTTTTAAGAGAATAGCTCTTTCCTCTAATTACATTTATACCTTCAATAGAAAGTGACAAATCTCTACTCTCTCCATTAAGCATAACTTTTGGCAATTTAAGCTCTTTGAGCTTGTCACCTGAAGGTGTAGGCATTTCTATTTTACTATTTCTAAATTTTCCCTGATAAACAATCTCTCCGCCAAGATGCCCGGCACCAGGACCCATGACAATAACTTCATCACTATTTTTTTGCAAATATTCACTATGGTCTACAAGTAAAATTGTATTTAAATTCTTCTTCAGTTTCTTTAAATACTTCAACAGTACTTTTTGCTCATCAAGATCAATTCCTAAACTTGCTTCATCTAGTACAAACAGTGAACCGGACCCTTGAAACGAAAGATACTTCACTAATAAAAGTTTTTGATAATCATTAACTGATAGATATTTAACTTTTTTTAAAAGTTTAAGATGACCGAGACCTAAATCAACTGACACTTTCAAAATTTCAATTAATTGCTTAACTATTTTTTGAGAGTTTTTCCAGTTTAATAATTCAGCCCCTTCTTTTTCTAGGCGAACTAAAAAGTTCAACAGTTCCGAGAAAGTATATTCTAAAATGTCCTGAACACTTGTCCTTTGTTTAGTATTTATACAAAAAGATAGAAGTTCATTTTTAAGTCTTGTTCCATTGCAGCTTTGACAGAGAACCTCAGTCTTTAATGAACGAAGAAGAATACGAACATTCTTTTTATATCTTTTTGACTCTAAGTACTCATAGAGACTTTCAAGACCAACATATTGCCCTGAACCTTTTTCTAAAAAGTTCCATACTTTTGAAGGCAATTCACAAAAGGGTATAGTTATATCAAATCCAGATTTCTTAGCCTCCTTAAGCATTACTGGAAAGATATGCTCAAAACGAGAATAACTAAGAAAGTTAACCGCCCCTTCTTTTAGAGAAAGAGAAGTATTCTTTACTATTTTCTCTCTATCGATCTCAAGGTTCATTCCATGTCCAGAACAAACACTACAGGCACCTAAAGGCGTAAAGGCCGAAAAGTTCTGAGGACTATCTATTTTTATACCAATAGACTCGTCACAAACAGGGCAAGACCTCTCTTTACTGATAACAAAGGAAGAAGTTACGCCCCTTAAAGGGATAAAAACCTTAAGAGACCCATTTATATTTTCTAAATTTAACTCTTTAAACTTCTTATCTAAACTCGATAACCTAGTACCTTTAATTCTAAATAGTTCCCAATACTCATCTTCATAATTAAAAGCTCTGACTTCGTCGCAGAATGATCGTGCAGGCAAGAAACTATCACCATAGATCTTTTTAAAAGAAGTGCTCTCCATGAAAAAATGAACAGCTTCGTTCTCTAAGTCATGAGCTTCTAAAAAGTTTCTTATTTGGTTCAGTGCTATTTTTTCCACAAATTTTTGCTTATGGGTTTTGCAATAACTATCACCGAGGCTAAAAATAAGCTTACTCAACTGATCGTTAACACCAACTAAATCAACGGCTGAAGGCCTTGAACCCACAACGGGATTAGTCTGCGCCAACCCCCACACAGGAAGAACAGGAAATATTTCATCAACATCAGCAGACTGTGGAATATCCCAAAAAAACTTAACATCCCCCGGAAAGGAGTTCATAAACCTTCTCTTAGACTCAGAAAGTAAAGTGTGAAATGCCAAGGAAGATTTTCCAGAACCAGACGGACCAGCAATACATGTAATCGAATTAAGTGCTATAGCAAGATCTACATTCTTTAGATTATGCGTGCGAGCACCTTTAATGGAAATAAAGTTCTGAGTCATTAAACCTCAAACAAAAAAGGCCCACATACAGTGGGCCCTTAAATAATATCTTAAAACAAATATTAACGTTTCGAGAATTGGTACTTAGCTCTTGCGCCTTTAAGACCGTACTTCTTACGCTCAACTTTTCTAGCGTCACGAGTAAGGAATCCAGCAGCTTTTAATTCTGCTCTTGAAGCAGGATCAAGCTTAAGTATTGCTCTTGAAATACCATGTCTAACAGCACCTGCTTGACCAGTAGTTCCACCACCTTGAACATTAATGTTAAGATCATACTTATCAGCAATCTTCATCAAGTTAAGAGGTTGAGTAACAACGTATCTGTTAGTACCTTTATCAAAGTACTCTTTAAAATCTCTATTATTAACTGTAATTTTTCCTGAACCTTCTTTTACGTAGATTCTAGCAACAGAAGTTTTTCTTCTTCCTACAGCATGTGCATCGTAAGTTTTACCTTTAGTGGCCATTACAATATCCTTATTTATTTAATTGCATAAGCTACTGGAGCTTGAGCTTCGTGAGCATGAGCCTCACCTGCAAAAACTTTTAGCTTAGTTAGTTGTTTTCTACCTAAAGAATTCTTAGGAAGCATTCCTTTAACAGCATTCATAAGAATCTGCTCAGGCTTTCTTTCTAATTGCTCTTTAGCTGTTCTAGATTTTAATCCACCAATGTGGTTTGTGTGCCAGTGATAAACTTTGTTATCCCATTTAGACCCAGTAAAAACAACCTTGTCAGCGTTGATAACGACTACAAAATCACCTGAATCAGTATGAGGCGTATACTTTGGACTGTTCTTACCTCTAAGGATATTTGCTATTTCGGTCGCAAGTCTTCCAACAACTTTGTCTTGAGCATCAATTAGATGCCACTTTTTGTCTGCGTCCGCTGGCTTCAATACAAAAGACTTCTGCGTGTACATAAACTACCTTCCACGTAAAATATATTTACTTGTTTTACAATGCTATGCATTGATTTATCTTTACTCAAAATACGAGTGTTAGACCTTATACTGGATTATTGGGCCTATAGTCAAGACCAAAAAATGATCATTACGTATTTTCTTCAAATTTAATCAATTAAAATGTATATTATTTAGAGACTAGAAGAAGCCTATAGATAAGTGGAACCGTCCAAAACTTTCTTCGAGACCAGAAAGATGCTTCATCCTGTGAGTCTTGATCCCGTAATCAAAATCCAATGTTCCAACAGGTGTAACATACTTAAGCGTTAAACCTACAGAACTACGTAGATCTAACATATCGATATTATTAACAAACACGCGGCCGGCATCAAAGAATGGGCCGATTATCAATGAATCATTTACCGAATATCTCGCTTCAAACTTCAGATTAACAAAATAGGCCTTATCTCTTATAATAACGTCACCAATATCTCGACCGTCAGGCAAAATATTAATTTCATCCTCAGCATAACCTCTGACGAGGTCAACCCCATTTAATCTAAACACCTTAATAGATGGAATATAACCATCTGTTGTAATATTGCCATCTTCGTCATAAATTGGTTGGCCATTTTCATCAAATTTTTGATTTGAAGAAAAGTTTTGCTGAACACCAAAGCTTCCACTGAAAGCAAAGACGAAATTTTGAATTGGTACATATATTCTGTTTCTCGATACCAATTTATAATAATTAACAATAATAGACTCATTATTCATAGAGCCAAAGAAAGGATTAGCAAACTCGCTAGAAAGACTAAAGAAAGCACCTTTCGTTGGCTTAATCGGATCATCTCTAAAATCTAGCGAAAACCCTGGAGTGATACCACCAATATTAAAGTCATCATTATTAATCGCAGAACTAGCATCGTATTGATTAATTCTTTCCCATTGGTACTTTAACGAGGCCGAGAAGATTTTATTAAAACTCTTTGATAAACTTGGTGCGATTCTATACCTGTCAGCATCAAATTCATAATACCTCTTTCTTTCAACAGCTAAAGCTACATCTCCCTCCATCTGATCACCAAAGAGGAAAGGTGCAAAATAAGGCTCCGTCATATTTGCCCTAACATAATACTCTAGCATATCCTTTTGTTCACTTTGTCTTCTTGGATCGAAAGCTCTGTAGCTTGTTCTACGGTTTACCTGTGCTCTCAAAGACCCAACTCTATTCATTCCACCGATATTATTATAGTTAGTCCCTGCAGATAATTTATAACCAAGGTCTGTTCTATATCCTGGAGCAACATAAGCTTGACCAAAATCTTTTTCCTGAACTTGAATTAACAAGTTATAACCTTTATTACTTTTATCCCTTAGTGGCCTTATCTCAATTTTAGAAAAGAGGCCTAAAGAAGATAAACGATTTTTTAGATTCTGAACTGAAGAAGGTGTAAGGATATCTCCTTTTTGATATTTAATTTCTCTATCAAGAACAATTTTCTTTGTTTTTGAATAACCTGAGACTAACGAATTATTAAATGTTACAAGCTCACCGACTTCAACGCTTATATTTAAAGTCGCCCTGCTAAAACTCGGGTCATATTGAAGAACTTCAGAAGTTTCAAGTTTTTTAACCTCAGCAAAGAAATATCCTTTGTTCTTTAAATAAGTCGTAGTCTTTTCAATATCTTCATCTACTTTTAATACATTCAGAGGTTTCATCTTCTTGTTTATAAGTAACTTTCGAATTTCTTCTCTATATTTTAAAGGCACACCTTCTAAATTTAATTTTTCTATTATCACTTGCTGCTTTTCTTTGATTCGATACTCAATATCCACTCTTCTTTTGTTAGGAGAAAATACAACACGAGGCGCTGAAACATTAGCCTGAACATAACCATTTTCAAGATACTTGTTTTTCAATTTCACGCTAAAAGAGTTTATGTAGTTACGATCTAAAAATCCTCTTGAAATTAGAACTGAAGAGTCGTTGAAATAAAGTTTCTGAATTTCTTCTAAAGATATTTCACTATTTCCTACAAAAGAGAGCGAATTGATAACAATTTTATCCCCTTCAGTAATATTGAAGAAGTAATTTACAAAAGATTGACCGTACTTATCAGTTCCAATGTTCTTATAAACGCTTATCTTAGTATTGAAAACTCCTACATTATCATACATAGACTTTACGATATCTATAAGATCAGACTCCTTAAAGTAACCAAGATTAGACTTAACTCCTTCTTTGATCATATTAAGAACTTCTTGATGATTAAACATCTGATTTCCATGAAAGCTAAAACTATGTTTCTCCCCTAAATCTACCTCTAAATTTATTTGTACTTTATTCTTTTCAACAAAAACTACAGGCAAAATGGAAACAGTTGAGGAAAAGTAACCATCATTAAATAAGTCTGAAGAAAGCCTATCAACATCAAACTTGATATCAATTTTATTCCAAACTTTATTTTGAAATTTATTAAATCTTCTCTTTATAAGTTCCAACGATTCATCACTCGAAGTAGAAACGATTCGAACTTCATTAACTATAGAGTATTCTCCAGTATTAACTAACATATCAATTCGTACTCTAGAGTCTCTTTCGATAAGCTTTACATGAATACTTGCATTACTATAGCCTCTTTCAACAAAGTAATTTAAAACTTGTTCTTTAGCTTTTTCAAGTTCTGAAATTTTGTAAAAAGACCCTTCTCTAATACCGACAAGCCTTTCTAGTGTTTTAGTCTCAATATCTGTTGAGTGAATAATTTGAAACAAAGAAACTTTTTTATAGTATTCAACATTCAGACTTAGATTTTCATTATTAAATGCATAAGAAAAGCGAGCTATAGCAATATCAAAAAGCAATAAATTAAAATATTCCCTTGCATTACCTAGATTAAGGCCTTCATTAATTTTCTTTTTTACAATCCCTTCTAAGTCAGAACATTTTTGGGCGTCGCCAGAACAATTGAGAGTTAAACTCTTTACAGACTCCTCACCTTTTGCACTAGTTCCGAGAACTACAAAGGAAAATAAAATAAATATAAAGACTCTTAATATGACCATTGTATTTTAAAATCCACTCCAAATGATGTTGGCTCTTGATACTGCTCTTCATCACCATTATTAACTTCATATACTCCCTCAAGGGAAACATTCTTTAAGACATTATAATTGATATTCATCTCTTGCTTTTGTTCTGCTGAACCACCTACCGTACTAGAAAGAGAAAGATCGACATTACGACTTAACTTCTTTTCTAATTTAATTTTGGTTGCCGTCTTATACCTACTCGATCCAGTATCTGAGACCCCCGATTTTCCTTTTAATAATGAAGACTCGTCTTCTTGAAATTCTGGTAGCACACTTAACTTTAAACCAAGCTTCGAACTTAGTCCTTGATTTTTTAGTAATTGATCAAATAAAAGTGTTCCAATTCCTAGTGTTGTAGCTGATCGTAAGTCTTTTTCTTCAAGCTCGTCTGATATCTCAGAAGTAAAACCAAGTGTTAAAAGACTGAATATATCTTCTTGGTTTAAGAAAGGATCAGAAGACACAGAGAGCTGAGGATCATTGGCCATACCATAAAGATCTAAATTGATAGAATACTGGTTAATTCGGCTACTTCCATTAAAATTAAGTTCAGGAACAAGGCCTTTCTCTTCAGTAAAGGTTAGGCTTCCTTCTTTAATAATGAATTCGTTTCCTTTAAACAATAACTTTGAAAGTCCTGGCACAACTTCTACGATACCATTTAGCTCAGGCTTATATGGTTTCCCTCTAATTCTTCCATTCCCTACCAACCTAAGATCAGTAAGAAGGTTTCTGACTATTACAGGCTTGTCGAAATCTAACAGTATATCTAAATCAAAGTAATCGAAATTAGATTTATACTTATTCTCCGGAACATATTTTTCATGAACCTGATCTCCTTTAACACTAGGAGGGGAAAGGTCCTGCAGCTCATCGTTTATTGTTCCGTTTAAGACAGTTACACTTCCATTTAATAAGTAAGGAAACTTATTCCCCTCTAACTTCCCTTTTCCTGAAAGTAGAACACCACTTTTCTTAAAAAGCGGTAAATAACTATTCTTAAACTCAAAAGCTAAGTCTACCTCTGGATATGGTAGTACTAATTTTACGACACCATTACCATTTACATTTCCCTTACCAAAGAACCCTGAAAGTTCATTTAAGAAAATTGAATTCTCGTCAATGACTAAATTAAAGTTCATACCTGAAAATGAAGTAGGAACATTACTTAATTTTAAAAATATATTTTCACCACTTACACTTTGATCAAAGTCAAAGTTATTGATATTACCATAAATTCTTCCTTGCCCACTAAGGTAGCCTGTAGTTTTAGATATATTACGGCTAAACAGCTCCAAGAGAGATGCATCAACTTTGAACTTCTGCTCTAAAATTAACTCTTCTCCAAGGGAGCCTTTTCCCTCTATTTTGAAAAAATCACTTTCGTTACTTTTCAAACTGACTTGAACTTTATCCAAAGATCCATTCACGACATGTAAAAAAGCCTCTTCTCCATCTATAAATAGTTCTTTTGACCCTTTATTGAATTTAAACTCAGACATTTTCATACTTACTGAAGAGTTTTTTAAATCAAAAACAGAAAAAGAGGAAGATATATTAGATTTTAAAAATCCCGAGATATCTTTTGTTTCCATATTATGATTTGAAAGAATACCAACCAACTCTCTTATATCTTTAAAATTAATAAAGGAATTAAAGTAAGACTTCTGCGTAGTATTTTTGTCAAAGTTTAAATACATATTATAAGTGGCCCTATCTCCTAATAAATTACCACTAGAAAAAACTTCTTTAGAATTATTATAAATAGTTAAAAGTGACTCTGGCACTTGAACATTTCCCAAAAAACTATTTGTAAACTTTAAATGAGAACGTGTTGAGAAATCATCTAAAGTTCCTTTCCCATAAAACTCGCCTGAAACCTCACTTGCATAACCTAAATCTAAAAAACGATAAACTTCTAAATCCTCTAAGTGACCATTAAATAGTTTTGCATCATATTCAAAGTACTGACTTTTTAAATTCATATTAAACTTACCAACAGCTTCTGCAGATCCGTGTCTTAGTTTAATTTGATCAAAGGTTAGTAGATTGTTTGCATAATTAAAATTAAATGAAAGAGATTCTGATTTCTCTCTAAGTATTTGAAGATCAACCCCCTCAACAAGACCATAGACGATTAGGTCATCAGGGTTAATACCACCGCTAATTTTCACCTGTGCCTTATAAGAATAAGATAAATATGGTACATGCAAGAATGACAAATCTTTTAAGATTGGCTTTAAGATATAAAGGGAACTTTTTAAATCTGAATAGAGCATATTTACAGAGATATTCAACTTATCTCTCTTAAAATCTAAATATCCATCGGCAAGGTACCTTGAACCTTTTGCAACACCCTTTCCATTCTTAATAGTGAGAACTAACTCTTCGAGATCCAAAGTTAACTGACTTTTAAAGTTCTCTAAGTTGTACCCCAGAATTTCAGCATTCTTTAAATCAACATCAAAGTCAAAGTTTACATCATCTGTAATACCCTTAATTACCATATCGAATGGGCCGCTTCCTTTAAGCTGAAGCCCTGATATTGGTCCTAACTCTTCAAAGTCGATAAACGAATCACTTACATCAACATCAATTCGTTCAGAAGAAAGTAAAGCTGTTGCACGGATCTTTGTGCTCTCCCCTGTAGCGAGATCGAAATCTAAACTTACTCCTTCATTAAGAATCTTCACAACTCCAGAGTTAATTTTTATATATTTGTTTTCAAGGATAGGCGTTGTCTTAGGTAGTGCTAATTTGAAAGATTCAAATTTTGCTCCTTCATAAATGGAAAAAGTTACATCCTTTCCATCCCACAAGATATCAACATTACCTGTAGCACGGCCTTTTAATATATCTAAAGAATCTCGAAGTGCGAATAACATCGAATTTGTGTGTAAGTTCTTAATTTTGGCATTAAGTGTATTTCTAAGAAGTTCTTTTGTCTTTAAATTAAAAACACCGACTCTGTTAAATAATTCAGCTGAACCATTATTATGCTCTACATATGTATTTTCAATACTAAGTATGGAGTCCTTAACATCAAAGCGAGTAAATAGGCTATCTACATTTGCATACTCTGACTTTAAATCTACAATTCGTATAGAACCGTCTACACTCTTTACCTCATTTAGATTGGTTACAACATCTGCCTTAACTTCATAAACACCACTAATATTTAACTTACTTAGTTCAATATTATTCTTAACATACTCATTTTTCTCAATTAAACCGCGCAAGTAAACAGAACCAGCAAAATCTATATTTCGAAGAGGTTTAAAAATTAAAGCACCATCAAGAGACAGTTTCTGTGTATCTTTCCACAGCTCACTATTCTTGATCAGTAGTTTTTTAGAATTCAAATGAAAATCAAGAGATAAGAAATCAAACTTTCTGTAATTATTGTCAGGAACTAAAACTTCTGAAACTTCTAAATTATGAGCTTTTATATTAGTCTCTAAAACGTTCTTATAAAGTGTTGCATCTAAATATTCAAAGTAACCACTGGCCAGTTTAGAGTATACCGTTGACCTTTTAAGATGAACTCCTTTAATACTGACAGGAAGGTCTTCAGTTAAAATATTTTTAATTAATGGAAATATACTAGAGTACTCAATAGAATCTTTACTATTTGTATTAGGTTTATTTAATTTAAAGTTTATTTTGGCGTCTTCAAAACCAACTTGATCAATAGATAGTTTACTACTAAAGAAATCACTAATACCAAAAGCTAATGATAAACCACCAGCTACAATATCTATCTCATATACACTTCTTTCTTTGTTTCTTGCTTTGACATTTTTCAACGATGTAGTTGGAGGAAACATTTCAATTTCAATATGAGAAAAAGTTATATCAAAATCTGTTTGCGAAGAAATTGTTTCATTAACTTCTTTGGCCAATATTTTACCAAAATATTCAGACTGAATAAAACTCCACGTGGCCATTACAAAGAAAGACATAAAGATAGAAAAAATTATTAAAATTCTATTTAATTTATTCAATCTCTTTTAACCTGTCTGATACCATCCGATAATTCTTATTAATCTTAAACACCTTAGAGTAAACTTTAAGAGCTTCCCTTTTATTTCCAAGCATTCTCAAAACTTCAGCCTTA
Organism: Halobacteriovorax sp. HLS; assembly: GCF_004006665.1. Classification (NCBI taxonomy): domain Bacteria; kingdom Pseudomonadati; phylum Bdellovibrionota; class Bacteriovoracia; order Bacteriovoracales; family Halobacteriovoraceae; genus Halobacteriovorax; species Halobacteriovorax sp. HLS. The sequence continues at coordinate 87,310 of NZ_QOCL01000002.1, forward strand.
AGATACCAGAAGTTTATTTTTTCTTTTTGAGTTAATGGCTCTTGCTCGAGAAACTCTTCAATTTCATTAAGAGCACCATATAAATTTTTTGACATTATTAGTGTTTCGCACTTTAGATAAACCAATTCAACCTTAAACTTTATGGAGATATCTTCACTATCTATGAGAAGAATATTAATGAGTTTAATTGAAACCTTATAAAACCCTAGTGTGTTAAATGTGTAAATGAGATTATTGTAATTTTTCGTCAAGAATTCTTTTTGGGATAATTCGATAAACTTTTTGCTTACCCTCTCAAGATGATCTATTTCTTGAGAATTGGATATTTCTTCAGAAGAATATCTTCCAAGTTCTTTAAATAACTGTTCTTGAATTTCAGTTATACTTTTTTTGTATGTTTTTAATTTCGACCCAAGCTTTCCATGCTCTCTCTCTCCTAGTTCTTTAACAAGAGAGTGCTCTTCATCTAACTCACGCAACTGTTTTAAAAGCTTTGTAACACCAGCTAAATCATCTTGATTATTTAGGAGTTGGATTTGATTAACAAGCCTCTGAATAGTTAACTCTTTTTCTTTTCCATCACTCGCAAATAAGTCCTCTCCTAGGTCTATTTGCTCAAAGTCAGCTCTTTCGACTCTCGGAATATTTTTTATATCATTTTCGCTCCAGCCAAAAGTATCCTTGGATTCTTTGGTCAGTAATGAGAAGCTCGCTTGCGCCAATGGCATATTTCCAAAAACTTTACAATAATGTAGTAAGTATTTTAGAACATACGCTGTCTCACTATCAACGATTAGCAATTCGTAAATGCCTTTTAGAAATTCTTTTGCTTCTTCGATATTATAAAATTTTGAATTGCTGATAACTTTTTCTTTAACAGCAAAGGTTTGTTTTCTCCATATATCATTAGAGAAATCAACAGCACTTTTGCTATATGATAATGGTGATGAGCCTTCTTGAAGAGATCTTTCATATAGCTTTTTAAAATAGTCTATATTAAAAAGACCATAGTTAATTTCCATTCTCTCTTTGTCTGTAAGCAAATCTTCAAGTCCTTCTCTTTCTAGATTCTCAACCTCTTCGAGAAGAAGTGAGTATGACTTATATTTTAAAAATTCAGATTTAATAGAAGAAAAAAGGTTTTCTAACTTTTCTAGTTTACCTAGTGAAAGATATATTCTTTTTGCATTTTTATATATGTGTATTTTTTGATTTTTTGAAAGCTTACAAAGAGTATCTTCAAGAAATTTAATTCTTTTAAAGTTTTGCTCTAAAGACTTTTCTAGATACAAGTCTCTAAGTGAAAATTGAAGATCAGGCTGACACTGAAAAATTGTTTCCAACAACTCGCAATGTTGCGACGTGCTTAAAAAATTCGAATTAAGAAACTCTTCAATTAATCTAAGAGCTTCTCGAAACTTATTTTCATTATATGCTAAATCAATTTTTTCAATTAAATCATTCATAGTAAAATCTTGAGTTAAATAATCTTCTATTCAAATGAATACAATTACTTAACTCTTATTTTACTTCAATTTCTTAACTAAAAAATCGGTAGCGTAATTATTGCCCCTAAAGTCCTCATCAGAAATAATCATTAAATGAAGGTCTCTATTAGTTTTAATTCCTTCGATAACTGTTTCTTTTAACGCTCTAGTCATTCTATTTAGACATTCTTCTCTATCGGAGCCTGTAACAATGATTTTTGCTAACATAGAATCGTAAAAAGGAGAGACATTATATCCACTATAGATAAAGTCATCCACTCTAACACCTAGACCTGCAGGCCTATGATAATGAATAATTTGCCCTGGGCTAGGTGCAAAAGTCTTTGGGTCTTCAGCATTTAGACGACACTCAATGGAATGGCCGACAAATTTAATATCTTCTTGAGAATATTTTAGTTTCTCACCAGAAGCAGCAATAATTTGTTGAGCAATTAAGTCAACACCTGTTCTCTGTTCAGTAACAGGGTGTTCAACTTGAATTCGTGTATTCATCTCCATAAAGTAGAACTTATCTTCATCTTGATCGTATAGATACTCAACAGTTCCTACAGAGTCATAGTTTACATATTTAGCAAGCTCTACAGCAGAGTTACATATCTCTTCTCTTCTTTCTTCACTTAAAACTGGACATGGAGATTCTTCTACTACTTTTTGAAATCTTCTTTGAACAGTACAATCTCTCTCACCTAAGTGAAGAACTGTCCCATGCTTATCAGACATTATTTGAACTTCAACGTGCCTAGGGTTTGTTACAAACTTCTCAATAAATAAAGTATCATCACCAAAACCTGCCTTAGCCTCTGTTTTCAATCTAGATATAGTTACAAGCAGATCATCAATTTTTTCAATTTTTTGCATCCCACGGCCACCACCACCAGCAGAAGCTTTAACTAGAACAGGAAGACCCATTTCATTAACATTTTTGAGAATTTCCTCATCGGATCTTCCATTAACGGCAATTGGCTTCAAGACAGGAACACCAGCTTTTTCCGCTATTTCTTTGGAAATAATTTTATCACCCATTTTCTCAATGCATTCAATATTAGGGCCTATAAAAGTTAATCCCCACTTTTCACACATTTGAGCAAATTCTTTGTTCTCAGACAAGAATCCAAACCCAGGATGAATTGCATCTGCACCAGTTATTTCTGCAGCAGAAAGAATACTAGGAATATTTAAATAGCTTAAAGTTGGCTTTGCCGGACCTATACAAACAGATTCATCTGCAAGTTTAACGTGCAAAGAATTCTCATCTGCTGTCGAATGAACAGCAACTGTTTCTATTCCAAGCTCTCTACATGTTCGAGCAATTCTTATTGCAATTTCGCCTCTATTTGCAATAAGTATTTTTTTGAATTTCATAATCTATTCCGTTATTACGGTTTAATTCTAAAAAGAACTTGTCCGAACTCTACATAAGTTTCATTTTCAACACAAATTTCTACAATTTCACCAGATATATCTGATTCAATTTCATTCATGATTTTCATTGCTTCCACAATACATAAAACCTTTCCACTCGAAACCTTATCTCCAACTTTTACATATGCTGAAGCGTCTGGTGAAGGAGTTCTGTAAAACGTTCCTACAAATGGGCATGTTACATCTACCAAACCTTCCGTAGATTTTGCAGCTGCAACTACTGGCGCACTGGCAACAGGTTGAGCAATAGGCGCAACAGTCTGAACTGATTGAGCACCAGACACTGGAAAAGATATTGAAAACTTCTTTTCATCTTTTTGATATTTTAACTCACTTGCTCCAGCTTTTTTCGCTATAGCAATAAAATCTTCTAATTCTTTAAAGTCCATTTTTAAGTCCTATGCTTTGGCCCTTTCTATATAGTCGCCAGTTCTTGTATCTATTTTTATAATTTCCCCTTCTTTCATAAAAAGAGGAACCTTTACCTGAAGCCCTGTTTCCATTATTGCTACCTTGGTTCCACCTTGAGCAGTATCACCTTTTAAGCCTGGATCAGTTTCTTTAATTTTTAAAACAACAAAGTTTGGAAGATCAATTGCAATCGGCTGCCCTTTGTAAAAAAGTAGATCAAGAGTTATTCCTTCTTGAAGATAACCAGCAGAGTCTCCAACTTGGTCAGTTGTCACATGAATTGTTTCATATGTAGTCTGATCCATAAAATTAAAACCGTCATTATCTCCGTACATATATTCAACAACTTTAAGATCTATATCTGGCTCGTACACTCCTGTTCCAACACCTGATTTAAATGTTCTATCAAAAACAGCACCAGTTTCTAAATTCTTTAACTTACAAATAGTAAATGCAGATCCCTTACCTGGGTTGGTAAAGTCTGCTTTAATGATTTGATATGGTTTATCATCAAGCTCAATCATTACTCTTTTTTTAAGCTCTGTTGTTTGTAGTTCGCGTCCCATAAATATCAATCCTCTTTATTTCACTAGCTGTGAAAGTATTCCTATTAAATATGCCTTATGTCTAAGCCCCTCCATTATGATAGTAGAGCTTTTAGCAGTCAACTTCGTCTGACGGTATGCGTCTCTTAGGTGAGTATTACTAAGATGTACTTCAATAACAGGTATTTCTAACATTTTCAAAGAATCTAATATTGCTACTGAAGTATGTGAATATGCAGCAGGATTTATTAGGAGTGCGTCATAGTCTAGATTTAACAGAGACTGAATCTTTCCTACAATTTCGCCTTCAATATTAGATTGAAACCAGGTCGTCTCTACATCTGTAAAACCTAATTCTTTTAAAGAATTTTCTGTATACAACTCAATATCTGAAAGAGACTTATCTCCATAAACAGAAGGTTCTCGCGTACCTAGCAAGTTTAAATTAGGGCCATTTATAACCATAAATTTTTTGACCATGTGATACCTTGATATTTGTTCAACTATTCAAATAGAATAATGCGTCAAAATACCAACCTATCAGTTTTTTGTAAAGATTTTTTACTTGGTTTTACTTAGAGAGAACCTCTAGTGCCCTGGCCGAAAGTGCTTTATGAAAGGACCATAGTTTATCTTCGAGTAGTTTATTTACCTGCTTGTCTGACCCATGCGAAGGTATCGTCTCTTCGTTAGTTATAACTTCTTCAGCAGCTGAGTTAAATTTACTATCAAATAAATTCATTAACTCATTTCTACCATTTGTTTCGTCTTGCTGAGTAGTTACTTCTTTAACCGTCTCAATAGGAAGATCTTCTTCATCTTCATCAAAGTAGGACTCACTAAGAACTCGCTCCACTTCTTGAAGCTTAAGTTTTGTTTTTATATCCGTTGGGTTTAACTCTAATATCTTCTCTAGAAGAGATTTAGCTTTATCCAAATAGCCCTGATTACAATAAAGATCAACTAAAGTGTGTGTTATTACTGCCGAATCAACTTTCTTTTGCTCTGGGACTTTACTCACTCTTTCAGCAACTTTAAATTCTCGAACCTCTTCTTCAGCTGATTGATCTTTGAGTGTTATCTTTGTGTTCATTGACCAATCATTTAGATCTTCAGGCTCATCAGTCGATTCTTGCTTTAAATCGAACTTAACCCACTCATCAATTTCAGAAACCTTTTCAGGAGTACTACTCATTGAATCTACATCGAAGAGAATTTCTTTTTCTTCATCTGACTCATCATCATGAAAGCTAAATTTTAAAGGACCAAACTTAGCGTTTTCTTTTTCTAATCGTTGAACCTTTTCGGCCGCATCAACATCTTTTGGATTAACAAATAGCAAGTATTTTAGATATTCGAGGGCCTCATCATACTTTTTTAAATCTAGACAGATGTCGCTGAAAAGCTTCAGCATTCTGATATTATCTCGATTCGAGTCAACCAAAGGCTTTAGAATGTCGTACGCTTTCTTATGCTCGCCATTATCGTAATGACAAAAAGCTAAGCCAAGATGACCCAAAACATATTCTGGATTATATTTTATTCCTTGGGCCAGAGTATCAATGGCCTGACCAAGTAATCCATTTTTCCTATAATATTCGGCTAACGGCGCAAAGACTCTAGAAGAAGGATCCTTCTCTAGAGTCATTAAATACTTTTCTAATATTTGATTACTTTGTGCCATATTTTACGACTGGTCAATAATTCCAGCTTCTTCCTGGTTTACAATTCTAGGTGTTAAGAAAATTAACAACTCTTGTTTTATTGTTTCTGGTGCATACGGAGTTCTAAACAACCAACCAACTAATGGAATCTCTTTCAAAAATGGTACACCAGAATGAGCTTCTCTTTTTTCATAATTGTATACACCACCAATGACAATTGTCGAACCATTATCAACAAGAACATTCGTTTTAACTCTTCTTTCTTGTTTATCTGGTGGTGCTGCTGCTGATGGTCTTGTACCAAATTGCTGCTTCATAAGGTCTAATTCAAGGGAGATAGACCCTTCATTCGTCACTTGAGGTGTAACTTCAAGAATCAGAGATGCTTCTGCTTCTTCAAAAGTTGTCTCATTTGTATTTGCATCTGTTGAAACTGACTTAGAAAAACTTGTCGTTTGCTTTGTTGAAATTACTGCTTTCTTTTTATTTTGTGTTATCACTTTTGGACTTGCTACAATTTTACCTTTTGATTCAGTCTCGAGTAGCTGAAGCGAAAAATTTAAATTTAATAAACGATTAAACCTAGAAACAGTTAGACCAAAAATACTTCGTGCACTATCTCCAGTGGATGGTGCCGAACTAAATGTAAAACCAGGCCCTGCATTAGTTCCAGCAGTTGGATCATTACCAATTACTGAAGGAGGTGCATCACCAATTTGTCCAACAGGATCATAACCAAAGTTTAAACCATTTTGAAGACCAATTTCTTTCTTATAACTTTCATTAACTTCTACAATCTTTGACTCTATTAGAACTTGTGGTGTTTGAGTGTCTAAGACGCCTACTATTTTCCGAATTCTCTCAATGGTATCTGCAGTATCTTTTACAATTAAAGAGTTCGTACGAACATCTTCATTAAGTTTTCCTCTTTCAGTAATATAACCTTCTAAAATTTTTATAAGATCCTGGGTTGTTGCATAACTTATCGGAAAAACTTTCGTTAAAAGTGGTACCTCTTTTTCTTTTAGCTTTTTAGCTTTAAATTCTTGCTCTTGCTCTTGTGCGGCTTTTTCATAAGTTGTTACCATTAAAATTACACCGTTTTTCTTTGCGACGAGTTTATTCAAACCTAATATCGTATCAAGTGCCTGATCCCAAGGTATATTTGTTAAGTTCAATGATAACGGAGCCAACTTTTTAATGTCATCAGTAATAATGATATTGAAGCCTGATGCATCCGCAATCATATTTAAAATATCTGCAACAGGAAGATCCTTGATATTAAAAGTAATCTTCTTTCCAATGTACTTCTTTCTACCTGACAACGTTAGGTTTTCAAGAATATCAGAAACGCTGTCTGACTTTGGAATACTTAACTTACCAATTTCTTTAATATCTTCAGTTACTTTTTCCTCATATGTTTTATTTTCTTCAATCGTTCTTTGAGAAAAGACACCAAATCGACTTTCAACTTCTAAGATAATTTTATTAGGCTCTCTCTTTAATATGCTTCGAACATTGTCCCTAAGCTGAATTGCAATTCTAAGATCTTCTGGATTCGATGACTTCCTGTACGCAGATACAAAAACGATACTTCCACTAAATTCAGATGTATCAAAGGCCCTAATTACTCTGTCCGTTGCCTGAACGCCCTTCAAATCGATGATTATTTGCTTGTCTTCAGTTACATGAAACTTCTTTGCTTGAGCATCATTAACATCAAAAACTAGCTCTAATTGAGCAACTTCTTCTTTAATTTTGTAATCAATTTTTTCAAGAGTTGCGGCCCATATATTTGTTATGCCCGCACACATTAAGGTAAGTAAAAGCTTATTAAGAAAACTTCTAATATTCATTGCAACCTCGTCCTAAGGTAAATAGTTTCCATCATGAAACTGTAAATTACTTAAATTATAGCATAAGAATTAAAATGGTTGACAACTTTTTTTAGTCGCTAGATACAGGAATTATAGTTTCAAGATATTCATCTTGATCATAAACATTACGAATTTTCTCAACTAATACGATTCCACCAGGAAGAATTGCTTTAATCTCAGCATTGTTCTCACCTAGTTTCATACCCTCTTTTAGAATATAAGATTCTTCCCCAAGTTTTCCTTGGTCATTTATGGTTTTGGCCACAGCTCGTCTTTCATTTCCAATAAGAATACCGGTTATTTTTATTTTATCGATCGGTGTCGCATCTATTGTAGGAATATTACTAAATACAGAGCGTGTTCCAGGATAGTCTTTTTTTCCTCTGCTTCTTCTACGCAGTTCTCTTTTAAATGGATCACGTAACTCTAGCGGATTCTTAACACTGGTTTGATTATCTTTGATAAGCTTAGGCGCTTTGGCATTTACAGAAAAAGTAAAACCTATAACTATGAACGTAATTAGAATAGTTTTTTGAATCATCTTTATCTCTTCTTTCTACGTTTACGTGGCTTTACTACTTTTTTCTTTGTTTTATTTTTAAATTCATTTTCAATCGCTTGGATACCACGGTCTTCTTTATAATTTTCATTATAGCGGTATGTTTCAATTATAACATCACCATTAATTATCTGAAACCTTCCTCTTTGCTTTTTTTGAACATTTTCTAAAAAGAGTCTTTTTACATTAAGAATCGTCGATTCAGCACCGATCTTTTCCATCAAAAGAAGAAATTGTAGATATGTACCAGAGGCCTTAAAATTATATCTCTTTGCCATATAGAAACCTTTATCTATTTCGTCTAAAGGTGTCAGATAAATATTCTTTATATTAATTTGTTCGGCAATATTTTTTATATTTGAAAGGTTCTTAGTATCATCAATTGTATTTGGGAGCTTCTTCTGAAGATTCTCTATTTCTTTTGCGACAAGTTCAATTCTTCCCTTTGCAGCTTCAACATCTTTCAAGTAGCTATTCAATTGCTTTTTTTCTTTCTTGGCCTTTCTTATCTTGTTTTGAATGACAGGAACTTGAGCAAGCTCAGATTCAATTTTTTCATTATTTTCTAACCAATGCGTATAAACACCAAAAGCTATGTAAATGAAGATAAAATAATGTATTTTACTAATTAATAACTTCATCTATTGTTGCCAAGGGTCGAACTTATCAATTCTTCCAGAAATTGTGAATTCTTGTATTCTGTAATTAGAGCCTGGCTCCTCTTCAACAGTTTTAGACTCACTAAGGTTTAGAGGTTGGTCAAAAAACCCTGCACTATTTGCGTTAGAAATGAACTCACCAATGCTTGAGTAGAGTACACCTCCACCTTTAATAACAATTGTTTTATCTTCTTCAATTAGAAATGAATCAAACCAAATATCTTTTGGAACTCTTCTAGCAAGTTTCTCCATTAGAAGCCCAGGATTTCTTTTCTCTTGAAGTATTAAATCAACTTGCACACTTCTCTTTTGAAGCTTAGCAACCTGCTTATTAAAAGCTTCAAGTCTGTCTTTAATATCCTTATTTCCTTTCAGTTCTTTATTTAATTTTGAATATTGGCTTCGTAATTGTACAAGCTCTTCAGTAACTTTTTCGAAGTCAGCCTTCCAAGTAGGATAAATAAACCATTCTGGGACAAAACTAAGCATCATAACAAAAGCTAAAGCTTTTAGATTTAAATCAGCAAAATCTATACCGAGAACAACAGGCATTTTAAATGGGGCTTTCTGCTCTAGCAGATTTACCTTAATCATTTAATCTAACCTCATCGCTAATCCTAATACGGCAGCGCCTCTATAGGCGATTTCATTTAACTGCTCTTCTTTTATATTTTTCTTGTCATAATCAATCGCTTCAAAAGGATTCATTATACTAACACTAATACCTAGTAGGGCCTCTAGACCTTCAATAAGTCCTGGAATTAAACAACTCCCACCTGTTAAGACACATTCTACAAACGACTCATCAGAAGTAGAGCTTATATAGAAATCTATCGTCTTTTTAATTTCACTAAAGAAATTTTCAACAACGTCATCAATAATCTCGAGAATCTCTTCAGGTAAATTCCCATTTTCATCCCCATTACATTTCAAGTCTTCAGCTTCGTAATAGTTAACACCCATTTGTCTCTGAATTTCTTCAGTTATCATAACTCCACCAATATCAATCTCTTTGGTGAACATAATCTTATGATTCTTATAAATGACAAATTCTGTTTTCTGGGCACCTAAGTCGATAAGTATCCATGACTGACTTCCATCCTCAAGCTTTTCATCGTAAACAACTTCAAAAACATTCGTAATGGCAAGAACCCCAAGGTCTATTACCTTTGGAATCAAATCAATACTCTCATAAAGTGCTTTATAACTATCTACGGTTTCACCTTTGGCAGCAGCAACAATAACATCAACACCACCACCTTCATTTTCACCAACTATGTGAAAAGAAACTTTAGATGTCTCTACACTGAAAGGAATGTACTGCTCAACTTCCCATGAAACTTGATCTTCAATCTCTTCATAAGAACCTCCTGCAAGCTGAAGCTTTCTAGCAACTGTATTAGGCCCTGATAGAGATATTGCAACATTAGAACAACTAGAGCCAGACTTCTCTATAGCTTTTAATATCGCTTCTTTGAGCTCATCCTCTTTCTGGATATCATCTTCGATAATAGTTCCCTCAGGAAGTGGCTCAGAAGCATAGGCCACAAGAGTAAACCCGGCCTCAGCGCTACCAGTCATCTGAGCAACCTTGACACTACTTAAACCGATATCCACGCCAATAATACCCTTGGAGCCAACCTTCAGGCTGCTCTTAATTTTATTTAACGCGTTAGTAATAGCTTTTTTTGTGTCCAATTTTTATCCCTATAGGAAAAGTATAATATTAATTATAGCTTATTAAAACTATTGATTTCAAGGTATTACTGCACATGCTAAGAACTTAAATACTCCAGATAGAAGAAAAACTCTTAAAGGCACTTGGAAAGAATATTTGAAACACCGCAACAATAATAATAAATGGTCCAAATGCTAGTCTCGATTTCCGACTCATTTTTCCAATAGACATCATAAAAAGACTAAAGATTGCACCAAAGAAACAGCTTAAAAAAATATTATTAATAATATTTACTGGCCCTAAAATTATTCCCAAAGCAGCATATAGCTTAATATCGCCACCGCCTAATCCTACTTCTCCTTTAAGTTTGTAGAATACATAAGTAACAAAATATGGGAAAGCGAATCCCACTAAAAGCCCAAATCCAATATACTCAAGAGATCTAAAATACAAAGAATGGACCAAAAATAATGAAGCCAAGTAAATATTGATAGAATTTGGTAAGATTTTATGTTGAATATCAATTACAAAGTGGCACAACAGAGCACAAAAAACGCTAAAGTAAAAAAAGTACAGCATCAGGTTATAAGAGCTTAAAACTGTCGGAGCAAGAATAACTGAAACCATACCTACAAATAACTCGACTGAAGGATATAAGATGCTGTAACTGGTCTTACAATTTGAACATTTTCCTCTTAAGAAAATATAACTTACTACAGGTATATTTTCATACCAAGAAATTGTCTTTTTACAACTTGTGCAATGAGATCTTGGAACGGCAATATTAATACCTCTAGGGACTCGGTAAATTACAGCGTTTAAAAAACTACCAACGAGAAGTCCAAAAACAAGAAATATAGCAATTAATATTAATTCAGGATTCAATCGAAACTCTTTTTATCAAAAATAAACATTGATACAACTAATAACATTAAACAATAAAAAATTCCGTATAGAAGCCCATATGATAGGTAGTTATCAGGAAGTGATTTTTCATAAAGTAGAAAATTCTTAATATTAAGCTTTGATAAGTCAGGTAAAGTATATTTTCCAATATTAGAGATAAACCTTATAAACTCATTGTTTTTTGTAAAAGATAAATCATGTACTTTTGAGATGGCATGCCCACATATAAAAACTGTAATCGTATTTATAATAGAGATTGCCTGATTGGTAACCATTGAAAAAAGAATAACCACAAGAAGAACGATAGAGCTTTCAATATAGGTAAATAAGAAATTCCAAAGCAAAAGATTAGAATACTGTCCTCCTAAATAAAAAAAGAGTAACAGTGTAACGCTCATAAGAATCAAAATATTAACAAAGAGAATCCCTAACAATCCAAGAACTCTTCCAGTTAAGAATTCTTTTCTTGATATAGGTCTTGAAAGAATCATATAAAGTGTTCGATTTTCGACTTCTTTAATCAGAAGACTTGAACCCATAAAGATTGCAATTGCGATACTAGATATTGTTGTTACTCCTAATCCGAAATCTATTGCAACCCTCGATGGAACACCATAAGTAAACTCAGTTGCGACATAGGAAACTCCGAGTAAGGCCAAACTTAACATTAGAACATTCATGAGAATTTTACTCTTGTATAGCTCTAAGAAAGTGAATCTCGCGATAACCCATACTTTGAAGTTATATTTCATATATAACCTCTTCTAAAGTTACATGACTCTTTCTTATTTCATCTATAGAAATGGAGTTTTTTACTAAGTTATTAACTAAATTATCTTTTTCATCAGGACCGACAGTTAAGCGTATTTTCTCACCAAGTGTTTCATAATCTAAAGTTTCTACGAAATCATTAATACTCTTACTATCAATGAAAATATAGAACTTTTCATCTGTGTTTTCAGAGATCAGCCTTTCTATACTCCCCTCGTACGTAAGCTGTCCTTTATTAAGAACAACTGTCTTTGTACATATTTCTTCAATATCTGAAACAATATGACTCGAGAAAAAAACAGTCTTCCCTTTTTTGTTAAGAGCAACCAAATGATCTTTTATTTCTTTTCTTCCAACAGGATCAAGTCCACTAAGAGGTTCATCCAGAATAATTAAATCTGGGTCATGAATAAGAGTTGCGACAAACCCCAGTCTCTGCAACATTCCCTTGGAATATCCTCGTATATCTCGGTCCAGCGCATGATCTATTTTAAACTCTCTAGATAGCAATTCTGTTCTTTCTCGAATGATCCTCTTATCCAATTCAGAAATTATTGCAACATATTCAATAAACTCTCTTCCTTTTAAATATGGATAAAAGTACGGTCTTTCTGGCAAAAAACCTATTTTCTTAAAAATTTCTTTTTTACTCTTTCCAAGCTTAGGATCGAATACAATTTCTCCTTTATCACATGGTATAAAACCCATAATAATTTTCAAAAGAGTGGTCTTTCCTGCACCATTAGCACCTAAAAAGCCAACAATTTCACCTTCATTTATATCAAAGCTAACTTTGTCTAAGGCATTGAAGCTCTTGCTCCAAAAGTCTTGCTTAAATGATTTAGTAATATCTTTAACTTTCAACATTTGCTTTTTCGTTTTAAACTAAATGCATGAATAAAATCAGCATTAGAAGATTTGTATATATTCCCATTATAGTTACTTTGTGTTTTTTTACAAACTTGATAAATACAAATTTGAAAAAACCTGTCTTATCAATCTCAAAAGAGGAGTCAGCATATAACTTTGGTCCTCTTTCATTAAAGATTGCATCTGCTGGCAACGAAAGATTATTGGCTAGTATTCTTTGGATTCAAACTCTTTTAGAAAGCGATGAGGAACATTATAAAAAAGATGACGGTAATTCATGGATGTTTTATAGGTTTAATTCTATTTCTTATTTAACTCCAAATTTCTATGAAAATTACCTCTTTGGAGGTAAATATCTCTCAATCATTAAAGACGATATCTATGGAGCAGAAACTATTTATGAAAAAGGCTTACGTATCTATCCAGAGGATTATGAGCTAATAAAGGATGCTGCTTTTAATTATTACTTTGAGATAAAAGATTATGACAAGGCCATTACTCTCTATAAGAAAATTCTAAATCACCCACGTATTGAAAAAGAGTTCTCTCTTTTACCTAGTATAATCGCAAAGGCCATACACAAAAGAGGAAGTCCTGAAGAAGCATATGCAGTTTTACTCACACAGTACAAGACAACAAAAATAGAAGCGATTAAAAAGCGCTTAGCGCTTAGACTTTACTCCATCAAGGCCATCATAGATTTAGAGTGTCTTAATTCTGAAAAAAAAGACTGTAGCAATTATGATTTCTTTAACTATCCATATATTAAAAATAAGAATGGAAGCTTTTCTTCGAAATATCAATTCAAGTATTACAAATAAAAAAGGCCCCTTAATAGGGGCCCTTCGCTAATAAGAATTTTGTTATAACTAGAAACCTCTATTTAACTCAAGAAGTCTCTTGTTTTCATCAATTGCCCACTGAGAAGCTAGTGCGGCAGTGTTATTTGCTGAATCAACAACACCAATTGCACCTGAAACAAAGAAGTTACCGTTGGCTTCAACTTGAACACCAGTTGCTCCGTTTGTATATCTAGCAGCAACCTGAGCAGCTAATTGAGCAAGGTTGGCTTGAGTCATTGTCGCCCCCCCCACTGATCTATTAGCATCTCCACCTGTTTCAGAACCACCGTTATTACAGTTACCTGAGTTACCATCGTTGGCATCAACAACCGCATTTCCACCAGCTTCACCTGTAGGAAAACCTACAGCGTAGTAGTTACCTGCTGTTGGAGCAGAATATCCAGCAAACCCTAGACATGTTGCAAATGCATCAAAGTCTGATTGAAGTGCAGTTTCCGCAGAATAAATCGAAGCTAACTGAAGCTTAGCTTCTGAAGTCTTCGTTTTAGATTGATATTGTTTAAAGTTAGGGATAGCAACAGCTGATAAAATACCAATAATTGCAACCACGACCATAAGCTCCACTAGCGTAAAGCCTTCTTGATTTTTCAAGCTTTTCATAAAGCCTCCTTCCTTTGCCAAATTTAGATTGGCGATTAATTTTTTATTACTTCATTTAGAGAAGTAACGGATTAGTTAAGATCAGAGTCATCATCCATTTTAGAAAACCTATTTTAAAAGTATTTAGAACTCTCAAAATAAAATTTACCCTGGCCAATGGTTAAGCTCTTAACTTGTTTATAATTATATCATCTTAAAGAAATGATTCTAACTTTAGTAAAATAATATTCTTTTATGAATCAATAAAACATCAGTATTTTCAACAACTTGCTTAGTCGGAACCTCCAGCACTCATAAACATTGGTAGATACATAGCAACTAGAATTGCTGCAATAATACCACCTAAAACGACAATAATAATTGGCTCAATCATTTTAGTCATTCCACCAACGAGAGTATTAACTTCATCCTCAAAAACGTCAGATACCTTTTCAAGCATTTGGTCAATTTGACCAGTTTGCTCACCTACTTTAATCATCTGCGATACCATGTCAGGAAAGTAATCAATTTTCATTAGGGGTTCAGTAAGGGTTTTACCTTGGACAACTTCTTTTTTAATATTTCGTACATCTTCTGCTATCACACCATTATCTATGGTCTCAACGCAAATATCTAAAGAATCTATTAGTGAAACACCAGCACTTAACATTGTTGCAAGTGTTCTAGAAAAAGTACTTAGATTTCCTTTGATAATTATTAGCCCAAATATAGGCATCATCATCATCATTTTATCAAAGATAATTTTCCCACTTGGTGTTTTTACATAACTATTTAGGATAACTCCTAATACAAAGAGTCCTCCAATCATTTTCATTGAATGGTCGCCTAAGAAAGCAGAAGTATCAATTACCATCTGGGTAATCCAAGGCGGTTTTTGACCAGTATCTTTTAGCATCCCGACAAACTGAGGAACAACAAATACCATCATCCCCCATATAACTAAAAAACCCACCATGGTTACGATAAATGGATACATCATAGCAGACTTAATTTGGGCCTTCGTCTTTTCTTGCTTTTCCATATGAATTGAGAGCTTATTCAGAATCTCGTCAAGAATACCACCAGTCTCACCTGCTTTAACAAGATTACAATAGAGCTTATTAAAGCCCTTTTGCTTTTCCATAGCTTCAGCAATAGTCTGTCCCTCTCCAACTTCTCTTGCAATGTTCTTTACGGCCTTTTTTAAAACAGGCTGTTTTTCGGACTTATAAATGATTTCTAGTGAGGATAAAATAGGAACACCTGCATTAATCATAATTGCTAATTGCTTAGTAAAATTTGCAAGTTCCTTAGGACCAAAAGGCGCAGCAAATCCTTTATCAACCATCCACTCCCCGAGGTCAAATTCGAGAATCGAAGGAGGCATGATTTTCTTGGCCCTAATTTTTTCATTACGAAGTAATCTTCTAACTTCTTTTTCAGAATTAGCCTGAACAGAGCCAGAAACTCTCTTTCCATCTTTATTAAAACCTTCGTATCTCCAATTCGCCATCTAAACTATCCTCTTTCTTTCACACCAAGTTGTTTAGCGAGCTCTTCAGGGTTTGTTGAATAACTCATGGCCGTATCTGTATCAATTAATCCAGCGTCAACATGCTTCTTTATCGTTTGATTCATTGTCATCATCCCAGACTTATCTTGACCAATTTGCATTTGAGAGTAAATTTGGTGAATTTTATCTTCTCGAATTAAGTTTCGTATCGCAGGTGTTGGAACAAGAACTTCAAGACCGAGACATCGACCTGGCTCGAATGACTTAGGAAGTAACTGTTGAGAAACTACCCCTTGAAGAACGAAACTCAATAGTGTTCTAATCTGAGATTGCTGATGCGCAGGGAAAACATTTATAACCCTATTTATTGTTTGAATACAACTATTCGTATGAAGCGTACCGAAAACAAGGTGACCTGTTTCAGCAATTGTTAAGGCAGCTTCGATCGTCTCTGGATCCCTCATCTCTCCAACAAGTACAATGTCAGGATCTTGTCTTAGCAATGATTTTATAGCATTTTCGAAAGACAGGGAATCAGTTCCAATTTCTCTTTGATTAACTATGCAACTTTTATGAGGGTGAACAAATTCAACAGGGTCTTCTAACGTTATAATATGTCCTGCTTCGTTTTCGTTAAGTCTATCAATTAGAGCTGCAAGTGTAGTCGACTTACCAGAGCCTGTTGGACCAGTTACAAGAATAAGTCCATTAGTAACATCGGTCATTTCTAATAGAACATTTGGTAATCTAAGAGATTTAAAATCAGGAATAATAGAAGGTATTTGCCTAAAAACCGCGGCAACTCCACCTTTAGAATAAAAAACATTTGATCTGAATCTTGCAAGTCCCTTTATACCAAAAGAAAAGTCCAGCTCTAGGTTCTTTTCTAATTCATTCTTTTGCTCTTCAGTAAGAATTTGATAAACCAATCTTTTACTATCAGCTGCTGATAACGCAGGGATTTTAACCCTGACAATTTCTCCATTGACTCTTAATCCAGGAGGGGTCCCAACAGTAAGGTGTAAATCAGATGCACCGCTTTCTACCATTAACTTAAATAGTTGTTGAATCTTTACCGAATCAGCACCCGCTTGTTTGGTTTTAGTAAAGGTTTTATCTGCTTTGGTCGAGTCTCCACTCATAGTCTTACTCCATTAAAATTTATCTGCACTTGAATTATTCAACGCTTCTTCAAGAGTTGTTTCGCCCTTTGCAACTTTTGTCAAAGCACACATTCTAAGTGTCTTCATTCCATCTTTAATTGCTTGTTTCTTTATTTCGTCTGATGATGCATGTTTTAAAATCAATTCTTTAACTTTGACAGATAGATCCATAACTTCATAGATTGCAACACGACCCTTATAGCCAGTGTTGTTACACATATCGCATCCTTTACCCTTATATATTTTTATCTTAGAAGCAGAGCTTGGAGCGATACCACAGGCAACAATCTCCTCAACGGTTACTTTTTCATCAACCTCTTTGCAGCTCTCACAAATTTTTCGACAAAGTCTCTGCGCAACGACAACATTAAGTGCACCAGTGACAAGAAATGGTTCAATTCCCATATTTAACAATCTCGTAACAGTTGAAGGTGCATCATTTGTGTGTAAAGTTGATAAAACCATGTGACCAGTTAGCGCCGCTTCAACAGCAATTTCCCCAACCTCTAAATCTCTAATTTCCCCAACCATGATAATATCAGGATCTTGTCTCAAAAAGGCCTTCAGAGCAAAAGGAAAGGTAAGACCTACTTCCTTTTTGACATTAACCTGATTTATTCCTTCTAAGTTAAATTCAACAGGATCTTCTGCTGTAGAAATATTATTCCCGATTACATTTAACTCTGCTAAGGCAGAGTAGAGAGTCGTCGTTTTACCAGAACCAGTTGGCCCCGTAACCAAACACATTCCGTAAGGTTGATGTATCCCTTCTTTAAAAACCTTTAACTGCGCAGGCTCAAAACCTAATTTTGTCATATCAAGCTGTAAGTTTGATTGATCAAGTAGTCTTAAAACTATTTTTTCTCCAAAGAGCGTTGGTAAACTAGAAACTCTATAATCAATTGCTTTACCACCAACAGAGAGCTTTATTCTTCCATCCTGAGGTTTTCTTTTTTCAGAAATATCCATTTGCGCCATAATTTTTAATCTTGAAGTCATTGGTGCCATAAGCGATTTAGGAGGTTTCGCAACTTCCATCAAAGTACCATCAACTCGAAATCGTACTCTAAAATTATGTTCGTACGGTTCAACATGGATATCTGAAGCTTTTCTGACATATGCATCAGCAAGAATTCTATTCACAAATCTAATTACATCTTCACCAATATCTTCTTCATTAACATTTTCATCTGGATTGACTTCATTTGCTTTAACTTCTCTAATCGTCTCTAAGAGTTCATCAATAGACTCAGTGACACGTTCAAATATTTTTCCCCAAGACGAAATATTAGTTAAGATAAACTCGACAGGATGTTGAAATATTGTTTGCAACTCGGCCTTTAATTCGGCGACAGAAGGATCAAAGATAGCAAGACTAACGGCCTTAGCTGTCTTTTGTATCGGCAACACTCTATATTTTAATACATCAGATTTTTTAATTAGCTTTATTGTTCTATCAGGTATCTTAGCCTTTGATAGATCTATGAAGGTAAGTCCGTAGTTTTCAGCTACTTGCTTAGCAAATTTTGTATCATCAAAAAATGACAGGTCAAGTAAACCAATTTCAGAAATTTTCGAAGGATCTTTTTCCAGTAAAAGTGGACGCAAATCTTTAATCGGGATCATTCCCGTTTTACCAATCACGTCTGCAAATTCTTTCCTGAACATAAGTCACCGTAAATAAAAGTCTCTATATATATCTTATCGGATATATTAAAATTTTATTTAAGAATTTTAAGTGGTTAGAGTTTTCCGCAGTAAAGAACTCAAGTATTGACCTAATCCCAGAAATCTAGAGCAAATTTAGCCTGGAGCTTTAATAGTTCTAGCCCGTCAACATATGAGTACTTGTTTTGAATTATTTTAGCCTGCTTGCTACTTGAGTAATTATAGTCCCAAAAAATTGTATCTTTAGACAAAGCTCCTTCATAAAGAAACTCTCTTGAGCACGTATTTATAATTAATCCATTATTCAAATTCGAGAGATCTAATTTGGTAATATCACCACAAGATCGTCTCGAATATTGCCTATATTGTAGCTTCAAAGAGTTTAGAGCTGCGATGGTGATTGAGGCCATAGAACCATCTCCAAGAATTACTATTGATTTATCAGTGTAACTTCTAAGTAATTGCTCCACGGCCATAAAGTCTGTATTAGTTCCGAAATACTGATTCCCTTCTTTTTTAATGCAATTTATTGCACCAAGGGCCTCTATTTCTCGATCAAGTATTACATCTTTAAGAAATTGCTTTTTATAAGGCGCTGTAATACTAAGTCCATCAACTAAGTTAAAAAAATATTCTAATTTAGGTATTTTTGATTCTTCTTCAAAGTCAAAAAGAGAATAATCAACGGGCTCACCTAGAATTTCCTCATACATTTGCTGTGATTTACTATGAGAAATATTTCTACCAACAAGTCCTAATTTTCTCATTTCTAACTCTTAAAATAAGCTTTTGCGTGGGAAACATCATTAGAGATTTGTTCAACCAATTCATTCACGCTTGAAAACTTCTTCTCATCTCTTACCCGCTTATGAAACTTCACCTTTAGCTCTTCACCATAGATGTCTTCTGAAAAATCGAAAATATTTGTTTCAACCGTCTTAAGATTAGTTTCATTAAAAGTAGGATTGATCCCTATATTGGTAATAGAGTGATAAATCATTCCTCGAACTTCAACAGTTGTTATATAAACACCAAAAGCTGGTGTTATTCTCTCATCATTGTACTCAATATTTGCAGTAGGAAAGCCAATCTGTCTTCCTCTTCCCGCTCCTTTTACAACAGTACCACTAAGGAAGAATTCTCTTCCTAGCAGCTTATTCGCATGCTCAACATCTCCCTCATTAATTGATTTTCTAATTCGAGAAGATGAAATATCCGACTCTGATTTTTTAAATTCATCTAGTTTAACAATATTTATTTCCGAGCAATAACTTTGAACAAAAGAGAAATCACCTTTCTTGTTCGCACCAAATGTAAAATCATGCCCCATGTAAATAAACTTCACTTGCTTACTCTTCAACAAGTAGTCCTCAAGAAATTGACTTGGACTCAGTGTGCTTAGATCACGAGTAAACGGGATCTCGTAAAAGTAATCTACTCCTAAGTTTTTTAAAAGTTCATATTTCTCAGAGTAGGTATTAATAAGGAAATTATCCTTCGGACTTAAAATCCTCATCGGATGAGGATTAAAAGTAATAAGAACGAATTTTGTTCCATTTTCTTTACACAAACTACTTATCGATTTGATAATACTTTGATGTCCAAGATGAACGCCATCAAAGTTACCCATTGTAATTGAAATAGTTTCGTTAGAAATTTCTTTAAGACTACTTATCTTTTTCATTATTTATTCTATTAGTTTTCGTAATTCATTAATATGTTTTCTGTTCACTTTTAAAGTTTTATGAATACCCTCTGAATAAGTACCTCTCTCAAGGGCATCTAGCAACATTAAAAGATGATCTTTAGCTTGGTCCGAAAGTGAACTTGCTCCCAGTTTCTCAGTTGCAGTTTTTTGTTCATCACCTGGAAGATAATTAATTAATGCATAAATAGTAGAGTAACTACAGTTTTTTGATATTGCTTCTTTTACAAGACGCTTTATATTTTCATTAGATGACTTTTTGCCAGTAATAAAGAAGCTTATTACTACAAGAATGATTGCCATAACTAACGAAATATTTAATCTTAAAGGCGTTAGGCTAGAAGTTACACTCTTACCAAGCCCTATGCCGACGATCCCCTTATTAGGAATTGACTCTTGCGGCTTCTCATCTTTTACATCCTCTCCTGCTGAAACCTCAGGGCGAGTGAAGCTTCTAGCGGTTGTATTTGCACCAGAAACAATCATCTCAGGAACAGGAATCTCAGTCGTCACATATACATTTTGATCTGGATCAAAATACGCGACCTTTGTAGTTGAAGGTTCAAGTTTAAATCCTGCTCGAGGTAAGAAAGTATATTCAAAAATCTTTTTCTGGACCTGCTTATCAACAGGCTGAATCTCACCTTTTGTATCGAATTCCTCCAAGCTTTCATGAGAAAATATTTTAGGAGGATCAAATGCTTCGAGAGCACCAACTCCCTTAACCTCCAACTTTGCTTCAATGGCCTCATTCACTAAAAATTTATTTCTTGGAACAGTTAAATTAAACTCATGTTTACCTACAAGACCTGTGAAATAAGGAGGAACATTTTCAGAAGGCAGTGACATCACATTTATTTTAACTTTTGAGCTATTGAAACTTCTCGTTCGATATTGTCCTAACTGTAGACCAAAGCCAAATGCTCCTCGATTCCTAGAACTTGCATACTGTACTTTTAACTTTAAAGGATCAATTGTTGCTTCACCAGGCTTTTGCGCAAAGAGTCTCGCAGAATACTTAAGCGTTCTTCGATACATCTCTCCTTGATAACGTACAGTCTCTACAACTTCATTAACTATATGAAATCTCTTCAAAAACTTAGAAAGTGTTGGATATTTCTCTACCTCACTTCCAAGAACACCAATCTTGAAATATAAATAATAGTTAACATCAAACCCTTCACCGACATATACATCTGTTTTGCTTGGTACAGCTAAAACAAATATATCCTTAGCTCGCTGAGGTTCTTTCAATACGTTGATACTTAAATTCTTAAGTTTCTCTTTCTTACCTCCGCCGAAGTCTACTTCGATGTTTCTAATATAGTTTTGTCCAGAGTATTGTGATTGTACGCTATATACAATATTGACTTCCTTCTTCGTTGCGAATTTTCCGTTCAAAATAGTTGTCTTAATAGACACACCCTGATTACTTTTACCAAGAACTTCAAAACGTCCCGGATCAAAAGATATATACGGATCCTCATCACCGCTAAGCTGAATCTTAAAGATCAAGTCAAAAGGCTCGTTTACGATCGGAGATGAAGGTTGAATAAATACATTAACCTTCTCTGATCCGTAAGAACTAAAGACACCTAAGGTTAATAGCAATAAAAGTAATAATTTCTTCATATTTTCACCAATCTTTCTTTTCAGTTCTCTTGTCTTTACCAATTGTTGTTTTCAAGTAGCGTTTTTGCAAGCCTCTATCATCATTCATTATTTGCTTAAGTGTCGCAGGGACTTTCTTCATCTTCCGCTTCTTTCTAATTTCATCTTCTTTTTGTTTTACAGTTTTCTTCTTTTCTTTTTTATCTTTGTCTCCATCACTCTTGTCTTTATCTTTATTCTTTTTTTCTTTATCTTTATTCTGTTCATCATTACTCTTCTTCTTTTCTTTATCTTTTTTCTTTTCTTTATCTTTTTGCGAATTCTTCTGTTTTTGCTCACTATTCTTCTTATTATTTTGGTCTTGCTCTTTGTCCTTATCACTCTGATTTTCGTTCTGCTTATTATCTTTTTTATCTTTTTGATCTTCTTGGTCTTTCTGATCATCCTTCTTCTGTTTTTTTTGATTTTTCTTTTGATCTTTCTGTCTCAATCCCATCAAAGTATTATTCTCTAATATTTTCTTTTGTTGATCCGTTAAATTTTGTCGAGACATTAATTCATCAAACAATGGTACTGCTTTTGAAAATTCCCCATTTTGAATCATAGATGTTGTCATATTTAAAAGAGCTTCATTAGAAATTGTTTTGGGATTTGTTGCTATTTCCTCATAAAGAATTTGAGCACTCTTGCTATCTTTTAATCTTATTAAATTCTCAGCAAGCTTTAGTTTTTGAGAAGTATCCAATTCACCCTTTTTCAATTTTTCCTTTAGCATATCTGTATTAATCTCAAGAGCAGACTTAGGCTTTTCAACCTCTTGAGCTTCAACATTATTAAAACCAGTTAACGTTAATAAAACCAGTAAACTAACAAAGGTCTTTCGTATTGAAACTAAATAAGAAAAACATAAAATAATGATAGATATAACAATTATTCGATACGTCAAGACTGGTCGTATACGAACTTCACCACTTGCCATTTTAGACTTAAACCTTCCTCGAAAAAAGGTAAGTATTTCTTCGGTCGGTAATGAATATGATAGTGATATCCAATATTTTGAATTCTTTGTTTTTTCAACAAAGCTCTTTATATTTGACTCACTTAAGCTTGAAACAACATCTTCCCCATTATATCTCTTATAGCCTCTAAAGCTACCATCCTGAGTTCTAATAGGGATCGGTCCTCCTTTTAGAGTACCTACACCAACAATGGCTAAATTAACTTCTGATGGGATAGTCATACCTTGCAAACTATCGTGCTCCTCTCCATCCGTTATAACAAGAAGGTTTCCACCTTTATAATCAGAGTTAAGTGAAAAGTATCCAATCGCTTCTTTAATCGCAACTGATAATTGAGAACCTCCACTTATTATTGCAGGATTATCTAGACCATTTAGAATTGAATCTAATAGATCTATATCGTCAGTAAATGGAACCACTCTTTTATGCGTATCAGAGAAAACAATCACAGAGACTTGATGACCTGCAGCTCTTTTAACAAAGTGCCTGGCCATCATTAATGCTTTCTTAAACCGATTAGGTCTCACATCTTCAACCAACATACTCAAAGACTTATCGATCAAGATAATTGTTCGTTGATCAGGAATGTCCGAGTTTATTTTTTCTTCTTTACCCCTCAGGTCCAAAGTCGCAACGATTAGTAATGAAAACGCTAGGAACTTTAAAAATGAAGCGATTTTAGAGGATTTAGATCTATCCAAAAACCAGTGATCTTTAACCCAAGCAAAATACTTGTCTTCATATTTCTTAAGTAGAAAGAAGCTTATTATTAAGATTACAAGTACAAATGGGAAATATGACCAGTATACAAAGCTCATGAAACTCCCTCTCTAAAAAATATTTTCCTAGATAATTCACAAACTATTAACAAGAAAACTCCAAAGACTAGAAACTTCAGATATATTTCTTTATATATAACCTTAGCTGATGAATCAATTTCAGACCTTTCTAACTTCTCAATTTCAGCTAATACATCTTTTAAGGCCTGCTCATTTTGAGCGGCAAAAGACTTACCATTCGTTATACGAGAAATCTCTTCAAGTGTTTTAAAGTCAATAGATCCTCCTGGAATAGTCTGGTAACGCTTTCTTCCAAACACATTCTTTCCATAAGGAATCTTAGCGTCTAAACTTCCACCCATCCCAATTGTATAAACTTTAATGCCTTGGGCCTTAGCTTCCTCTGCCGCTTGAATTGGCGTGAGAAAACCAACATTACTTACACCATCTGTAAGAAGTACTATAACTTTACTTTTTGCAAGAGACTGAGCTC
Source organism: Halobacteriovorax sp. HLS (assembly GCF_004006665.1). Lineage (NCBI taxonomy): Bacteria > Pseudomonadati > Bdellovibrionota > Bacteriovoracia > Bacteriovoracales > Halobacteriovoraceae > Halobacteriovorax > Halobacteriovorax sp. HLS. The sequence continues at coordinate 111,573 of NZ_QOCL01000002.1, forward strand.
CTCTAGCGACAGCAAGACCTAGAGCATCTCCAATATTAGTACCACTCCCAAGCATTCCACCAACATCGATCTGAGCAACCATTTGCCGTATTAATTTCAAATCTGTACTGAGTGGTAATAGAGTGAACGCTTTTTCTGAAAACATGATAATCCCAATTCTATCAGTAGGACGTAAAGCGACAAACTCACCTATTTTCTCTTTTGCTACTTCTAATCGGTTAGGTGTAAAATCTTCTGCAAGCATAGATCTAGAAACATCGACGACAAAGAAAATATCATTCACTTCAATTTTATTTTTAGCAAAGCCTTGAGGTATTCTTGGTTGTGTTAATGAATAACTTATAAATAGCCAACCGACAGCTCCAACGATCCAAACTAAAACTCGGCGTAATTGAGATGCTTCCTCCTTTATTCCTCCAGGTAGAAATATCTCACTCTTTTTTAAAATATTAAAATACGACAAAGACCAAATAGTTAAGCCAACTAATCCCCAAACGGCCATTAGCAGGTTCGTAAATTCAATTCCTTTCAAACATCCTCCTCAACTCATCAAATGAGTCATTGACTTGAAGTTGTTCAAAGTCGCTCCATTCTTTTTTGTACTGGATTTTAGCGATTGAGTCAAAGAAGTGTAGAATCGGAGGTGTTTCGCCACCAAGGTGATTCACCCACTCCTCTCTTTTTAAATATATGTCCTCTAAATCTTTCCTAGTCTGAGCATTTTGAAAGACTTGATTCCAATGATCATCTCTCATTCTTTTTTCTTTATTGATCTTAGATCTTATATAAACTTTACGTCCTAGTATAAAACCTATCGGTATTGAAAAAACGACAAACACGATATAGAGATAAATACTTCTTTCTTTTAAGAAGTCATTGAATGACTGGTTTACAACAATAAACTCTTTACCACCTTCATTTTCTTGAGGATCAATATTTTCAAAACTAAAAGGAATCGTTAGACTCTTATAGTTCCATATATAGAATTCCCGAGGCGTATAGCTTTTTTTCAATATGGCCTTAGCATGAATTTCTAAAACTTCTTCATTATTTTCGGAATACTTTATAGAATATACTTTTGCTATGTAAAAGAAACTTAAAAAGTCTTTTTGTTCGAGCTCACTTTTAAACAGCTCAAGATCTTCATTTGGAATAGGCCAGACTCTAATATAACTATCAAATGACTCCCCTTCTGTAATTTCAGACTCATTCTTTAAACTTTTAAATTGGCCCTGAATCTCATAAGCAATAGAGTTAGTCAGAGAGAGAAAAAAAATGATCGTGACAATAAATCTCACATCATCTCCTTAATAAAAGATTCCAGGTAACGTTCCTGAACTCTTAGTTTTTTTATCCTCTTCCCTAAAGCATCTTCTATCTTATCTGCACTTCTTTTATGAACACGACTCATTTCGCCTTTATTCTTATTACTTGTGAAGACTTCATACGTTTCTCCAATAGCTTCATCTAAGGGAGACAAAATTCGAAAGCAATGAATATGTTTTCTATAGCTCATTTTCTTTAATTCTTCTAAGTTACTAAATTCTACGAAATCAGAAAGAAAAACAACTTCCTTATTTCGACGTAAATATTTCATCATATTTTGAAAGACTTCTTGAGAAGGAGCATTGTTTTGGTAAGGATAAGAAAGATTAATTTTACCCTTAGTATCCAAGACATTTATTTTCTCCAGCTTTGATAATAAAAGTGCAATTCCTTTTTCTCCAGTAGACTTAGGTAAGTTCTCAATTTTTTCACCAGCAATTATTACTTGAACATAGTCATTTGTTTCACTAGAGAGCAAGAAAAGAAGGCAGCAAATCTCCAAAGCAGCTTGAAGCTTTGAAACTCCTTTATATCCCATAAACATTGATGGCGATAAATCTAAAACTACAACAATCTCGACATTTCGCTCTTCTTCAAAAGTTTTTATAAAAGTATTTTGTGTTTTTGCTGATACTTTCCAATCAATAAAACGTACATCATCACCATGTGAATAAACCATATGTTCTTTAAACTGTAGACCACTACCTTTGAAATGTGATTTAAGCATTCCTATCGAAAAGCTATTTGAGTTCTTAAATAGAGTACTCTTTATACTACCGACAAGTCTGCGTACTTCTTGTAAATTCATTATACTAGTTTTTCTGCAATTTTCTTTGCTATGTGCGAACCTTGAAGATTATCAATTGATGCTTCATAAGTTAAAATCATTCTATGTCCTAGAACTCCTGGAACGATCTTTAACAAATGCTCAGGAGAGACAAATTCTTTATTATCCATATAGGCAATAAACCTACTGATTTTATGTAGCCAAATACAAGCTCTTGGGGAGCCTCCTGCAAGTATAGCCCCATCATATCTTTTATCAAATAATTCATTCCCAGGTCTTGTTGCATGTACAATTTTAACTATTAAGTCTTTTATCTTGTCATCAACATAAACATTTTCAACTTCACTCTTCATGTTTAAAACATCATCCGTTGATAAGATTGCATCAAGCTCAGCTAGAGGATTCCCTGTATGAGAAAGAATACTTTTCTCAGCTTCGAAATCTGGATACTTAACCTCAAGCTTCATCATAAATCTATCTAACTGGGCCTCTGGTAATTGATAGGTTCCTTCTTGATCAATAGGGTTTTGAGTAGCAAGAACTACGAAAGGACTCGATAACTTATGTGTTTCGTCACCAATTGTAACTTGTTTTTCGGCCATAGCTTCAAGAAGAGCAGCCTGCACCTTTGCAGGAGAACGGTTAATTTCGTCCGCGAGTAAAAGTTGAGTAAAGATTGGTCCAAACTTAGTTGAAAACTCTTCTCTTTGTTGAGAGTAAATCATAGTCCCAATCAAATCAGAGGGTAATAAATCAGGAGTGAATTGAATTCTCTTGTACGATAAGTCACATAATTTACTCATCGTTGAAACACTCATAGTCTTACCTAGTCCTGGCATTCCTTCAATTAACAAATGACCTTCACATACAAGTGCAGCTAAAATTGCATCAAGCATATCATCTTGACCATAGATAACTTCTTTTGCCTTTGCGAGTGCTTCAATAGACTTTTCTCTAACAGTGCTCATAAACTTCCTTATTCATAAACTTGGTATAATAAATATTTTATATAAAATTCGTTGCTTTCAAAAGAGCTAAACGGATGATCAAACCCTTGAACACCCACGTCTAACATTTTAACTGTCCTACCTATTCGTGTTGCGGCCTTTATCACAGATGAGTCCAAGTCCTTAAGAGAAACACCATGTGTACAGCTAGCTGCAACATAAAAACCTTTATCATTAATAAGTTTAATTGCTTTAGCATGCAACTTTTCATAGCCACCTAACGCCTTTTTCAAGTTTTTCTCACTTTTACTAAAAGCTGGTGGATCGTTAACAATTATATCAAATCTTTCGTGATTTTGAATACATAGATCTAAGTGAGAAAAAACATCTCTTCTTATAAATTCTCCCCTATTAGGAAAACCATTCACATCAAGTACATGATCAATATTCTCAGACATATCAGCTTGATCAACAAATGTTACATTATCTACTCCGGCCCGTAGTAAATGAAGCCCCCAACTGCCTGTATAACAAAATAAGTCCATTCCATTTTTTAAAGGTGCTATACGACCAAGAAAAGTCTCCATCTTTAATCTATTTTCTCGATGATCAAAGTAATATCCTACTTTTTGTAGTGTTGAGTTTGATATTGTATATTTAAAATTATTTTCGTTAACCAATATATCTTCTGTAAAACTATTTTCATAAGTTGGTAGTACTTCGTTATCTCTGTATTTTTTATTGTCTAAGAAAGACACTTTTTTTTGAGGATACAGAGAGGCCACATAATCTATTATTTCATTTCTATGAATATCTATACCGGCCGTATTAATTTGAACTAAAACACAATTTTCGAAAACATCTATAATCAAGCCAGGAAGCTGATCTGAATCACCATAACAAAGGCGATAGTTTTTATAATCTAGAAACTGAACTCTTCTATCGTAACTCTTTCTAAGAAGAGTTGTTATTATTTCAAGAGGAGGAGTATTGATAGAGAAATCTTTAATCGCCACAACTTTTCTCAGTATTGGTCCCTTAATCACAAATGGATTAATAAATGCATAATACAGTTCATTTACAGTAATCCACTCACCCGGCCTAAAAGATTTGATATTATCTTCTATGTCTTTTAGGTAAAAATCACTACGCCCAATAAGCAGGCGTGATGTAGCCTGCTTACTCAAATTTATATTTCTCAAGTTATCCTCTTTATCTTATTCTAATGTGTGGAAAAAATTCATTTGCTGTTTTTAAAAAACTATTTCTATTATCAAGAATTAACCAATCAATAAAATCATCGAGGTTACTCTTCTTGGTAAATAAGAACATCATCTTATAAAAGTCATCGTATGTAGGGTTAGAGACACACTCGCCTTCCTCAAGGGGGCAAGTCGCAGATACTGTAGTTTTCTTTAAGAAATCCCAAACCATTTCATTTTTCACAGCACCTTGATTTATTATCCTCAAGTGTTCAGCTATTTCTTCAAAACTATCATTATCAAGACGGTTAAGATATTTATTGGAGCCTTTAACAAATCTACTTACCGCATTTACTCTTGTTTTTTCCACAATATTCCTAACGATAAGATCATCTCCACCTAGCTCATACAATGATGTCTTTATACCAGCATAAGTAATATTAAGGATTTCCCAATAATCCCTACGAGTCTTTTCAGCAGAGAGCATGTCATAGAAAAAGCTTACTATAGTATTTGCAGGAGAAATCATGTTTCTAAGGTAGTCCTCTTCACCAAGCTGCTTTGAAATTAATACATGCTTTCTTAAGAATTTAGTTGAAATACTTAGTAGTTCATAAACTGAGTGTTCTTTGAATTCTTTGCTATCACCCTGTCCAAAAACAAACTCCTCACTTCCAAGATAAGTGGATAAGTACAATACTTTACTAACAAGTTCTTCCAGAAGACGCATTTCTTGATAACTTAGACTTTCTAACCAATCAACACTTGTATCAATTAGTGTAGCTCCATCATTATCCCTATTCAAAATTTCAAAAGTTTCGTTAAATACATCTTTTAGATCTTTAATATTAGCATTAGCGAATAAGTAATCATTGACTCTTTTAAATTGGTCCTTATTTATAAACTCAACAAACTCCTCTCGACTCCTACCCACTCGGTCATGAACTACTCGCCCCATATTACTAAAAGAAGCCATCTCTGAGAAATAACCAAGTGCTCTACCATTGTGTTTCAACAATAGGTCTTTATCCAGTGGCCAGAATGTAACCTCCTGAGCTTCTTTTGAAGAAGAGCCCACCATACTTAACAAGAAGGTTTGCATATACTTACCATAGACAAGTTTAGGTTCAAGTCCATTACCGTTATTCACATCAACAAGACCATCGTAGGCCCAGAGAGCATTTCGCGCCATTCGTTTTTCGTCTTTACTCATTTTCTTACCACATCTGACGACTGGGGCGTTTACACACAAGCTCATTAATTTCTGCTTATCTTTAACAATATCCGTGTAATCATCTCCTTTAACAATTGCGTTGAGATACTGGACACCAAGATAGTTATAATCAAAGGCAACATTTCTGATAACCAAATCAATTCTCTCAGATGTAGTTAACTTGTACTTCTCTTTATCTGCATTTAGGCGTGGCCTATGCTTAACTAAAACATTATTTACAGCTAAACTCTTATCACTTAAGTCATATAGATAATTAAAGGTATCCACCAATGTTAACCTTTTCTTCTCAGTTTTTTCTGCATCAAGAGGTATATCAATCCCATCTCCATAAACTGCTGCTTCTAGTATGTAATCTATCGCTCGTCCTTCTTTGTCTTCATGTTTCTTTATTAACTGACTAGTCAGTAGAGATAAGTTTTTCTTAATAACACTTTTCTCTGGACACACATTCGCCCCAACACCTGTATTAATAAATTTCTCACAACTATAATTAGAGTCTTCAACATAAGAACTTTCCTTATAATTTCTCAACCAGTTAGAATAATCTAAGAACAGGCCAGGTAACTTATTCTGTACGACCTCTACTCTTGATTGATTACTAGTTAGCTTTCGTAGTAAAGTATTTCTAAAGCTAATATCGTCATTAGAACCAAGCCAATACTCACTTAAGCTGATAACCTGATTTAATATATCCTTCCCTTTAGTTTTCTCTTCCCCTATAGAAAGGAGATACTTATCAAAGAAAGAAAATAGGTCTGACAAAGATTTTCCACTTGCTTCATAATTAGTTCTCAATTCGACTGCACTTGCCAAACTCCATTCAATCATCGAAGGCGATAATACCCCCCCATTTTTGAAGAAGTGATCGACTTCGCGACTAGGATAGTTGTCTAGATATTCAGTGATAAAATCATTAATTCCCATTGTTATTGTTTTAAGAGCATATGAGCTTTGAACACTTTCACATTTTTTAGGATAATTTAGAATTACGCTCTGTAGATCCCCAAGCTTAGAAATTTCTTTTGCACACTCATAGCTTTCTGAACCATCAAAGCCACTCATTGAAAGTGAATAATCCACTCTAGGTAGCGAATAAAAATCACTTTCATATGTCACACTCAAGCTACTTATTTGGTCATCAACAAAACTCTCTCCAGACGTTATTACTCTTAATAGCTCTACGATATGATCGCGTGAGAAAAACTTTTTATAATCAGACAAGATCTTGTCGCCATGAAAAACTTTAGAAAAGTTTTTAAATGCCTGATAGGTTTGTTCCTTTTGATGCTCATCCTTTATATATGCATCTCTTAAAACTAGCCAATTCGAAGACATTTCTTTTAAAAATAAGGAATAAAACTCAAACAACCTTATATAGTCAGTATCATCATCTAAATGTCTATCAATAAAGTTAAATAGAAAGTTTCTTTCTTGTGTACTCCAAAACAACCAAACCTTACTCCAAGCATAGATGTCAGGACTCTTTGATTCAGAAATAAGCTCATTCGCAAGAACGGCCATCGATTTATACATTTGATCATCTGATTTTTTTAGAATTCTTAAAATTACATCATAAAATGGTGCTGCATTTTCTATAACGACTCGATTAACTTCGTTACCTACATTAAAGATCTCTCCGCCCAACAAAGATACTAAGTAGTCATAATTGCTGTCTGTAATATTGATAATATACTTTGATAATTCTAATGACTGATTATGTGACAATATTCCCATCAAATATGTAATTGTATTCGATAGCTCAAGTGTATGATTTACGTTTCTTCGCTGGCTATACTCATAGTAGTTCACAACACCTTTTGCACTGGTTACATTAGGGCATATCTTTTGAGCATACTTTGTAGCCTCGACAGATAAGAGAAGCTTTTCAAAAAACCTTTCTTTTTCTCCTACCTCGAGAAGTGTCATTGTTTCATTAACGAGAGATTTAATATCAAGGTTAAAATCTATTTCATTGGAATCACATCTAATCTCATTAACATATAATCCATTTAAAACCTTAAAATCTCTTACCATTTGTTTTTGCTTTACAACTGGTACTGATAAAGTTTCAAGCAAGTACTCATATGTAACAGATTCATCATCAAGCCAAGACTTTATCCACGATTTCCCATTATTAGCCTGTGTTAAAAATAGTCTCTTAATCATCTTTAAGTCTGTCGAATCTAGACCGCTGATATATTTTTCGGCCATCTTAGATACCAACATGACACGCAAAGATTTGAAAAAGTCTGTATCGTTAAATTTATTTATTTCTTTTCTTAGCTCTTCTGAGTCATCTCTTGATGCATTATTGAAATTATCTATGACCAATGACAACTCCATCAAGATTTTAGGATTTCGATTAAGTATATCAAAAAAGTTCTTTATCTCGGCCTTTGTAGGCGTTATCGACCTACTTAGGCAGTCTTCATCACTTGGATTTTCTGAACATTTAAATAACTTATTAAGGCCATCATAGAAATTAGTATCAGTCAAAGCAGTAAGTACACGTCCAAGATCATCGAGCGCATCATCTTTATCTAACTCTCTATAATAGGTAATAAATCGATCTCTACGTTCTCTATCCGCAAAGAAGATATCGTCAATTGGGTTTAGTATTGTATTCCAATCTGTCTCATTAATTTGTTTCAAGGCAGAGTACATTTCAACAAACTTTCTATCCCAACTGGTACATACAAAAAGATTTGTTATGTTTTTATGCTTTAAAAAACCTTCATAAAAAGTAATATCAGAACACGCTTTTAACTGATCCCTATCTCGTGTAGTTCTATCCCTGTCAGATGTTACCTCTGGGGCGTCTTGCTTAAAACAAGATAAAGGAAGTAATAAAAAAGCGAGTATGATAAGATTTTTCATATTAGTTTTTCATTCCTCTCATCATGTACTTTTGGGCCTTTCCCTTATTTACTTCGAAGTTGGAAAATTCAATTACTGATTTCACTGTACGTGAATCTGTTTTATTATTTACCATTATTTCTTGAGTTGTCGAAATTTCGACCTTCTTTGGAAAACCAAAACCTTCAACTGTCTGATATGTGAACTCATTATCTATAGTTGAGATCTGAACTCCTTGAATTAATTTTGTCGTCATTTTATTCACGACCCACTTGTTATTACTCCAGCTTTTTGATGTTAAATCAAAGACTGTAGAATTTACACCAGTAGGACTAAAAGTTTTAAACTCCTCAAGCATCCCATTTTTCTTAAATTTTAATTGTATTTCTGATACAGGGCTCGATCCTACACGGTCCTTTCCCTTTATTGCAGTAACCCCAGGACTATTAAAATAATCCAAAGCATAACCTCTCACCCTTGGCGATAGTTTCAGGGGTATCACAAAATCTAATCGATTTTTAATCATCTGTTTAAGTTGATACTTTACTTCTTGAAATCCGTTTGGAAATCCTTCAACTCTGATTTGGTATTGACCAGGAAACATCCAGTACACTTTAAAATACAGATCCTCCATTTTTCCAAAATTCTGCCTCTTATTTAAAGTTTCTTTTAAGTTTGAAACTCTTATCTCAAAGACCAAATCTTTCAACCCGAAATTTTCAGGATGGTAATAACGAATATCGAATTCATTTATTTCAGGAATTTCTCGAGCTGTTACACTAGTGCACAATAAGCTTATAAAAACTATCAACAAGTACTTCATTTATATCTACCTTTATTAACGAGTATCTAAACTCTTATAATATTTTACAACGTATTATAAACTCATGAAATGATTGAAATTCTTTCCTTCCAATTATCTAGGTAATGTATATCTATTCTCTTTTCTTTCTTAAATATAACTTTACCTGGTGCACCTTTTACAGGCTTTAAATTCTTTACTTGAGTATAAACCACCGGTATCTGTGTCTGCGGGAAACGACTAAATTCCCTCAAGGCTGAACCTATTAATTCTAATATCTTAGCATCTAAGTTTATACTCTTCGGGTTTTTTAAGAATATGTGGCAGCTGGTTTCTCCATCAATGTGAAACCAATAATCTTCTTTCTTAGACCATGTATTTCTTAACCAGTCGTTAGATTTTGCATCCATACCAACGGCCATTCGTAACTCATTTCCCAAGTCTATTATTTTTTTATTGACACCAATTACCTGATCTCTCTTATCAATCTTTACGCTTTTCCAGACAGGCTCTATTGTTTTACCAAGACCTTTAACAACAAAAACGTCTCCATTAACCCATTTTTTTAATTCATTGGAAGTATCATTCAACCTCTTTTCCAGTAGACCTTCAGCTGACTTAAAGGATTTTATTTTTTTATAAATAATATCTCTTCTTTTGAACTTATTAACACTTGTGTCGATTTTAAATTTAATTCCACAAATTTTAAATTCATAATCCATAGGTATTGAGTATGAATCCGACTGGATCATCTCCGTCATTTCTCTCCACTTTCTCACTTTCTTTAAATCTGACTCTATATTGATCAGTTTTCTTTGGAAGAATTTTTTCTTACGCTTAGGAAAGGTTTGAATATCAACATTTTTTTCGAGTGAAGCGATATAGTGTTCTTCATTAAAACTGCCCTTAGCTTCTCTTTCTGCTTTATTACTACCAACATCTAAAGCATGAAAAATATCAAAAATAGAAATCTCTTCAAAACATACCTCCCAACCAGACCAACTTCGAAAAACTCTTTTCCCTTCATCAGAATTTTCATAATAGGCAAAGTATAGCTCCCGACCTTTCCAAAAAAGAAAGAAGTCACAACGTAGAGTTCTCTTTGTAAAAGATATCTTCATTAGACGGTCTTCATTCTCAACAGATATTTTCTGTATTATTCCACCCTGAAGGTATTTGCGACAAAACTCTATAAATCGATCCCTAATTCTGTACTTTGAAGGAATATTCTTATTACCTACAAAAAGCCCTTCATAGTTCTGTCCCCTACCAATATACAGAAAGACAGTCTTTCCAGGTAAGCGTGCAGATACAACAATATAGTGAGGGCTAGAATATATCTTTTGCATAACAGCAGTACAAACTCGCTGGTCAATATGACATAAAGTGGTATATTCTTGGACTGAATTTATTAAATCTTTTACAGTTTGTATCATGGCTCTCAATTTATTAAAAAAAAATTCTAAATTTCTTGAATATCTAGATTGGAACGAAATACTAGAAATTCTCTTATCCTATTCTTATTTTGATTATACCAAAGAGAAGTTAAAGAATCTTTTGGAATATCGTAATAATGATGAAATTAATGCTGAGTTAAACCTAATTGATCAATATATTGACCAGCGGGATAATTACGACATTCATCTAAAAGATGTCTTCGAATGTCTGCCATCGACTAATCAAATAGAAACTTATCTTAAGGCAATACAAAAAGGCGTCATTTTAAACCTTGCTGAGTTGAACTCTGTATGCAAATTGCTAGAAACATACTCCACAACACAAAAGTACTTTCAAGACTTTAATATAACACACGAACACTGCGACCAGGGGACAAAGAGTAAAATCAGAAACAACTTTGTAAATCCCTTTAGAAAACTTGTCTATAAAAATGGAGAAGAGCATCTTGAAAATCATCCAATAATCTCCAAGCTCTATAAAGAAGTTAAAGAACTCGAGTTTACTCTTCGCCAGCAGGTAATGAATATTTCCCGAGAAGAGAAGTACACCAAGGCACTTCAGTTAAATGAGTACGATATTATTAATGACAGATATGTTCTCGCTGTTAGATCTGACACTTATAACTCAGAACTTGGAGTTATTATTGCGAAGTCTAACACAGGAATGACTTTATTTGTTGAACCCTATCCGCTAAGAGAAAAAAGTAACTTAAGAATACGACTACTTGCTCAAGTCGATGCTATTATTAACGAAATCTGCCAGGGATTCTGCTCAACCCTCTTAACATTTGATCGCACACCTTTAAATATTTTACACTTTTATTTCAAGTTAGATTTACTTAAAACAAAATCAGGATTTAGTGAAAGTTTAAACCTATGTCGTCCGACATTAAATATTGAATCAAAAATAGATATAAAGGGTTTTTTCCATCCATTAATTGAAAATCCAATATTAAATGATATTTCCATAGGACCAAGTAAAAAAGGTCTTATTATATCTGGACCGAACACTGGCGGAAAAACGGTAACTCTTAAGTCTGTTTCCATATGTCTTCTAATGAGCTACATGGGTCTCTATGTACCCGCTCAAAGTTGTGACCTGTACTTACCAGAAGGTCTATACTATTTCTCTCATGATCAGCAAGATTTAAGCAGTGGTCTTAGTTCTTTTGCATCAGAAGCTAAGAATTATCTTGAACTCCTAAAGGATATAGAGCCTACTTCCATTATCATCGTAGATGAGATTTTCAACTCTACAAGTTCGGAGGAAGCTTCGGCCCTAGCAATTTCTTTTCTAGAGGAGATCCATAAAAAGAGTGACGCTAAAGTTATTATTTCAACACATCATCAATTCTTTAAGACATATATTCATAGCTCCAAAGATTACATATCATCTCATGTAGGTTTTGATGTTGAAAACAGTAAGCCAACATATAAATTACTTTTCGGCTCGCCTGGTAGTTCTATGGCATTTCAAATCTTTGAAATTTTGGCCAGTAAATTTAATTTAATCAACTCCATCTCTGAAAGAGCAGAGAAGATTTTAGACCGTAAGCAAGTTTCATACGAACAATTACTACAAGAATTATCGGGAAAAAAATCAGAGTTAGACAGACTACTCCTTGAAAACAGACAGCTGAATAATGAACTCAAAAATAAGAACAAGTCTATGGAGGGACTTGTTCATCTTGAAAAAGAACGTCTTGTTAATGAGTATAAGAAGAAGTTGAATAAAGTAATTTCTAAAGCAGAACATTTACTTCATGAAACAAGAAAAGGAAATATTAAAAACGAAAAACACTTTTCAAAAAAAGTAAGTACTCTGAGTGACGAATTACCTGATCCAAGAAAAACTAAATTTGCTCAGGCACTTGCCGTTGATTACAAAGAAGATCCAATAAGTATTTCTTCCGTATCAATTGGTGATCAACTTCTTGCGAAGCCTTTTAACAAAGTTGTTACTGTACAATCTATAAATGAAAGAAAAAAAGAAATTCAAGTTCTAAATGGAAAAATGAGTATTTGGATGGCTTCAAAGAACCTTTATCCTACTCATCATAAGCGAGTGGCAAAAGAAGTTCAGATAAATATTACCCGTACAGTCCATGGAAAACTAGAAATTGATGGAAGAGGTTTGAGGCTTGAAGAGTTTCAAAGACTTGTTGAAGACACACTTCATGAACTCATCTCTGGAGATATTCCTTTTTTGAATATTGTTCATGGCCATGGGGAAGGTGTTTTAAAGAAATGGCTTAGAGGATACTTAACTTCTTTTAAAGAGATAGAATTTTCTTCAGAAGAAGGAAATGATGGAGCAACAAGAGTAACACTTATCTAATTTTTTCACCTATTCTAGCGCTTCTAAAAATAAAACTCCCACCATCAGTAGGAAAAACCACTGACATCCAAACAAACTCAGCTCTCCCCTTAATATACTCCACCGGAACAGTTGACCAAAACCTAGAATCAAATGAAAAGTCGCGATTATCGCCCATAACATATACATGGCCAGGCTTAACGGTAATCTTATCCTTATCTTTTGAATAATAATTATCACTATCTTGCTGTATAATATGTGGAATTTCGCCAAAGTATTCTTCAAAAAAGTTCAACTTATATTTCTTATATTTTTTATTCATATCTACAAGGTATTTATCACCCTTAATTGGTAGAGTTTTAATTTGAACATCATTTAGGTATAAAACTTTATCTTTAATTTCAATAGTATCACCCGGTAAACCAACAACTCTCTTTATATAATTTATTGAAGGGTCTTTCGGAAATTTAAATACTATTATATCTCCACGCTTAGGTAATTCTTGCTTCGTTAAGTACTTTGGATTTAAATTAATATCACCTAGAGTAAAGTCACTAAAAGGTAGTTTTGCGCCATAGGCAAACTTATTAACAATTATGTAATCACCAATTTTTAGAGTAGGAATCATAGAGCCTGTAGGTATTCTATAAGGCTCAAAGAGTGAAGAGCGAAAAACCATAATTACAAAGATTATTGTAACGATTAAAACCAACTCTTTTACAATTCGATTGTTTTTACGAGGTGCCTTTGCCTCCTCAAAACCAAGATCTTCCACTAAGTATCCTTATCTAATTCTTTATTCTTAGCCTTAGTAAGGTTGTCATTTAAAGGATTAACTTTCTTAAAGTAGTATTCAATTATATTTTTTGCAAGATAAGTTGATTTTACGTACCACTTCTTAACATTAATATTCATAACAGCAACAGAAATTCCTTTCCCTAAGGAAGAATTGACAGGCATTGCATAGGATGTAAACCAATCTCTTTTTCCATAAGGAACACCACCGGTAATAGAGCCTGTTTTCCCTCCGACCAATAATTCCTTTTTCAATTTTCTATTAAGTCTTCTAAATGGGCCTCTGGCCGTCCCAATCTTAACAGTTAAACCCATTAAGTCCTGCATCTGCCTAGCCGTTCCAACTTCCATAACTCTCTTTGTTTTAAGTTGTGGTGTCCAAATTGGTTTATTTGTAGTTAAGTCCGTAACTTGTGTAACAAATCTTGGATAATTCAAAACACCATCATTAGCAACTACAGAAGAAAGTACTGCCGCATGAATAGGAGAGATCATTGTTTCCGAATTAAATCCCGATGCTTTTTCAGCTAATTCATACTCGGTTTCTGAGATTTCAAAAGATGACTTAGACAAGTTAATCTCTTCCATTAGCTTTTCGTTAAAGCCAAAGTCAGAGGCCATATCAAAAAGCCTTTCTGAACTTGATTCATTTATTGCAGCCTTTCCGAAGATTACATTATTTGAATAAGCAAATGCTTTAGCCAATGTCTGATTTCTTTGCCATCGACTCTTTTTATCTTTTAACTGATACTTATAAAGAGTAGTCCCTCTTCCTCTAAACTTGAAGACAGAATCATTTGATAAATTAGATTTCTCGATTAAGTCTGCTGTCGTTATAATTTTAAAAAGTGAAGCTGATGGGTGTGTTGAGCTAAAAGGAAGAGATATATTAAAGTTATTATCTTTTCTCTCGTAACCAACCGCTGAAAGAATGTAACCAGTTTCATTATCAATAACAATCACTGAAGAATAATCTGATCGATACCTCTTCAAGAGTCTCTTAATATGTTCTGTCAGCTGTTCATTCATTGAGTATTCAACCGACACTGAATTATCATTTAACTCTATTTTTTTGGGGAACGTTGATCTTTCAAAATTGAACGATTGACTTAAAGTTTGCTTTATAACTGAGCGCTTACTTATCATCTCATTACGTTTTTTTTCGGCCTTGTGCTCTTTCCAAGATTGATTAAAACCAAATCCCGCAGCAACAACAGTTAGAAAAAGGAATAAATAAAAGCTTTTTTTGTTTAGTATATATTTCATATCTACTTATTATGCCTTATATCCACGACCAATGACAAAAAATTCTTTACTGATTGAACGTGTCGACTTGGGCTTAAGAAAATCATACTGTTTAAACAAACCTTTCTGGTCTTTAAGGAACTTTTGGGCCTGGTTACTATCAAAAACTTTGATTACAAGATTTCCATTTTCTTTTAAGAAAACAGGTAGAACCTCAAATACTTTTTCAACTAAGTTTAAACTTCTATCTTGATCAACTGAGCGTATCCCAGTTGTATTAGGTGCCATATCAGAAATAACAACATCAAACTTATGATCTACACCTAGTTGAGAAGTTTCTTGAACTTCAAAAATATCTTGTTCAAAAAGTGTTATATTTTTAATGTGGAGAAGTTTTTTGTTTAACGGTCTAATGTCAATACCTACGACCTTCCCATCCTCACCTACTTTTCGACTTGTGTATTGAGTCCAAGAACCTGGGTGATATCCAAAATCAACTACCGTGTTACCTTTGTTTATAACTTTGAACTTTTGATCAATTTCTTCTAACTTATAAACACTTCTAGCAAGAAAATCCTCTTTCTTAGCTTTCTTAAAATAGTGATCCTTAACTTTGAAATTCATCACAACCTCATGCATCAGCAGCTATGCCGCTATTTTTATACTTTCTTTAAATTGATGCACAGTAATACCATATTTACGCATTTTTGCAATGAGCGTTGTCTTTGAGATTCCTAATGATTTTGAGGTCTTATTTACTCCATGATTATTAGAAGCTAGCTCCTTAAGTATTATCTTGCTCTCAAACAACTCTACTTGACTACGGAAGAGGCCACCCTCTCTACTTACTTGTGTCATATGAGGTGGTAAAGAGCTCTTTTCAATCTTTGATCCATTTCCTTTGAGAATTAAAAACTCTATAGTCTTCTCTATCTCTCTAAAGTTTCCAGGCCATTCATATGAAGTAAGTATAAGTAATGCTTCGTTAGAAACTTCACACCCATTTAAATTATAGGTATCGCAAACTTCGTTTATTTTTCTTTGAATAATCATTTGCTTTTCTTTATAGGCTCTTCTCCAGAATGGTTTAAGCTGAATTGGATTAACCCCCATTCTAAAGTATAAGTCCTCTCTAAACTTTCCGTTGCGAACCATTTCTTCTAGGTCTCTATGTGTTGCAAAGATGACTCGTCCATAGAAGCGCTTTCTCTTATATGAGCCTACAGCGCTGTACATACTTTCATCTAAAAGTGATAAAAGTCTCTTCTGCTGAATTAGACTTAGTTCTCCGATTTCATCTAAAAACAATGTTCCATCACCTACTATGTCACAATACCCTTGCTTATATTTATCGGCCCCAGTAAATGCTCCCTTCTCATGACCAAAAAGTTCGCTACTAAATAGGTTATCACTTAGGCCGGCAACATCACACTTCACAAACGGAAGTTCTTTTCTATTTGAATTGGTATGAATTTTTCTTGCAAGAATAGTTTTACCAGTCCCAGACTCCCCTTTAATAAGGATTGGAACAGATGAGTTATATAGTAAGTTCATTAGTCCTCCTAAATGGAGAAATAACTTTTCACTGCTAAAAGCTCAATTAGAACGTATTCTTTAGAGAATTTATTTCAAAAGTGAACTTTGTAATCGTGCTAAATCTTTTTCCCGACACCATATAAGCTCACCATCAATTTTGACAGAGTCTAATCTCTTAACTTCAGCGCCAGATTGAAATAACTTAATCTTTCTATCCCAACAAAGTAACGTACCTGCGGCTATATCCCAGACACTTTTAGGAGTTTTAGAATAGACAAAGTCACAAGCTCCACTTGCAAGTAGCGCAAGCTTAAAAGCGATACTTCCTCTCGGTTCAACAACTATCGAACTATCTAAAGATAAATCAGAGAAAATGCCCTTTGAGTAATCTGTTCGAGAAACAAGGCCAAACAATCTATCTTCATTAAAGCTAACAGGCTCACAGAATGCGTCCTTCGAAGAGATTTCAAAGCCAGTAAAGGGGTTATATATCCACGAAAAGCCTTCATTACTACTAGTCATTACGGCCAAAGAGACAACACACTCACCTAATCCCTTTGCTAACTCTCTTGTCCCATCTATTGGATCCAAGATTATTGAGGGAAATCCGAAGCTCACCATATTTTCTTCACTGAAAAAGTGAAACCCCTCATTTTTAACAAGATGCTCCAACTCAATTTCAATGAGTTTAGAAATTTCCTTATCTACACGCGTAACAATAGAGCGATCTGACTTCTTTTCAATTTGCAGAGACTCCGATAAAGACTCGGGGTTTATAACTTCTCTTACAATCTTATTCACACCAGATCTTAATAAATTAAGCTTTTCGCTTCTAATCATTTAACCTATTCCTTAATAAAACATTAAGCTCAACTTAATATATTACAATAGTCTTACCTTAACAAAGTTCTAAAAAATATCTAAAAAATGCGAAATATTTAGTTGACAACTTTGTTTTACTCACAAAAACGTAAGAGTTATCCACAATAATATACTACTTTGCTCAATTAAACTTTACTAATTAATATCTCTTTAGAAAGTCGTGTTTTCAACGTTTTACCTAACTATTTTTAACACATTGAAACAATACGATTACCTGCACAAGAATGTATCCACAAATTTATTCAAGTTATCCACAAAATTACACATTTTAAAAGTTGCTTTCTTAAATTTTATAACATTAACAAGATTCCCTAAAACTTAAGAATATTATTGAAAACCTTACAATCTAAAGGTTGAATTAAATTCAAAAGGTATCCAAACGACACCACTAGAATTCATTTAAACTAGTTTAAATGGCCATTTAAAGCTAAATCTACTCCCCAGTAGATAAGACTTCCATCTCTCCGTGGGAAGCCATCGTGCTTGCAAATAGGTCACCTTCATCATCAAATGACATACTCGTTAGCAAGCGAACTTCACCAGTTTCGGGGTCGACATAAACAAAGGGGTAGGATTCGATTTCATCTCTTCTTAGGTTAAAAGAGGTTAAAAAATCTTGATAGAGAACATTCGTGAGACTGGACTTAAACATAGAAACTCCTTTTCCAATGCTTATCGACTCAAATAAATTATATCATACAACTTCAATTATATAATAAGATTAGTCTATCTATGAAATAATTTTAAAAATATCTTAAATCTACCCTCAAAGTGAGAATCAAGAAGACAAATTAAAATGTAAATTAAATAGATCATATTCCTACTAGATCTTAATCTCGAAATTTGAAGAAAAACAACCTCTAGTGGTATTAAGCTAAAAAAAGCAATAATCCACAGTAGAGAAAATCCCTGTAACGTAAGTCCGTTAATAACAATACCAAAACTAAAAAGAATAAAAAGCCCAATGTTGAACTCATCAATTCGAACTTTATCAAAGTGAAGTGCTGTTAATGATCTCAATCGGGGAGTTGTTCTTTTCAAAAGTACAATAAGTACACCGAAAAAAGACAATGTATAGAATGCTTTTCTATCAATTAGTGTTTTAATATTAGAGATGAAATCTATTCCACTTGGTTCAATATCTGCAACCAAGCTAAAGTTAAATATGACCACTAAAACCATTAGCGCAAGGCCGAAAGAAGCGTACTTTAACAACTGCCTTTTGAACCAATCCGTCTTATCTTTTAAAAAATAAAAAATCAAAACAAGAACCTGTAAGATAGAAAGTAGGGCATAGCTTTGATTTAACAGAGCACCATAAAAGCCTAATAAACCAAGAAATAATCCCGTTCTATAGGTTGAACTCTTGGTAACCCATAGAAGGCCCCAGATCCAAAGTATTGAATAAGACTCAAAGAGTATTGCTCCATAATCACTAACCAAGATTTTTGAGACACTCCATGAAGATATAATAGCAAAGACACCGAGCAGAGAAAGTCTTCTGGAAATAAAGAATCTTGCAAATGCATAAAAGGTAAGTAGGTATAAGCAAATATTTACAACATAAAAGTAACTACTCCAAGCAATTTTAAATAGCGTAGGGTAGTTCTTAAAAGGATAGTACGTGACCGTGAGAAAGTTCCAAAACATTGGACTTAAATGTTGTGCAGGATCAAAATATAAAATGAGAGCTTCTTTTTGAACTAACTCAGGCAGTGCAGGGATTGTAACTGCAACCATAAGAACAACTAGTGACACAATTGTTTTCTCAAAACTATCAAGATACTTAAACTCGGAAAAGTTAGTAGTAACAGATTCCTGAATTATTTTTCCTCTCGTTGGCCAAGAATAGAAAAGACCAAGAACCCCCCAAATAATCCAAAAAACATTATAAATCCATTTTGAGGGCAGTAGATAAACAAGATTAAAAACAAGAATGAAGAAGAACAGACCCAAAAATAGGCGATAGACAACTCTATCAATTGAAGAGTTTACCCTGAAGTAGATTTTTAATCGGTGATCAATCTCCTTACCCAGAAAGAACCACTGACTCATTATAAATCCACTATAAAAAAGCATCATAAAAACTTGATAAACAGGTCGAATATCTAATGACTTCTGAACATACACAGGAATGAGCAAGAAAGAGAAATAACTAACTAGCCGATATATAAAGAATTTCGATTTTAAAAACAGTATTCCTGACTTTTTTTCTAAAGTATTTGCCATAATATCCGATCAATTTAGTACAACACTTGTTAACTACCCATTAACAAGGTTTAGAATTATTACTCACTCGAAATGGCCAGATCCCCAATCTGGCCTTTTTTAGTTTAAGCCATTATATAATTTCTATAAAGCTATTTTAAGTATTTATCACTCAATCCTGAGCGCATCACTCAAGTATTACCCATAGAAAATAATGCCCCCACATCGCGTCACATTGCACCAAAGCACTGCTGTGATAATATATAGAGGGTTTATCCAGGCTCTCAGGAAGAGGGTTTAGGCACTTCAGGAGGAAGATTTGAGTATTTCTTTTGGCTCCATAAATACAGGGCTTCCAAAAGATATAGTTAAGCAGATTGTCGCTGCTGAGCGAATTCCTTTGCAAAAAATGGATGAAAGAAAAGGTAAAATCTCTGACAAGAAGGCGCTTGTTGGTGAACTAATCAAGCTCATGGAAGGTGTTAAAGGTGAAGTCCTTAAAAATGGTAACGCCAGATCACTAAGAGAGCTTAAAGTACAAACTAACGATGACATAATTGGAGTTAGTGCAGATAAGAATATTGCTCAGCCTGGAACCTACCAACTAGAAGTTACACAACTCTCTCAAAAGTCTTCAGCTATGACTTCCGGGTTTGAAGACCCAGATGAAAGTTACGTTGGTGTTGGATTTATTCAATACTATCTACCAAATGGAGATAGCAAAGAGTTATATGTAGACAGTGACAACTCATCACTAAATAGTCTAGCCAAGATGATTAATAAAGATAGCGACAATGGCCTAAGAGCATCTGTCATCAACGACGGTAGTGGTGGAGATGAGCCATGGAGAATGATTCTATCTCTTGAAGATACAGGTGATGAAAAAAGAGCTGAGTTTCCATATTTCTACTTCGTAGATGGTGAGAACGACCTCTATCTAGAATTTGAAAGAGAGGCCCATGATGCCAAAATTAAATTAGATGGATTTGACATCGAACTACCAGAAAATAAAGCTTCGGAACTTATTCCAGGCCTAACAATTGATTTAAAAAAAGCAAAACCTGGCGAAGAATTCTCACTAACGGTTACAGAAGATTCACAAGCTGTTGCAGGCAAAGTTGAAGATATAGTTACAAGTATCAATGGCGTACTTCAATTTATTAAAACTCAAAACCAAATGGACGAGAACACTGATACCTCTAGAACCCTTGGTGGTGACAGTATTTTGCAATCACTGGAAAGTAGACTTAGAGCTACTATATTCCAAGATATAAAAACTGAAAAAGGCTACAAGAGATTAAGTGATTTAGGAATTAAGTTTCAAAGAGATGGTTTATTAAAACTTGATAGTGAAGTCCTCGGGAACTTTGTATCAAAAGACTACAAAATGGTCTCTCAGATATTAACTGGATACTTTGGAGAAGAAGGAAAATCTCCAGGGTTTGTAGACCATCTAAATAATACTGTTAAAACTGCTCTACAGTTTCCAAATGGGTTACTTCAATCAAGAAAGAGATCTCTTGATACAAACATAGATCAAATTGACAGAAGAATAGTTGATAAAGAAAGAAGAATTGAACAAAAAGAAAAAAATTTAAAAGATAAATTTGCAAGGCTCGAAGGAACTATTGCAAGAATGAAAAGCCAAGGTGCTGGAGTAAGTGCTCTAGGTGCTGCTGGACCAGATCCAGTACAGCAACTTGGTTAACCATTAGGAGGTGGTTATGAGTTATGGTTTAGGAGCTTATAAAAAGACGTCGATTCACACGGCAAGCAAGGAACAAATTCTACTGATGCTCTATCAAGCAGCTATAAAGAATTGCAAGAAGGCAATTGAAGCTATTGAGCAAAGGAATATCCCTGCCAAAGGTGAATATATTGGAAAACTACAAGACATAGTTATCGAGCTAAATAACAGTCTTGACTTTGAAGTAGGAGGAGATATTGCAAAAGAACTATCATCTTTATATGACTTCATTCTATTTTCTAGCACACAGGCCAATATTAAAATTGAGGCCGAACCATTAAATGGTGTTCTCAATGTACTCAATACTCTTTATGAGGGATGGGGACAAGCAATCAAATCGCTCCGTAAAGAGAGCGCAGCAGAAGGAAATGGTGCCTAATGATAAGTAGAATTTACAATCTCCTAATGAGACATACATCTCTATTGGATAGTAGTCTAAAAATGACACATGAAATGTATATTGCAACAACTCGTGGCGATATCAATCTTGTAAACTTTGAAGCTGACAATAGAGAAAGAGTGATCAATATCCTAGAGAAGTTCCAGTCGGAAATCGAAAATATGGTAGCAACTCTCAAGCCCGAGGAAATCACTCAAGAGATAATTTCAATACTCAAAGCTTGGCAAAGTGACCTATCTTTATGGGCACAAGAAGTTGAAGCAATTGATGTAAAGTCATTTGAGATCCTTGAAGCCCAAAAATTAGAAACAACCAAGGAGATTGGTACGATATTTAAGTCACGCCAACAGTTCAAAGGATACAACCTTAATAATACCAAAAAATAACCTTAATTTAAGCTGGTTCCCATAGATTACAACTCCTTATGGGACCCAGTGTTAATCGACTATTTTTTATATTCTGATTGACGAAAATCCGTAGACATGGTGAAATATAGGGGCGAGAGAACTAGGATTTGGTTCTCTATATATTTCACAAATAACCTTAAGGAAGAGGTAATCAACGTGTCTAATAATTCTATTATTGAAAATTCTAAATATCTATCTACAGCCAAGGAATTCTCCATGGAAAATACTTCTTTATATAAGTATGAAATCAAGGTTGCCAAAACTGAACACAAAGTTCCAGTTGTAAATGATGTACATATTCATTCAATCTACAACCCTGTTAGAGAGGCCGTAGGGTTTATAGCTAAGAATAAAAAGTTGATCTCTGCAAAGAATGAAATACTAATTCTAGGTCTGGGTTTTGGATACCATGTAAGCGAGGCCATCGTATCTCTTAAAGAAAAATGGGGAACAAATTATAAGATAATAGTTATTGAACCAAATGAAAAAGTTTATAGAGATTACCTCGAATATAATGAACTAAGCGACAGTAACCTTTCTATATATGCAGGTTATGAGATAAAAGAATTATATAAAAACAGAGAACTTGTAAATTACCTACTCACAAAGCCAGGAATCATAGCTCATCCAGCAAGCTTCAATCTATATGAAGATTACTACAAAAACCTTCTTTCGTACCAAGCTCCAAAGAGTGTGAGAAGTTTCGATGAATATATTGAATCTGTAGTTCTCAGAGACAACCTTAAAAGATTAAACCAGGACAGAGACATTGTTAGTGCAATAAATGAATCGGTTCAAAATAGAAAAGAAGATCTAGATCAAACAGATCACTTCTTTCTAGCATATAATGAAATGATTAAGGGATCACTCGCCCTCGAAGAAGGAAATAAATAATGAAAAAAGTATTACTTGTTAATCTAAGAAGATTTGGTGACATCTATTCATGCGAAAACCTCATCAACTCGATGGTTAAAGAGAATGGGTGGGATATATCGCTTCTAGTATATAAAGAGTTTGAAAAGGTTGCACTAAACCTTCAAGGTGTAACTAATGTTTACACAATAGATAGAAAAAAAATAATTACTCTAACCAAGAGTAATATTTTCAATGATGGGTATGCGATCGAAGAGTTCTACAAAGATATTAAAGAGTTTAATACTATTAGCTGGGATCAAGTAATAAACTACTCTAACGACAGAGTTTCAACTCATCTTTGCACACTTTTAAATTCAAAAGAAAAACTAGGGTTAACATTTTCAAAAACAATGCGAAACAATTACTCTAATGATTGGGAAATTCTTTTTAACGATGTTCTCACTGAACTAGACTTCTCTCCTATTCATTTTAACGACATATATCACAGTATGGTAGGTGTTAAGATAAACAAAGACGGGCTTAAACTGAAAACTAGCGCAAACCATAATGAAAATGCATTTAAAAACATTTCATTCCTTAGAAAAGGGCAAGATGGAAAGAGCAAAAAAGTTATTGGTCTCCAACTTGTTACAAGCGAAAAATCGAAAAACATTCCAGAAAACATTTTAATAGAAACAATTCAGTTGCTTATTGATAATGACATTACTCCTATGCTTCTAATTGCCCCAACTGATTCAGAAAGAACAATTGCAAATAGAATCAATGAATCATTCTCAGGGAAGCTTGTTTCGGTTGAATCAGACTTTCACGCACTAACTAGTGTGGTTATGAATCTAGATGCAATTATAACTCCTGACACTGCGATAAAGCATTTATCGGACCTAGTAGATACTCCGTGTCTAGAAGTAAGTCTCGGAGCATCTCCTTTTCTTAAGCAAGGGTCCATCAACGATCAGTCTCTAATACTTACAAAGTCACTAGAAGATAGAAATTTCTCAAAAGATGATACTGAAGTAAAGATTACTGCTTCAGACATACTCAACTCAACACTTTTACTACTTAATATTAAATCCCTTGATAGTACTGAAATATCAGAAGGCCTAACTTTGTACAGACCTTACCATGATGATCTAGGTGTTTCATATTTTTCAGTTAAAGGAAGTGTAAACAATATCATAGAGGCACAAAGAATTGCTTCTAGAATGTTCCTAACTAAAACCCTAACAGAGAGGCCAACAGATTCTTTTGTAGAGATGATCTTAGATTTGAAAGGAGATCAATTCAAAAGATGGCTTGCTAACGAAAAAGAAGCTGTAACAAATGTTACAAAAGATCTTCTAGGAACAATAAGATCATTAATCCAAATGACTGAAAGTAAGTCTAAAACTAAAGACTTTATCGCTTCACTAGGCCTGCTATTAGAACACTGCTCTGATGTAACTATTACTGCAATACCTACACTCTTTCTTAGAGCAAGGCTAGAAGCACTAATTTCTACTAACTTATCTGAGTCTGTAAAAGAAGTTGAGGCCCAACTTTATAAAATGAAAGGCGAATTACAGAAAGTATATGAAGTGTTAAAAACAGTTGAAGAAAGCTCAAGGCTGCAGGATGCTGCTTCGGTTATCGAAAACAAAAGCACTAGGCCTATTCAATCACTATAATTACAATGCCAAGGAAGGCGTATGAGTAACTTTGCGAAAGAAATTGTTGATAAAATTGAGGACATAAAGAAATCTGCTTCGACAGGTAAACCTTTGTCATCAGAAGAGCTAAAAGTTCTATTCCTTGCATCACTTTTAGAGGAGGAAGGAAATGTCAGCAGTTAAAAATTCGACAGATATTGAAGTACCTCCACAGGAAGTAAAGAAAACAATAGCACTAGTACAAATACTACGACTTGGTGATATTATCCAGACAGTTCAAATGGCCCAAGGTCTACGCTATGTCCACGGAGAAAAGTACAGACTACTTCTTATCGCTAGAAAGCAATTTGCTACTCCACTGAAAAAAATTATCGACAGTGTATTTGATGAGTGCATAACTGTTGATCTAAATGACCTGACACTATCGAGTCAAACGACTAATCTTGAGAATACTCTTACAAATATTGAAGCACTTAGATCAAAAATTAACTTAAATAATATTGAAGTTTGTATAAATCTTTCCTACTCAAAAAGTGCAAACTATCTGATGTCCCTAATAAATGCTCAACATAAAATTGGTCCACACTATGACACCAATGCAAATATTGTAATCAATGACAAATGGTCACAGTATTTATATGCAAATGTTCTAGAAACAAATCAGAACCCATACTCTCTTGTTGATCTTTTCAACTTTATTGTTGGCGTAGACTTAACTTCAACCACTAAAAACAAAGTAAAAAACTCTGTAAAAAAGAAACTAATTATTCATCCATTCGCCAGTGATCCAAAGAAGAAATGGAGTGAATCAAAGTGGGTTGAAATCATTTTTAAATTCTTAAAAGATAATACAGACAAGGCAGTTCATATAGTCGGAGCAAAGTCCGACCTAGAGTGCTGTGATAAAATAATAAAAAACCCTTTGTTAAAAGACTATCTAGATAGAATTCATGTAGATTGCGCAAAGTTGTCAATAAACGAACTCAAAGAGTCAATGGATAGCGACACATGCTTTATTGGACACGACTCAATGGTTAGTCACTTAGCTTCTTTACAACAGATCCCAATAATCACCGTTAGTATTGGGCCCGTTAGACCACATGAGACAACTCCATATATCGAGGGTGTTTACAATTTATCACCACAAACAAAGTGTTTTCCTTGTAAACCTGATACAAAATGTGACTTCTATCAGTGTCATGCAGACATTCCATTTCAAACAATAAATGAAGTTTTAAACTTAGTCGCTAATGGAAAAGAAGTAACTGAAGAGGCCCTAAAAGAAAAGCTTTCTCACTTTCACTTAAACTCTATTAACATTAGAAAATCTGAGTTTAATGAGTCTGGTGTTTACATACTTAAGTCCATCACAAAAGATGAATCTAACTACTTAGACACCACCGCCAGCTTCTACAGATTAGCTTGGGCATATTTATTCAACGGAATCGAAGTCAAACAAGACTTGCCTATTATTTCAGATAAAACACATCAACAAATAATGACAGATATGAAAGGACTTCATCAATTTTATGAATTGTGTGAATTTGGTAAGAAATACTCTCGCTACATTTTAGAAGAAATTTCATCAAAGACTCCTGACATTCAAAAAATAAAGAGCTTTTCAAACAAAGTTGACGAGGTAGACAAGCTTAGTGATTTAATTGCTCAAACTTATCCTCAACTAACACCTGTAACAAATTTCGCAAAGATCTCAAAAGCAAACTTGCATGGTGATAACCTAGTAAAGCTTACAGAGAGTTCATTCTATGCTTTTAATGATCTCTCGAACTTATGCAGTATTATATATGATCTATGTGAAAAGACTTTAACATCTAAACAAAAAGAAAAAACTAATCTAAGCACTATAAATCCAAGGTAGGAAAAAATGACGTCAGTAACAGTTAATAATAAGCTCGTAAAAAACTCAGACAAAAACTTTAGTGTAAATGACGTTATGGAGTTTGTGCTAAATGAAATCCTTCATTCTGATGAAGTCATTACCTCCGTTGATATTAATGGTAAACAACTATCCTACGAAGAAGAACAAGAAATAATGTCTGAGTCTGCTCAACAGTACAACGACATAAATTTTACGACTACAAGTAGTTACGAACTTGCTTTTGATGCACTTGCTGATTGCTCATCATACATCGACACAATTATCAAAAAAATTGAGATGCTTACAGAGTATCAAAATGAAAACAAAATGAATGAAGCAAATGTACTTTTTGGAGAAGTTATTGAAATCATGGACCTCTTTGTGCAATTAATGTCCAGAATTTATAAAACAATTAGAAAAAGACATACTCAGCATTTACAAACAAGTACTACATTTCAAAACTTAGAAATCCACTTGTTATCAATAATGAAAGCCCTAGTTCCTGCTAAAGAAAAAAACGACATTATAATGTTGAACGACTTGCTAGAATATGAACTAACAGATAATCTGACACAGTGGAAAATAAAGGCAATACCAGAACTAAAAAAATTAAGAGACCTTTAAAACTCTATATCTCAGATAGTATTCAGGCAGGTATATTTAAACCTGCCGAGAATATTACTCTTTCTCAAACTCCATTAAACTCTGACTATTCTATTCACTGTACAAAAGGAACTTTTGAAGTATTTCAAGGGAATTCAATCCTAGGAAAGCCTTTATTTAAAACGTCATCTTCAACATTTTATAAAACTATATATCAGCTAATTAGATCTAATGAAGATTTACAAAAAGATGAATTCAAAGGATTTACAAAGAAAAAATCTCTCAAGGTAAATCACTTACGGAAAGTGACGTCTAACAACATAAGAAGTCTTTACGAAATATTAGAATTTAAAACATATATGATTAGTCAGTCTAAAAAGATTTCTAGTACTAAAGAGCTTCCAGAATATATTTTAAAATCAAAATTATATAAGTCCTATTCATCTTGCCAGATAATGATACATCAAAAGGGGAGTCCTAGTATTTCAGCCTATTGTTATGATGAAACATTAGGTCCGACCCAGAAAGAAATTCTAGTTACAAATTTTAGTAAGATATTCAATCTCGTTAAGAAGAGTAAGAACAAATTATTTGATCAATCTTCTCTACTTGAAACAGACATTGGAGTAGTGGGAACATTTCTGGCCAAAGAAATTGAATTGTCAAAACACTCAATACTTATATTCATTTCAAGAAATGACTTCTTACCACCATCCGACATAGAAATTGGACTTTTTAATTCATCAATGAGTTTTATCTCTGACGTGGTTCAAGACATACTACTAACTTCTCTTGAGAAACAAAGATCTGAACTATATTCTTCTTTTATTCAACACTATCCACACCCAGTATTTTTAGACGAAAATCCATTAAATATTTCAGCGCGTGAGATAGAGCTTCTTGAGCAAGAAGAGGCCGACAAGTACATAGACGTTAACGAAAAAAAGCTCGTAGAGTTATATAAGACTCAACAAAAAGATACTTCAGATATTTATCACCATCAAAGAATAAGTCTATTAGGTGAATTGCTTAATACGTTAAAACATGAACTTAGTAATCCCTTGTTTGGATTAAAGATGGCCTCTGATCTTCTCCTACTTGAAGATGGTGATGACGAATTCAAAACGACAGTTAATGATATCTCTATCAATAGTAATAGGTGCCAAACAATTATCGACAATTTCTCCAAGCTTTATAGAGAAGAGAATATCTTCGAAGAATTTAACATTTCCGATGTTATTAAAGAGACAATATTACTCACCAAGAGTGAAAGTAAACAGATTCCTAAGAAAATCGACTTTTACAACTTTCAAGTAGAAAAAGACTATATTATTAATTCCAATCCTACGTGGCTAAGTCAAATTATATTTAACCTCGTTATCAACAGTTCTCAGGCCATAAAATCTAGTGGAACAAATCTCAGTACCAATAAGATTGATATCAGCATAATTAAGCGACTAGAAGAAATAGAGATATCTATCTCGGATACTGGCCCTGGTATACCAGACAAGTACAAATCTAAAGTTTTTGATGCTTTCTACACCTCAAAATCTAAGGGTACAGGCCTTGGACTATCAATCTGCGCAAACTTAATTGACAAACTGCATGGAAAAATTGAAATTATAGATAGGGACGAATGTGGTACTATTGTAATATTCACCCTCCCTATAGAGGATAACTATGCAAATTCTTGTAATTGAAGATGAGTTGCTAATTCAGAAGTCACTAAAGAAGCTCCTAGAAAAGAAAGGTGCCTCTGTTGACGTCTCTTCAACAGGTAAACTTGCAATCGATATGTTAATTAATAATAACTATGACAGAATAATTTGTGATCTTATGCTACAAGATATTACGGGTTTCGATATTATTGAAGAATCTAAGAAAAAATATTCTATAGAAGAAATTAGTAGTTTATTTATCATTATGACGGCCTATAGCTCTCCTCAAATTTTAGAAAAAGCTAAAAGCTACGGTTGCAAAGTATTAAGTAAACCCTTTGAAGATATTCAAGAAGCAATTGAAATATTTATAAAAAAGTGAGAACAAGTGAGTAATGTAATTAAAAATGTAGGTATACTTCTAAAGCCTAGAAATGTTCTAGAATTCACAACAATTATTCCTAATATTACAGAATGGTTAATAAGAAGAAAGAAAACAGTTACATTCCTATCTACTGAGCATAATCGCATCCAAAAGTATTTTAAAACAATTCCAAAACAAGTTAGTTTTGAAGATCATAGTGAATTCCACAAACTAGACCTAATCATAACACTAGGTGGAGATGGTACTTTAATAGGGATAAGTAGAAAGTGTCAGAAAAAGAGTCCTCCAATCTTTGGTATTAATATGGGAAGACTCGGTTTTATAACTGAGTTTTCTAAAGTCGAGTATTTCGACGAACTCGCAAAGACTCTTAAGGGGAACTACGAAATCTCAAAGCTTCAACTCTATAAAGTTGAGGTTTCTCGAAAGAATAAATCTATTTTTAAAGCAAACTTCATAAACGATGTTGTAATAAACAAGAACAATATTTCAAGAATGTTTAGCTTAACAGCAGAAAGTGATTCAGAACTCATATATAATGTCTCTGGAGATGGTCTCATAATAAGTACTCCTATTGGTTCAACAGCATATTCACTAGCCGCTGGTGGACCAATTATTCATCCCGAGGTTAACGCTCTTGTCTTAACTCCAATATGCCCTCATAGCTTAAATCATAGACCACTAGTTATTCCAGACAACAAGAGTATTGATATAAAGTTTCCAATTCAAGAAGATCACCTAACTCTAACGATAGATGGGCAAGAAGCATGTGATATTGACAAAGGTTGTATCGTGACAATTTCTAAAGTGAAAAATAGTTACGCAAAATTTATCAAGAACCCTGACAGAACATATTTTCATACGCTAAAAGAAAAACTTACTCATGGGCAAAGAGAGAATTTATGAGAAATAAACTTATACTAAAGTCTTTAACCTTAAATAATTTTGCAACTTTCGATAATCAAGTAATCGAGTTTAATGACTCGTTTAACACAATTGTAGGTGAAACAGGATCAGGAAAGAGCTTAATTCTAGATGCTCTTCAGCTTGTATTTGGAATGAGAGCTGATAAAAAAATTATTAGAAAGGGTTCTATATTCTCAACTGTAGAAGCAGTATTTAGCTGCGGAGATAAGGAAATACAAGATTACTTTTTGGAAATAGGCCATCCTTTTGAAGAAGATGAAATTATTGTAAAAAGAATTATCAATCAAGAAGGTTCATCCAAAGCATATCTTAATTTTCAACAATGTTCATTATCGACCCTATCTTCTATATCTAAAAGATATGTTGACCTTGTTGGACAATTTGATAATCAAAAGTTATTAAGCGAAGATTATCAATTAAAGTTAGTCGACGACTATAGCAGTAATAACTCAAAAACATACATCGGCCTTTATACGAAGTTAAAGGAACGACAAAATGAACTAGAGGAATTAACCGAAATAAGCAAAACACTTCTTCAAAGAAAAGATTATCTAGATTTTCAGATCAATGAACTTGAGGGTCTAGATCCTACAGAAGAAGATGAGTTATTTCTTATTGCTAAGAAAGATGAGCTACTTAGTGAAATAAAGAAGGCCCAAAGTTATAAAGAAGCCTCAGATATATTAAGTGAAAACAATCACAGTATAACATCACTATTAAAAGGTGTTATTTCTAAAGTAGAAAGAAATGATTTACTACCAGAGTCTGAATACTCGAGTCTAATTGAAGCGGTAGAAACAATTGAAGAGATTTCATATTTTATATCAAAAAAGAATCAAGACATTACTGATGAAGATGAGCTACAAGAAATAATAGAAAGGCTTGATGCTTATCAAAAAGTGAAAAGAAAATTTAATTGTTCAACTAAAGAACTTGAAGATATTTTCAGAGGCTTCAAAGACGAATTTGATAGAATTGAAACATCTGACACGCGTATTAAACATGTAAAAGATGAGATAAGATCACTACAAGAACAGTGCTGGAACGAAGCATCTAAACTTCATCAAGCAAGAGTGAGCGCATCAAAAAAACTATCTAGCGACCTCACCAAGAAAGTAAGATCTTTAAGAATGACCGGTGCTACGATAAAAATAGAATGCTCTGAACAAAAAGTTCTTAGTTCAAACGGTTGCACTAGTATCTCATTTATAGCCCAGACAAACTCAGGCGAAGGGTACTTTAGAATAAAGGACATAGCTTCAGGCGGAGAACTTTCAAGAATTTTATTATCTTTAAGACAAATTCTTTCACAGTCAGACACTATTTCAGTGTTTCTTTTTGATGAGATTGACACAGGAATTGGTGGGGAAACAGCCGTAACGATTGGTAAGGCACTAAAGGAAGTATCTCAGGCTTCTCAAGTTATTGCCATAACTCACCTTCCACAAATTGCAAAATTCTCAGACTTATTGATTGATGTCGACAAGAAAGAAATCTCAAAGAGAACATATTCTTTTACTAAGGTTATTGATGCTACTCAAAGAGAGTCTTATCTACAAAACATGGCCCAGATTTAGATCAATGAATCGAGGGCCTTGCTCATCAATATATATAAAGCTTTTGCTACTTGGAGCGTAGCCATTATTTATATAATATTTACCATGATCTAATTTATATAAATCCTTACTGTGGCTGTGCCCACAAATAAGACCTTTTACATCTCTGTTATCATTGAAAAACTTTTGAGCACTTTGTCTAAATTTATCTTTAACAAATTCTTGTCCTTCAGAAGACATCTCGTAATGTTTTGAGTTCTTACTTCTAGAGTAATCTGAACTTTTCTGTCCTATCCACTCAATCAAAGAGAATGGTAAAATATTTCTCGTAATAAATTTCATCAGCTTATTATTAACTCTACTTTTATATTTCTGATACGCAATATTATCTATCTCGACATCATCTCCATGAGTAAAAAGTAGAATTTCACCATCTACTTCAATACGATATTCAGACCGACAATGTATAAATTTATCTCTAGGAATATTAAATCTCTCGTATGAAGATGATATCATTCTATCTAAAAAGAAGTCGTGATTACCTTCTAGGTAAACTACTGTTGCTCCCATTGAAGTAGCTTTCTCAATTAATTTAAAGAAAGATTCATATTTATCAATATATTGGGACTTAGTGCCTAGTAAAAGGTCAAAAATATCTCCATTTAGAACTATATAATCAGATTTTTGAACAATTTCTTGAGCAAAGAAACTACTTAGAATTTTAAAAGAATTATCATCTAAGACTTTGACGTGAACATCAGATATGGAAGAAATTTTCATACTTAATCAATATCACAAACAAGCTTTTTCTGTCCATTTATGATCTTCAATATCTCTTTCTTTATTAGTGACGTATTACCTTCAAAAGTAAGTGAGAGCCTAGCAGCTCCATATGGATTCTCTTCGTTTGAAAAAGGATTTAGCTTTATCATGCTAGATACTTTTGCATCTACTTTAATATTTTTCATCGGAAAAGTTAGCTCTAGACCTTTAATAATATCTCCAAAAGTGAATTTATTAACTTCATTCTTTGAAAGAACTAAAGACATGCCACCTATACTTATATCATTACAAGATTTATTAAACCTAACCTTGTTATGTTCAAACTTTATCGAAAGGTTAAAGAATGGATCGATTCTTTCAGATTTTCTTCTATCATAGAATTTATAGTATTTTGGAAAAGCGATAGTGAGATCATCTTCATACGAAAGAAATTCTGATTCAAAAAGAAGAGACATCTGAGGTATTGCGAAATTTATTTTTCCAATTCCACCGATTAATTCATCGAGATATGCTCTGCTTATTTTTTTTGGACTTAATATGATTTTTTTTTGATTAAATTTAATTGTCTTAAATTCTAAATCGGCCTTAACAACTCTTCCACCAAATGATCCCCATGCATAAATCTCATACTTACTTTTAAAAGCTTCAAGTATTAGATCTTTAACTTTTGAATCATTTTCTTCATTTCTCAAGTTGTTCATGCCTTCTCCTTCGCGCCTTAAAAGTTCCCCCCGGTGGGAACCGGAGGGATCTGGGCTTAAATCGGAGTTTTTACACTCCTAAGGGCTTAGGAAGTGTGGGTGAATTTATCACCCACATTTTCTTAACTTTTAATATTATCCGATTAATCTTAACGCTGAGTTAGGTATTGCATTTGCCTGTGACAATGATGATACCGCTGCATTTTTTACAACATTTGATGATGCCATTTTTGCAGTTTCTTCAGCTACATCCACATCTTGGATTACTGATCTTGCGTTATCCTGGTTGATAGTTTGAACTTCTAAGTTCGCTACCGTTGACTGTAGTCTTGACTGGATTGAACCTAAGTTCGCTCGTTGTCCCGACACTGTACTTATTGCTGTATCTATATTTTCAATTGCACTTAAGGCATCTCCCTTATCTGAAATTGATGTTCCTCCGACCCCTATCTCATCTGCTGTTGCATTTGTTGCATCTGAGTCGAATTGAATTCTGTTTTGATCTCCTGCAAAGGCACCTACCTGAATATCCAGTGTTCCTTTACCATTTCCATTTAAAAGATTTGTTCCGTTAAATGTTGTTGATTCAGCAATTCTGTCTACTTCTGTTGTTAACTGTTGATATTCCTTATCTAGGAATCCTCTTTCAGTATCACCAACTGTATCAGATGATGCTTGAACCGTTAGCTCTCTAAGACGGACTAAAATGTTTGAAACTTCGTTCAATCCACCTTCCGCTGTCTGTACCATAGAAACACCGTCATTCGCATTTCTAGTGGCCTGTCTAAGACCTTTTGTTTGTGCATCTAGGTTAGTAGCAATTGCTAGTCCAGCTGCATCGTCAGCGGCCTTTGTAATTCTCTTACCTGAAGAGAGTTTTTCAAGACTTGCTTGACCTTCGTTTGAAACTTCTTTTAAATTTTTCTGAACTGCTTGAGAAGCGATGTTCGTTGCGATTCTTAAACCCATGATTTCCTCCTAAGAAATACTGTTATATTTTTTTCCCTTTAAGCCTGTCCGACTGTTTTTGTCAGACAATAACTTTATCGTTCACATGCCAAAATACTTTAGCCTTTTGGTCGGAAATAATTAAATTAGTTTGATTTTATCAATATTTACAATAGGTTAGATGCTGACTTTTTTGGTATGGTATTTGTATAGGCACAAAAAAAGGCCTCTTGCGAGGCCTTCCTTTTTAAATGAATGTTTAATACACTTTTTAGCCAATTAGCTTTAGAGCTGCATTTTGAGAACTATTAGCTTGCGCTAGTACCGAAGTAGACGAAGCAGTTAGAATATTTGCTTTAGTCAGTTCAGATGATGTTTGTGCAACATCAGTGTCTCTAATACGAGAATTTGCAGCACTTAAGTTTTCTGTCTTAACATCTAAGTTAGAGATAGTAGACTGTAGTCTGTTTTGTAGCGCACCTAGGTTTGCTCTATTCTCATTTATTTTATTAATCGCTCCGTCAATACCTTCTAGGTTTGACTGCGCATCTTCTTTCGTCGATACAGCTAATCCACCAATTCCAATACTATCTGCAGAAGCCGCCGAATCTTGTGGTCTGTATGAAATTCTGTCATTAAAGTCATCATTCATAATACCAATTTGAAAGTCAGCTGTTTCACCTTCTCCACTTAGCAACTCTTTACCGTTAAACTTAGTCGATCCAGCAATTCTATCTACTTCTTGAACTAAATTTTGAAATTCCATATCAGAAAACTTTCTTTCAGCGTCACCAATTGTATCTGATGCTGCCTGTACTGATAACTCTCTTAGTCTAACTAAGATATTTGAAACTTCATTTAATCCACCTTCAGCAGTTTGAATCATTGAGATACCATCTCCAGCATTTCTTTTCGCTTGTTGAGAACCTCTAATATTCGCTTTTAACTTTTCACTGATAGCTAAACCAGCTGCATCATCAGATGCCTTGTTAATTCTACTTCCAGAAGCAAGTTTCTCAAGGTTATTTCCTTGATCCGCTTTAACTTTTCCTAAACTTCTTTGTGCTGATAATGATTGTACATTTGTGTTAATTCTTAAACCCATTACTAATCTCCTCGAAACATATACCTTCCTCCGTAAAAATGATTAGAACAAACAGCCTTGTTTGCTACAATTTAAGCCCACCCCACATGGGCCGTGTAATAACCATAACGGATACTCGGAAATATACTTGAGAAATAAATGGAAGAATTTGCCGTAATATCAGGTATTTATAACCGACCACTTAAGTCTGTTATTTATAACTGACTATAATTATTGGACAGAACCTTAAGACTGATTTTTTCTGAATCTGTTGGTGTTAAGGCCAGAAGTTTTTCTCTTAAATTGACACCAATATAAATAAAGTCTTCGTGAAGCTTAATATCCTTTTGCTTTATAAGCTCAATCCACTCTTTATCGAATCGAGATGAGTCATTTAATATAAATACGCTCTTATTTCGTTTTAATGAGCATGCTAAGCAGTCATTAAAAACCTTAAATGAAACTTTATCCGACAAAGTAATAAAGTCACCAGACAAATCAGAAGATAGAAAAAAAAAGTCATAATCTTTAAAAGATTTTAATTCTTGATTAAAGCCTGTGCCTTCATTATTAAGAGTTAGAAACATCTACTCTTTCCCTTGCACAGAAGAGATTATATTTGTTGTAGAGTAACCTTCAACAAAGAGTAAACTTTTAACTTCACCACCGTTGGCCAAAACAATATCATGCCCTACGATCTGTTCAACTTGCCAATCTCCACCCTTTACAAGAACATTTGGTTCTATAGCGCGAACCAAATCATAAGGAGTATCTTCAGTGAAGATTTCCACACAATCAATACACCTTAAGTTTTCAAGTAGATATTTTCGGTCTTTTTCTTTATTAATCGGCCGAGTTGGCCCCTTTAATCTTTTAATACTATCGTCTGAATTTAAACCAACAACAAGGAGATCCCCTTGCTTCTTTGCTTCGTTTAGATAAGCTACATGCCCGGAATGTAATATATCAAAACATCCGTTGGTAAAAACTATTTTCTTACCTTTATTATTCGCTAGAAACTCTTTTGTAGATGAAGATAGATTAAACATCATCTACAACTTTTGTATCTGTTAGTTTTCCTTGAAAATCAATAATACAAGGAAGACCTAAAGTAACAAAAGAAATAACAGTAATAAACGAACGAAGAAAACTGTCTTTTAAACTAACTGGTTGGTTGTTTTCCTTAACAAGTTTTATCTTAAACATCGATTTACCGGGAGTTGTCTGTAAATCTAAAATAGAAAAATAGCTTAAGTAAAAAATAGAAAATGCACTTGCTCCAAAAATCAATAAGTCATTAGGACCAATTATTTGATAAAACTGAGAAACCTTAAGTCCAGAGACTAAGACAAACAGACCAAGTAGTGAAATACTCATAAGAGTAACAACTGAAATATCAACTAACCATGCTCCAAATTGTCTTGATGAGGATGTAACTTGATAAAAACTCTCTTCAGTAAGTGTCTTTTTTAATTCAACTTCAACTTGCTCAGGCTGAGTTTCCTCATAAAAAGCTGACAGAGCGTTCATCGACTGAATACCCTTATCCGCGACCTTTGGATTTGATATCCCTAAACTAGATGTTCTAACTGCACTGTGGCTTCGTGAAACAGAAATATTTTTATTATTATTCGTTGGAAGTATACCGTTTCTTCTTTCTTCTTGGTGAAAACCTAAACCTTCATTCAGTGGCTTAAAATCGAACTCATCAAGGTTAAACTCACTTGTATTAAAAACAATATTAGAATCATTACTTTTTGGTTCGTTATGAGTAATTTGATTGTCCATGGCCCATCCAAGTATGAAGTTATAGATACTTATATAATCTCACAAAAGACTTAAAGCATCAATCAAAACTTACTAAGTATGTAACCTGAACCTACAGCTAGAGCTGTTGGTGCCCGAAGAATATTAGTGCTCATTTTGCACACAACAACATTAGGTTGAGAATTAAAAGAGTCTTCTTCATCCTCACAAAAACCGGCTTCAGGGCCAATCATCATAAGAACATTTTGAGCGTTAATTTCTACAAGATCACCTTTAGTAAATGTAGAGAAATTAACAACTAAGTCAAAATGATTTAAGACGTCTCGGTAATTTTCAACGATGGTGAACTTCATTCTATATGGATTATTACTTTGAAGCATCGCACTTTCTTCAATTTTAAGAACTCGCTCATTAACTTCAACCTCTTGCTGAGAGAATCTCGATCGGTATAAGAATATTTCTTTAATACCTATTTCAGAAGACATTTTAACAATACTCTCAAATGCCTCTTTCTTGGGAATTCCAAGAAAAAGACTAATCCTACGGCTATCCACAGCTACATCTACACTTTCTAATTTAACACTTAACTCTCTTCGATCGACATGAATCACACAAGCAATTACCCGACTCCCCTTTCCATTAAGAATCAAAATCTTTTCATTCTTTTTAATTCTAATAACTTTAATTAGGTGCCTAGCTTGATCCGACTCAATTTTGAAGACTTTATCAACATCATCAACAGTAAAAGTATTCTCTAAAAAAGCTGCTCTCATATCTTTTTAAATAAAATTGCTGACCAGTCATCTTTTGATACGACTTCTATTTTTTTAAATTCACTATATTCTTTAACTATATTTTCAACCTGATGATTAAGCAATCCCGAAACAATTAAGTATCCCCCCTCAGCTGTAGAATTAACCAATTCACCTTTCTCGAGAATAAGTACATTTTCTAATATATTTGCAAAGACGAGTTCATATTTTTTATCAGACACAAACTTCTTTCTGCTTACCAAAGAAGTTCCCGAAAGGTCACATCCTCCAAAATTAAGGTCTAAATTTTGTAAACAATTGTTAAGGGCCTGCTCATCAATATCACAAAACTGTGTTGGCATAGAGAGCTTCTTTATTGCTGCAATTCCTAAAATTCCCGAGCCACACCCAAAGTCAAGACAAGAAGAATCCTTAGGAAGTTCAGATATAATTTCCATAAAAAGTTTAAGACAAAGATATGTCGTTTGGTGTTCACCAGTTCCAAAACCCATTCCAGGATAGATATAAATGCAACTTTCATCGGACAGATTTGATTCTTCTTTTTGCCACTCCGGCACTATAACGAGTTCATCAGAGACAACAATTGGTTTATAGAATTTCCTCCACTCTTTATTCCAATCTTCCCACGCTTTCTCTTCCAAAGTAATATCAATTACCTTCTCATTAGTTTTTAAATACTCTCTAAAAATCTTCGCATCATCTAAAGCCGTATCTGATTGATAGAAAAAATATACAAGACTAAGATATTTCCCGCTAGCGACATCGCTAACTTCATCGATCACATCTTCTGGAACGTCTCCACCTGAGTAAGCCCTAGTTCCAAGGATCTCATCGACAATAGGCTCATCAATACTAAACTCTTGAACCCCATCACAAGCATAATCACTCATTGCAAGAGCATTGATTTCATCTAGCTGCGAAATATCTCCAACAGTAAAGTGTACTTTGACTTCAATAAAATTTTTATTTTCCACAGTTATCCACCAAGTTTAATAAAGATAAGAAACTACCATTAGGCTGAACCTCTACACCTTGTAAACAACTTCTACCAATCCATATAATATTTGGATGC
Source organism: Halobacteriovorax sp. HLS (assembly GCF_004006665.1). NCBI lineage: Bacteria > Pseudomonadati > Bdellovibrionota > Bacteriovoracia > Bacteriovoracales > Halobacteriovoraceae > Halobacteriovorax > Halobacteriovorax sp. HLS. Next base: position 150,379 of record NZ_QOCL01000002.1, read on the forward strand.
CATAGATTTAAATACGAATATTGCTCATTTGAAATCTTTAGAGCTTCTTTATAGTAATTATTTCGCTTAGTTGAGTTAATTTCAGATGTCGCCTTATCAACAAATTCATCAAACTTTGCATTTACAAAGAAACCTCTATTTGCACCATTTGGAGGTATTGTCTGACTATGAAATATATAGCGTAAAAGTCCTGGTCCAGTAAAGCCAACCCACTGAGACATCACCATATCAAAATTTCCTGTCTTATAATTACGAATAAAGGTCCCCCACTCCTGAACCATTAAATTAACCCTAAGTCCGGCTTCTTCAAAAAATGTCTTTATACTTTCAGCTGTTTCAATTGCACTTTTGTTATTTGAAACACGCCAAGTAAGAACAACCTCTTTTCCATTTTTAGTCAATACTCCTGCTTCATTCTTCTTGTAACCAAGCTTTGTGAATAGTTCTAAAGCTTCTTTAGGGTTGTAATCATCAAAGAGTTCTCCGAGATAAAAGTCTGAGAACGCTTTTGAAAACATGCTAGAAGATAATGTAACAGTATCTTTTAATTTATATTTTGAAATTTTCTTTCTTGGTATCAGTAATGACAGTGCCCTTCTAAAATCTTTATCTTTTAAATATTCGTTCTTATGATTTATACCGATATACTGATAGTTAGTTCCCTCTGTCTGAATGAATTGTAATCCTTTCACATTCTCCTTAAGCCATAAGTACTTACGTGGAGAAATGTTTGCCAGCGACAGATCAATTTCCTTATTAATTAATTTTAAAGCAAGCGTTGTCTCGTCTTTTACCACCTTAAAAGATAAGTCTGGCCTTTGTTTATCCAATGACTCTAAAACTATCTCAAGCTCACTTATCTTTTTAAATTTGTAGTCTCCTGCTCCAATTATTTTTTCTGCAGGCATAGGGTTAACAATATCAGAATCATTAATCTTTACAATTTTAAGAAGTGTCAAATTAGAAAGGTTATCAACATTAAATTCTTTAAAAACCAATTCAACTTCAAAGTCATTTTTAATATTAATACTCTCAATGGCTGAGAAGCTCGCTTGGTATTTCGACTTTATTACTTCATTTTTAGCAATGTATTGCCATGAATTAACAACATCTCCCGCAGTTACTACAGTTCCATCCCAAAACTTAACATTCTTCTTTAATTTAAAATTTATAATATGCTTTTGACCATCCATTCTTTCGGAATAGTTTTCACATAACCTACAAAAGAACGTCATATTACTACTAAAGTCAGTCAAACTTATATGAACAAGACGATTAATATTCTGTGAGTTTGCATCTGAACCGTAAAAGAAACTTATATTAGATGGGGCTGATGAAATAGCAATACGAGTAGGTGACTTCGAAAGAGCAGATAATGAATCAAAACAATAGAGAAGGGCCGAAAGTATTACAAGTGTAAGTGTCTTAAATCGCATTAAAGTTCCTAAATAAAGTAAGTAAATATTATCCTAATTATTGTGATAACTACATATTATCATTATCTTATCTCTAAGTGAATTTTACAAACTGTTTGGAGTAATATTGTGTATCTTGTAGGCATTGCCGGTGGTTCAGGTTCTGGAAAAACAACTTTTGCAAAGAAAATCATTAATTTAGTTAGTGAAGAGATGGCCATACTACACATGGATTCATACTACCTAGACAATCAGCCAGAAATTCACTTTACCGCAAAAGGTAATCCAAATTATGATCATCCAGCAGCTTTTGACTGGGAATTATTGCGCACACATCTGCAAGCGTTAAAAAGTGGCAATCCAATAGAAGTTCCTGTTTATGACTTTGTTACATCTAAAAGGCTTAATAAAACAAAAACAGTAAAGCCTACCAGCGTGATTTTATTCGAAGGGATTTTTTCTATTTTTGATTCTGAAATAAGAGATCTACTAGATATAAGGTGCTTTCTACATGTTGACGCAGACATTAGGATTGCACGAAGAATAAATCGAGACGTAAATGAAAGGGGACGTACTCTTGATTCAGTAATATCGCAATACTACGAAACCGTACGCCCGATGTACAACAAGTTTCTTTCTCCTCAAAAAGAATACGCAGACTTTATCATAGGTGAAGAAACTGATATTGCAGCTTCAATATTAAGTGCAAAACTAAATGAACTTTCACAAAAAGGTGAGTATTGCCTAAATAGCACAAATCTAAACAGAGAAGATTTCAACTACGGAGATCATCAGGTAAATCTATCAAATGAGTAAAAGTCTAATTAAAATACAACCAGTTGGTGGAGTAGGGCAAATTGGTTCAAACATGACTCTATTTGAAACATCTAATTGTAGAGTAATTGTAGATGCAGGAATACTCTTTCCTAGTGAGGACTTCTTTGATATCAACTATCTAATCCCAGACCTCACACTTTTAATTGAAAACCCTCCAACTCACCTCGTAATCACTCATGGACATGAAGATCACATAGGAGCAATTAACCACATAATTGACCACTTCCCCAATATTGAAATTATTGCTCCTCCATTTGCTGCAGCACTAATCAGAAGAAAGCTTGATTACTATAAAGTTAGCAAGAAAATAGATATCTACGATAGAAATTCGGTTATAGAGTTTGAAGATTTTGATATTTTTCCAATTCATGTAAACCATTCAATTCCAGATACATTTGGATTAGTGTTTAGAGAAAAGAATGAAGTGTATAGTATTTTTTTAGTTTCAGATTTTAAGATCGATTCTATAAACCCATACGAAAGAGAATTTGATTTCAAACAGCTTAAAGAAGTTACGCGTAATTCTAGTAAACGCATTCTGCTTGCTGACAGCACAAATATCCTTTCTAGCAACCTAGAAACTCCCTCAGAAGCCCTCGTTCTTGAATCTTTTAACGAGCTCTTTAAAAAGAATTATAATAGAGTTTATCTTACTTGCTTCAGTTCGAACATTCATAGAATTCAATCTGTTATTGCATCCGCTGCCGCCAATAAAAAGAGAGTACTGCTCTATGGTCGCTCAATGATAAATTATGTCAACACAGCAGTTGAAAGAGGTCTTATAGAAGAGGGGAGTTACTATACTGACCAAGCAGCACTACCTAATAAGACTAATTTAATTGTGATTCTAAGTGGATGCCAAGGAGATTTCAGAGGGTCATTCAGACGTGTTGTAAAAGGAGAAGATACTCATTTTAAACCAAACCATGAAGACTTGTTTATCATAAGCTCTAAAGCAATCCCGGGAAATGAAAAGAAAATCTCTCTTTTGGAAAATGAAATTATTGAAGCTGGTGCTGAAATTATTTCGAATAGAAACTTACTTGTTCACGTATCTGGACACCCTGGAAAGAGCGATCTTAAAAAAGTTTATGAAAGCTACTGCCCTGACTACATTGTTCCTATTCATGGGGAATCACTCTTCTTGAAAGAGCATGCAAATTTTATAAAAAAGAGTTATCCACAAGCACAGGCAATTGTTTTAAAGAATTTTGATATTCTTAGACTAAATGAAAATTTAGAGCTAGAAACGCACGTAGGGGAGAGCTTAAGTCCTATTCTTATACATGGAAAACAATTAGAGATTGAAAAGACGAATATTTCTAAAAGAAGAAAACTAGCTACAACAGGCCTAATATCTCTTTCAATTAACAAAGAAAGTTTACTTAAAAGAAATATTCAGATTGTTTTAACTTATGAAGGTCTTCCGGATTCTTTTAAAGAGAATCATGACGAGCTTCGAAGCTTAGTTCTAAATGAATTGTCCACACGAAAAAATAAACTCTTAGAAAAAACGTCTGAGCACTTAAGAATTGTTGTCCGGCGTTATGTTAATAATATACTTGGGTACAAGCCAGTCACCATTGTCCACATAGTTTAGTTCAGTTATAATAATTCCATGAATATTCAAATTGATTCTACTTTAATGATAATTGTTATCTTGCTCTTACTTATAATTGCAGGCCTCATTGTTGTTTCGATATTCTTAATGCTCAACTACTTTAAAAGATCAAAAATTGAAACTTCGCAAAAGCCAAAAGATCTAGAAAAAGAAATTGAACCTGTCATAGAAAGTATTGGCCTATGTAAAAATCATGACGAGAAAAACTCAGTCGGCATCTGCGCTATTTGTGAAGACGAGTTCTGTATTGACTGCCTTAAGCAAATTGAAAGTGTAAACCTTTGTCCAGAGCATTTTAGTATTTACGCTTCACATACTTGGTCACCTATAACAAATCAAAGAACAACACCTAACGATCCCAATGATGGTGTCTATATATATAAATTCAAACAACAAATTTGGAAAAGCAACAAGACACCTTCTTTCATACTAAACGAATATAAAATCCAAGTTGAAAATGACTTTATAGAAACTTATGTTCAACTTTACGTTCGAGAAGAACAGAAAGATGATATTTCAAACCAATTACAAAAATTTAAAGAAGAGCAGCGTAATGGATAAAGATAATTTAAAGAATGCAATTCAAGATATTATGAATAAGAATCAAGTTAATGCTCCTAAGCGCAACATGATTGATAAAAAAATCCTTCAATATGAAGCCGATTTATTATCTGCTAACGTAAATGTTGATTACTCAATTTGCTTGGCGGATATTTTCCAAGATGAAAGAAGCAAGAAATTTGGTGGTGGAGATTTCACTCGTCAAGACTATGCTCTAAACTGGAAAAAATGGAAAGAACAGGGACATAGATTTATTCTTACAAATATTAAACATAGTAATTCAAAATTACTATTAGAGTGTCCTGAACAATTTAAAAAAGATACTTTAGAAACTTTGCCTCAATTTATCGAACTCCTTGCAAAGAGTGTAACTAAGACAATAAACGAATAAAAATTAAAGGCGCTTGCAAAATAAATCACAAGCGCCTTATATTATTGAGTTGGGGGGCAACTCAATTAAAATTCAGCATTATTATGAGATTGATTCTCATCTTTTCTTAAGAATGATGGTGTATCAAGCTCATCTTCATCAAAGTTAATAAATCCTAACTTCTCAGCGATTGATTTTGCTCTATTAACTGAAACACTTTCTTGCTGTGCTGGTCTAGCTGGAGCTGTTTGAACTTGCTCAGTTTTACCAGACTCATATCTAGTTGCTGCATCTCTAATTGACTGCGCTAATGAAGAGTTAGCCTGAGCCTCATTTCTAGCAGGCATCTCTTCTCTTTCTCTATAAGTTGGCTGATCCCAGTTTTGAGTTTCCACAGGAGCAGATACAAATTCTTCTACTGTCTCTGGCTTTACTTCTTGAGAAGCAGGTTGAGACCAAGTTTGCTCAGTTGATTGAGATGAAACATGAGCTGTGTCTTGAGTTCTCATTTCAGTATTTTGATTATTTTCCCAGTTCTTAGGAGCCTGTCTTTGAACAACTGGCTCTGGTCTTAGCCTTTCAACCATTTGTTCAGTTCTTGTTACAGATGCATGATGTACTTTTTCTAGGCCACCAAGTCCAGTCGCAACAACTGTAACTTTAATATTGTCTTCCATAGTGTCGTCAATAACAGTCCCAAAAATGATTTCTGCGTCTTCATCAGCAGCTTCCATAATTAAAGTAACTGCTTCATTAGTCTCATGCATTGTTAATGAGTCATTACCTGTAATATTGATAATGATTCCCGTTGCTCCATTGATAGAAATATCTTCAAGAAGTGGAGAACTAATAGCTTCAGTTGCAGCCTTAATTGCTCTATCTGGACCAGAACAAAGTCCAGTTCCCATAAGAGCAAGCCCTTTATTAACCATAACTGTTTTAACATCAGCAAAGTCAGCATTGATGTGACCTGTAGTATTAATTAAATCTGAAATACCTCTAACAGCATTCAGTAAAACTTCATCGGCCTTTTTAAAAGTATCTACTAGAGATAAACTTTCTCCTGCCATATAAAGCAGTCTTTGATTAGGAATTGTAATCAAAGAGTCAACATTTTCTTCTAATACTTGAATTCCTGCATCCGCTTGACGAAATCTTTTCTTTCCTTCGAAAAGAAATGGTTTAGTCACAACACCAACAGTTAGAGCACCAAGCTCTTTAGCAAGTTTTGCAATAACAGGAGCTGCCCCTGTACCAGTTCCACCACCCATTCCGGCAGTAATAAAGATCATGTCTGAACCTTCTAGAACTTCACTTAATTTTTCATATTCGTCTAAAGCTGCTTTTCTTCCAACTTCTGGATTTGCACCTGCTCCTAGACCTTTTGTTATTTCAGCTCCCAGCTGAATCTTTGTTGGTGCAAGGTTAGCGTTTAAAGCTTGCTGATCAGTGTTTGCAACAATGTACTCAACTCCAGTAAGTCCTGCTCTAATCATAGTGTTAACAGCATTACATCCGCCTCCACCAATACCTACTACTCTAATTTTTGCACCGTTCGCTACAACAGAATTTTCTTGTTCAATCTCAAACATGAGAGCCCCCTAATTAAAAAATTTCTTTAAAGACGGATTTTAGAGAGTCACTAAACTTTCCAATCAAATCCATCTGATTGTTATTATTTTCTTGTACTTTACTCATCCCTTCGTACTTCTGGCTCGACTCTATTAAAAGTCCTAGCACAGTGGAAAACTTAGGGTTTTGCATTATATTAGTCATCCCACCAAATGGGGTAGGAAATCCAATCTTTGTTGGTCTTTCAATTACATACTCACCTAGCTCAGCAATACCTTTAATCAAAGCACCACCACCAGTAAGAACGATTCCACCCGTGATTTCATTACCAAGGTTTTTATCTTCTATAATTGTTCTAATTATTTTAAATAATTCATCTGCTCTTGCTCCAAGAACATCAGCAATTAAACTTAACTGAACTTCTCTAGGCTTAGTTCCACTCAAGCCTTGAACTGTAATATGCGCTGATTGATTAAGCTGTTCAGCAAGCACACATCCATGATTTATTTTAATTCTTTCAGACTCAGCATGAGGTATCTTTAGAGCAACGGCCAAGTCATTTGTAAAATGATTTCCACCTACAGGTATAATTTGTGAGTGAATCAAGCTACCTTCTTTCCAGATCGCGATATCAGTAGTTCCTCCACCAATATCAACTAAGATGACTCCCAGTTCTTTCTCTTCGCTTGATAACACAGCAGCACTTGAAGCAATAGGCTGTAGCGTAACAGAATCTGCCTTAACACCTGTCTGCTCAACACACTTAACTAAGTTTTGAATTAAAGGAATTGAACCTGTAACAATGTGCACATGCGCTTCTAAGCGAACACCGCACATGCCTACTGGATCTTTAATACCATTCGTATTATCTACTCTAAACTCTTGAGGGATAACATGAAGAATCTCTCTATCAGAAGGAATTACAACAGCTTTTGCTGCTTCTAAAACTCTATCCACATCTTCACTTGTTATCTCTGAGCCTTTAATAGCAACAACACCAGAACTATTAAAACTGTATATATGACTACCAGCAATCCCAATTGTTGCACTATGAATATTCACGCCAGCCATTAGCTTTGCTTCTTCTAATGAGCATTGAATAGATCTAACGGTCTTATCGATATTTACTACTGAACCTTTTTTAAGGCCGTAACTTGGATGAGTTCCAATACCGATTATCTCTAATTCTGAATCAGGGTTCTGTACACCGACAATGGTGCAAACTTTGGTAGTACCGACATCTAAGCCGACTATGATATTTCTTTCGTTCATGAGATTCCTTTCTCACTGGTGTTCAATCAATCCGTTGATCTTGCTTTATATTTTTTTTAGATATAAAGCGTTACAAAAATTCTAGAATTTGTCGTTGAACTTGACAACAACTTTTTTTGAATTTGTAAGATTTATAATTGCTGGAATTTTCTTCTGTAATTCCATATAGTTAACTATCTTCTCCAGCTTAGTCATCTTAAGCGGCCACTCGTCTATCCCCATAAAAACACTAGAAGGGTGATTATTTAAAGATAAAATTATGGTTAGCTCCTTATCTTCATTGATAATTACCTCTGCAAGTTTCTTTCTAAACTTAAGAGGCATTCCTGAAACAAGCTTAGTAATATCTTTTTGAATTTTTTCATCCATCTCACCGACAGGTAAAGCCAGAAATGGTAAATCATATGTCAGCTTATTCTCTGTTCTTAGTAGTACCTCGTAGGTAGGATCAAATAACTTTCCATTATCAACTAAGATTGCTTCATAAGATTCAAGGCCGCCTTCCTTATAAATCTGAACCTTCATTAATGGTTCAGGACAATCATACTGGAAGTGGAGATACTTTTTTAAAGGATCGTATTTAACTTTATATGACGAAATGAAATGCTTTTCATCTAGTTTATCTTTAACAATTTTTGTCTTTACATCTTTGAGAGATTTATTCTTTTCGAAAGATTTTATTAGTTGCAACGTTAGTGTTCCAGCAGCTCTTGAAGGACACTGACCAAAAGAAGTTCTATATTTAACTTCCTGTCTCTTGCTAGCACCTATCGATGTCACTCCCTCTTCAACCATGAAGAGAAAAAGTAATACAACTGGTGCAATTAAGATCAAACGTATTTTTGATGGTTGATCAATCATATTTTATTGCCCTAAAGTTTAACTTCCGTTTCAAACTCAACGCCATACTGCAGGCGTAATTCATCCTTGATTATTTTAATTAGAGCGACGACATCTTCACGGCCTGCATTATCTACATTTTCCATAAAGTTAGCGTGCTTCGGGCTAATTCTCAATCCATTATGAGATAACCCCTTCAATCCCAGTATATCAATAAACTTTCCGGCCAGGCAAGTTCTCTCAAGTTTAGAGTTTTCGAAAATACATCCACATGTCCATTCTTTAAGAGGTTGTGTCCTGTTTCTTAAGTCTAAGTAATTTTTTATCTTGTCAGTAATTGCCGGATCAACACCCAAATGCCCCATTGACACTGACACTACGACATCACCTTCTTTTAAAAAGTGATTCTTTCTATAACTAAATGATGTTTCATTTATAACTTCAACTCTGAGCTCACCTAATTTATTAATAATTCTTACTTCTCGAATTAAAGTACCTATTTCACCTAAATTTGTTCCTGCGTTCATGAAAACAGCACCGCCAAGTGTCGCTGGAATACCAGTAAAGCTCTCCCAACCACTCAACCCATTTTTAATCGCATGTGAAGATAATTTACTTAAAGTAACTGAAGCTGGTAGTTCATATATTTCACGTACTTCATCCAAGTAAGAAGATTTAAAAGGTAGAGCTAATTTTATAAAAGGAATCACGCTAAGTTCAGGTAAAAGCTGATTTGCCCCCAATCCTAACACTCTATAGCTAATCCCTTTTGACGTTAGAGTAGGCAAGGTCTCTTTTAGAGCTTCTATCGATCTGACAGTTATTAAGTCTCCTTGAGCCTTTAATCTCATAGTACTATACTTTGTCAGATCTTTAGCTTCTTCAAGCTCAATGTCTTTAATATTAGTTAACAGTTCTCTTAAGTTCATTTATCTGTAATAGACCTTATGGCCTTTCCAATTGTTCCGGCGCCTAAAGTTACAAAAGTTACATTTTCACTTTCATACTTCTTAATAAGTAATTCAATATTATTAATATCATCAAGCTTAGAGACTAGGTTAGGGTGAAGAGCATTTATATCTGAAATTAGCCTATCGCTTTCAATTCCTGCAATAGGTTTTTCACTAGCAGGATAAATTGGTGAGATATATACCTCATCAGCATGATTAAAACAGTGAAGAAAGTTATCCCAACAGTCTTTAGTTCTTGAGTATCTGTGTGGTTCAAAAACAACTACGATTTTTTTATCGATTCTTGTTTCTTTCATTGTTTTTAATGTTGTCTCAATTTCAGTTGGATGATGAGCATAATCATCAATGATTTCAAATTTTCCTTTAGAATAAAGGGTTTGAAAACGTCTTCCGACACCATCAAACTTAATTATTGAAGCTGCAATTTTTTCAAAAGAGACACCCATATTATAAGCCAGAGAAATGGCTCCTAATGAGTTTAGAATATTGTGGCTACCTGGAAGGTTAATTGTAATCTCGATTACTTTTTCACCTTTATGGAAAAGGTCATAAGTCGCAACATTTGTAACATATCTAATATTACGTGCTTCGAAATCAGCTTTCGTTTCAATTCCAAAAGTAACCCATGGTTTCTTAATCTCAGGAGTCATTGCCATCAATCTTTCGTCGTGAGCATTAAGGGCATTTAAACCGTAGAAAGGTACCTTATTTACAAACTCCTTAAACGAGTCCACAAGGTTCGCTTCGCTACCATAGTGATCCATATGATCGTTATCTATATTAGTTACAACAGACATAATTGGATTCAATAAGAGAAATGAACCATCAGACTCATCAGCTTCAGCTACTAGAAACTCACCTTTTCCAACTTTTGCATGACCATCTAAATTCTTAACAATTCCACCGATAATATAAGTTGGATCATACTGACTTTCTTGTAAAATTGTTGCCAAGAAACTTGTTGTAGTTGTTTTTCCATGAGTTCCAGCGATCGCTAACCCATATTTCAACCTCATAAGTTCAGCGAGCATTTCAGCTCTTCTCATTATTGGTAATCTTTTAGACTTTGCCAAAATAACTTCTGGGTTAGTATTGTCAATTGCTGATGAATATACAATTACTGTTGCGTTCGAAATATTTTCTGCCTTATGACCTACAAATACTTCGGTACCTAAGTTTCTAAGCCTGATAACAGTAGGAGATTCTGAAATATCAGAACCACTCACTTTATATCCTAGAGAGAGCAGCACTTCAGCAATACCACTCATACCAATTCCACCGATTCCTATAAAATGAACCTTAATATCCTTTCTAGGACTAAACATAGATGCTCCATCAATTAGTAAGAAGCTACTTTCTCACTATCTTGTAAAGCTAGATGATGCCTGATTTGTCGGGGTTTGAAAACTAGATGAATGTCCTGATGTAGGATTAAAGATATTATTATCACTATAAGAGCTCGTGGTTTTTTCTCGATAAGAACGAAGCACTGCAAAAAACAATCCTATACCAAAAAGGTTACCGAGTAAGGACGAACCACCGTAACTAATAAAAGGTAAGTTCAACCCTTTAGTAGGAAGTAAACCAAGTACAACGCCCATATTAAGTGCCCCTTGAATACCTACTACAAAAATTATAGTGGCCATTAAGATTGAACCTTCTCTCATTTTTACTTTTAATGAGAGACTAAAGCCTGCATAAATCAAAAAAAGAAATAATAAAGCGATGCTCATCACACCTAAGAATCCAAACTCCTCTCCAATTACTGAAAATATAAAATCGTTATGGGCTTCAGGTAAATAGAATAGTTTCTCTATACTATTACCTGGTCCTGTTCCAAAGAAGCCACCATTTGCAAACCCAATCCATGATTGAATAATTTGAAATCCTGAGCCCTGTGCATTTGCCCAAGGATCAAGAAAAGTAAGTAAACGCTTTAACCTATATGGTGCGGCCACTAGTACGGCACAACCAATAAATAACCCTGCAATGAACGATGAATAAAAGTATTTTCTTGGAAAAGAACTCAAAAAGCATACAAAACTAATCGAAAAGAAGCAGATAGAAAATGTACCGAAGTCTGGTTGTAAAATCAGCAATAAGAATGGAAGGCACAAACTTACTGCATATTTAATTCTCGTGTTTCGATCGAACTTTTCAAAGTTCTCGAAAAAAACGATTGCTACCAGAAGTATGGTGTATTTAATAAGCTCGCCAGGCTGTACTGTAACGCCAGCAAAATTGAGCCAACGATTTGCACCTTTAGCAACAGTTCTAAGACCTGGAACAAAAGTTAAGAACAATAAGAAAGTTGCGGCTGAATTTATGAATAGAGAAAACTTAAGCCAAAACTTGTATTTTGTCCTTGATACAACAAAAGCAACACCAAGGGCGATTGCGGCAAAAATTAATTGTTTTATAAAAAAGTAGCCAGAGTTTCCAAAGTTCTCTTTTGCATACATATATGATGCTGAGTAGACCATTATCACTCCAATTGTAAGGAGCGTGCCTAAAGAGAATTTTAAATAAGTGGAGAGCTTTTCCATCCTAGAGAAGTCATCATTCATATTCTTAGTTTAAGGGTGAATTAGATTTCGCGCAAGGAAATACAAAAAAAAAGGAAGCCTAAGCTTCCTTTTATGATTTTATAATTGATAAACAAGTTTCTTAAAGTAACTACCACGTTCTTCGTAGTCTCTAAAGAAATCTGAAGCGCCATTTCCAGGTGATAATAAGATAACATCACCTGTTCTAGACTTTTGGTAGGCCAAAAGGATTGACTCTTCAAAAGAGCCAACGATGAATGTTTGAGTATGCTCTTGAAGAGCACGGTTCATTCTTTCCTTACATTCACCAACTAGTACAATAACTCGAGAGTACTTAATTACGTCGTTCGTATATGGTTCGAAATCAAAATCTTCAATATCCTTACCACCAGCAATTAGAATAACTTGATTTTTAAATGCCGAAATAGACTTACATAACTCTTCCATAGTTTCAGCTTTAGAATCGTTATAAAAAGACACTCCATTTTTTTCCATAAGGAACTCAAGACGGTGAGGAATTCCAGGAAACTTTTGAACACATGACTGAATAGACTTATCAGAAACTTCTAAGGCCTTACATGCAGTAATAGCTGCTAATAAATTTTCTCTATTCTCTTGTCCAATAATTCTCATCTGATTAACTTTAAATTCAGAATGATAATTTATATTCGAGTGAATTCTTCTGTCGTGGAAGTGAGTTCCTTGGATCTCGTTTATAACTCCCATTGTCACAAAAGACTTTCTTGAGTACCAATAAGTTTGGCAATTTGCATTTCTAAAAAATGTATTATTTGCTAACTGATCAAAGTTAACAACAAGAGTGTCATCAGGAGACAATGTTTTGATAATACTTAACTTAGTTTCAATATAATCACCAACTGAGCTGAAATGCTTATCAGGATAGTTTTCACTAATATTAGTAAACACAACTAACTTAGGGTGAAAATTAGTAAGTTTTCTCATCTGAACAGCAGAAACTTCTACTACGACGTAATCAACCTCTTCTTTGTTAGGCAGCATTGCATATTCTATAAAAGGACTTCCTGAAGTACCTCCAATAAAAACATTCTTACCGTCTAATTTAAGCGTATAGCCGATCATGTGAGCTACTGTAGTTCTACCCTGGCTTCCACATACTGCTATAATTGGTTTTCTACATAATAGATTACCCAGTGCAAATTCTGAATAAACTTCTTTTCCATTTTGTCTTGCTAGCTCAAGTTGAGGAAGATCAGGATTAACCGAAGAAGAGTAAACAACTACGTCTGCTTCAAGAAAATCACTATCTCTGTGTTCTCCAAAAGTCATTTGAAGAGGTGGTTGAATTTTTTTCAACTTTTTTACTGCTTTGTTTAAATCAAAGATAGGCTTTATATCCGTCACTTTAATTTCACACCCAACAGTGTTAAAGAAATTGATTAACGTAAAACCTGTTTTACCAATTCCAACAATTAGAACTTTTTTGCCTTGAAAACGTTCCATCTACTTACCTCATTTTCAATGTCGCTATCGCGAACATTGCTAAAAATATACTAATAATCCAAAATCTGACTATTACTTTTGGCTCCGGCCATCCCTTTAATTCAAAGTGATGATGTATAGGGGCCATTCTAAAAATTCTTTTCTTTCTAAGTTTATAGGAGCCTACTTGTAAAATTACAGATAGGGCCTCTACAACAAAAATACCACCGATAATCACAAAGAGTATCTCACTCTTAGTCAGCACCGCTATAATTCCTAGGTTTCCACCTAGGCTTAGAGAACCAACATCTCCCATAAATATTTGTGCTGGATAAGAGTTGTACCATAGAAAGCCTACACCGGCACCTATTATGGCCGCAGAAATAACCATCAATTCACCGATATTTTCTACATAAGGAATAAATAGGTATGCAGCAATCTCTTTATGACCAGCAGCGTAAGCAATAATACCTAAACTTGCCGCACTTGTAACGATTGGACCAATTGCTAAACCATCTAAGCCGTCAGTTAGGTTTACTGCATTACTTGAACCGACTACGACTAGTCCTATAAAAAGAACATAGAACCAGCCCATATCTAAAACCGGTCCCTTAACAAAAGGAACGTACAAATTAGTATCTATTACACCATTACTAATTAGAAAGTAGCCAGCTAACAAGGCCGTAGCGAATTGCCACAAAAGCTTTCCTTTAGCTGATATTCCATCAGTATTTTTTTTTAAAACTTTAAGATAGTCATCACAAAAGCCTAATAAGAAGTAAGATAGTGTAACGCCTAGAGTAACGAGGACTGGTATAGAGAAGAAATTGGCCGTAACTAACATTGTTACGAAAATAGTACCAATAATGAAAACTCCACCCATTGTAGGTGTTCCAGCCTTCTTTAAGTGACTTTCAGGACCGTCATCTCTCACGATTTGTCCAAACTGCTTCCTTTTCATAAATTTAATGAAATATTGACCCCAAACGATTGAAAAGATAGTAGCAATCAAGAAAGCCGCAAAAGTACGAAATGTAATATAGCGAAAAATATTAAAAGCAGAGAAATCCTGACTTAGAGGATATAAAAAATGATATAGCATATGTTACCCAAGCTAATATGAGATGTAACTTAAGTTATATCTATTATTGACTCAAGTTGTAAAGAGCGACTTCCTTTTATAAAGAAAGCTTTGTGCTGCTTCAAAAGTTCGGGCCATGCGTCATTAAAGCCTTCTTTTGTCTCATAAGACTTCCCGCAGGCCATTCCCTTTTGGTAAAAGCCACTAAACTTACCAATGAACGAGGCTGACTTAACACCTAGTCCTTCTAAGATCGTGGCAATTTTCATATGCTCTTGCTCAGTATACGAACCAAGTTCATTCATATCACCGAGTATAAAATGAACGCTACTGAGTTCAATACCTTTCAACTCTAGGTTCTCAACAAAAGACTTTATAGAAAACTCCATAGAAGTTGGGTTAGCATTATAAGCATCAAGAAAAAACGTTTTATCATTTTTAGAAATCCATTCAGATCTGTTTAATGACGGCATCTCAAAAGTTTTTACACTATCCAAAAGTTGCTCAATCTTTTCTGGGTATAAGCAAAAGGATAATAAAAAAGATAGAACTAAATTCTGCTGATTATATATCTCTAATATCGTCGGGTTATTTATACAAAAACTATTCTGTCCATTTTCTACAATCCAACCATTAGAAGCTTTACTAATATTAAATTCCACTTTACCAGAAGATCCAAACTTCTTTAGAACTTCTGTTTCAGATAACCTTGTAAGGTACTTATCCTCGTCACTAACAATAAATTTTGAACGAGCCGTACTATTAGACTCTACATATTTATATAAAGACGTTTTTTCTTTATATATTGTTTCTACGTCCCCAAACAAACCAATATGGGCAGCTCCAATACTAGTTATTAACCCCGCCTCTGGTTGTGCAATTTTGCAAAGAGCCGAAATCTCTCCATAATGATTTGCACCCATCTCAACTATTAAGACTTTACATTTTTCAGGAGCTGATAGAATTGTTAAAGGTACTCCTATATGGTTATTCAAATTACCTTGGGTACAAAAAACCTCTTCTCCATGAATACTACTTAATAAGTGATGTAACATTTCTTTAGTTGTCGTCTTTCCATTTGAGCCCGTAATTCCAATAACTAAATTGGACTCTCTCTTAAATTCATCGATCCTTAACTTGGCCAGCTCTTGAAGAAAATCAATAGGGTCATTGCATGGAATAAATTGTACTTTAGGATATTTTTCAACAAGAGTTTTAAGAGTTTTTAAATTCTCTTGTGCATCTCTGAATATAACTATCTTACAACCAGACAAGATCACAGATTCACAAAAGTTGAATCCATCGAAGTTATCCCCGTATAAACAAAAGAAAACTTCTTCTTTATTATATTTTCTTGAATCTGTTGATAGAGAAACTTGAGTCCTTTCAAAAGTAAATTTACTTTGTAATTGATTCAAAAGAGATAAGTTAAACATTACAATCCTTTAATGGCATTTCTTATTACTTCACTATCACTAAAATGGTATTTAACACCTTTAATCTCTTGATAGTCTTCGTGACCTTTTCCTGCGACAAGAACCACAGAACGTTTCTTTAAATTATTTATTGCTAACTCGATGGCCTTCTTACGATCTTCTTCTATAGTATAATTACCTTTTAAGTCACATACAATATCTTCAATAATCTTCATCGGTTCTTCTGTTCTAGGATTATCAGATGTCACAATGATTGAGTCAGCGTACTTTTCAACAACCTTTCCCATTAAAGATCTTTTAGATGTGTCTCTATCTCCACCACAGCCAAAGACAACAACTAATTCGTAATCATTAAAATCTGACTTGATTGTATTGCATATATTTTCTAAGGCATCGGGAGTATGTGCATAATCAACAATTATTATATTGCCATTTATCTCTACGGGCTCAAATCGTCCGTCAGGTAAATTAATTTTCTCCATTTCAGACATTAAGATTCTTCTACCTATGAGCTCTTGAACCAAAGCACGGGCTATTGCTAAGTTGTTTTGATTATACTTAGCTTTAAAACCTACAGACAGACGTTGGTCATAAAATGGTTTTACAATATACGTGTTAATTTTTTCTACATCTAATTTTTTAATTAAATCTTCTTCCGTTTGAGGAACAATTATATTTTTATTCTTAAGATTATTAACAAGTAAGCACTTTGCTTTAAAATATTCTTCAAAGCTTGAATGGTAGTCTAGATGGTCTTGTGAAAAACTTGTCCATGCTCCAAGTTCAAGTTCAATATCAAATAACCTTTTTTGAGCAAGCGCGTGAGAGCTAACTTCAATAAATAGAAATTTATAATCTTTTTGATATTTATGGATAATCTTTCTTAGTTCAAGGTAGCTAGGCGTTGTACTTAAGAGATCTTTTTCTAAAACCTTTTCACTCGATCTTATCCCAATAGTACCTATGGATAAAGAAGGGTAGTTACAATTAGATGCTATCTGCATTGCAAGATAACTAGTTGATGTCTTACCATTGGTTCCCGTAATACCAATAAGCTTCAACTTTTGCTGATCGGGGTAGAGTATATCAGCAATTATTTTTTGCGCTTTAAGGAAGTCCTCTTTACTAACAACCCATATATTTATGCCAGGAATTTCGATTCTTAAAGTTGTTACAAGATTTTTGCAGTCACTTTGAGTTAATCTCTTTTTAAGCGTGTCTACTGGAAGACCTTCTGAATTGAGGTTGTAGAAGCATAGATCGTTAGCGCAAGCTAACTGCAGATTAGTTGTGGCCCCAAGAATTTCACTTTGAAGATTTGCATTCTTCGATTCTATCAGTGGAGTAAGAATATCTGTGATTTTTTCATTATTCATAACTAGGTGGATTATAATACAATCTAACAGATCGTCCACCTTCTATTTTTTCACCAGAAGGAGGATCTTGCGATGAAACGACTCCAATTCCCTGGTGATGAATTGTTAAGTTTAATTTCTTAGCTAATTGACTAGCTGAACGCTTATCAAGACCTTTGAAGTCAGGAATATGACCTTTAATTATACGAGTTGAAGAGTGCTTAACTTTTACTGTGTCAAAGTTATTTTTCTTATCAAAATTCTTCTTCACCGCTAAATTACCAAGGTTGCGATCTTTATAAAGAATGTATTGTGCAATCTTCTTAAAGACCGGAGCAGCGACAACACCACCGTAGTAGGCCTTACCTTTTTCAGGACGATGTACGTAGACATAAACAACAAATTTATCTTTTGTTCCAAGAGGAAAGCCAATAAATCCTGGTGTATAACCTGTATAACCACCACCATTACTATCTGACTTTTGTGCTGTTGATGTCTTCCCACCAATTGTAAAGTACGGAATTCTTGCATTAGTTCCTGTTCCATTTTCAACAGCTTCTACCAACATTTTTTTCAACTCTCTAGAAGTTTGAAATTCTATTATTCTCTCTTTATCTTCTTCCTTAATCTCACTTTTATCTCTTTTAAGGATTGTTGGTTTTATATAGTTACCTTCATTTAGTATCGCAGAGTATGCAGACAACATTTGTATTCCTGTCGTAGCAACTCCTTGACCGAAGCTAATATTACTTAGACTTAATGGAGATACATTCTCTTCCTCATTAAATATACCTCTTGATTCTCCAGAAATTTCTATTCCTGTTTTTTCACCAATCCTAAACTTCTTTAGCGTTTCTTTTAGTTTCGGATACGTTAAATCAAAAGCAATTTTTGTCGTTCCTACGTTTGATGAATGACTTAGGATATCTGTAACAGATAGCCACTCATACTTCTTCTTTGATTCCGCTTCAGAGATTATATGACCTTCTACTTTTAACTTTCCTTGCTCACAATAATAGTTCGTATCTGGGCGTGCAATTTTATGTTCTAACGCTGAAGCAATTGTAAGTGATTTGAACGTTGAACCAGGTTCGAATGGATCTGTAATAAAAGAAAGTTTTTGATTCTTAGAAGGCGACTTATGAGGATAATTTGGATCAAAAGTAGGGTAGTTACCCATTGCCAGAATTTCACCTGTCTCAGAATTCATTACTCCAAAGCCACCTTTAAGTGCTCCGTATTCCTCAATTGCATCTTTTAAAGCCTTTTCACCGATTGACTGCAGATCTTTATCAATAGAGAGAATAATATCTTTAGCGCCACTTCCGGCCTGTGTACTTTCAAACTTTATAGGACGACCTTTACGATCAATCACATACTTTGTAATTTTAGGCTTACCCTTCAACTGCTCATCAAAAGCATATTCAATTCCTGATAGTCCACCATTATCGATTCCGACAAAACCAACAGTTTGAGCAACCAATTCATGGTTTGGATAGAACCTCTTTGCTACGGCTTCTATATGAACACCTTTTAAATCTTTTAATTTTTCAACTTGTTCATTAGTCAGTTCTATCTTTCGGGCTAGAAAAGTAAATTTCTTTCTCTTTTTAATAATAGACATTATTTTGTTATAAGTTAGGTCTGGAACAATTTTTGAAACTTCCCTATAAGTTGAATAGTCACCCTTAAGGTTTTTTGGAATTGTAAAAATACTATAAGTTTGAACATTTATCGCAAGAGGGTTCCCATTACGGTCATAAATAGAACCTCTTTTAGGATAAGTTGTTCTCTCTCTAAAAAATTGTTTCTTAGCCTTTGTTAATAGATGTTCTTTGTCTACAACCTGAAGCATGAAAGCCTTTATTAATATTGCTGTAAATAAACCAACAAAAATAAAGAATGAAATTTTAATTTTTGTACTATTATTTTCCATCTATGGAATCACCATTACCTGACTTTGTTTCGGTTGCTTAAGATCATACTCTTTTGCCATACTTCTTAGGTTCTTTACCGATAATAGGCGCGCCTTCTTAGCTTTAAGCTCTTTAGACTCTAGAGCAACTTTTTCTATATCTTTATTTATATTTGTTATTTTATAATTTAACTCAATACCTTTCATTCTAAACAATACAAAGAGAATTCCTAGAACAGAAAGCGTAAGCATAATTGGCATTCCCTGAGAACTTAGAAATACCTTCTTAACAGAGTCAATTGCTCCGTTATTAACTGAAGATTTTGATTTTGATCGTTTTGCTTTTTTCTTTTTTAAAGACATTTGTTATCTCCTAAGCTTCTTGCTTAAAATTACAAATTAAATTAAGAGCATCATGCTCTACTATCTATTTTCACCTATTTTTGAAAATTGTGCATACTTATTCTTAGATTTTTTTTGATTTACTTTTTCAATTACTCTTAACTTAGCACTTCTAGATCTTGGATTTTCTTCTAACTCACCATGAGATGGGACGATTGGCTTTTTATTATAAAGCTCAAAGAGCTCTTCACTTCGCATCGCGTCTTTAAACAAATTTTTTACAATTCTATCTTCGAGAGAGTGAAAAGTTATAATTGCGAGTTTTCCACCAATTTTTAACATTGGTAAAAGTGCCGGGATAAGGTTTTCTAAAACTTCTAATTCTTTATTTACTTTGATTCTCAAGGCCTGAAAGCACTTGGTTGCAGGATTAATTTTACCAAATTGTAGTTTTGTCGGATAACAATCCTTAATAATTTGCTCCAGTTGCTTAGTGGTTTCTATAGGGGCAGTTTCTCTTTGCTCTAGAATCTTTCTCGCTATTCGTTTAGAAAACTTTTCTTCACCATAACGAAAAAATATATTTGCAAGTTCTTCACCGCTATATGTGTTAACTATATGGGCAGCTGTTTCTATTGAGTCATTATCTGAGTCCATTCTCATATCAAGGGGAGCATCAAATCTAAAAGAAAACCCTCGATCACCTTGATCAAAGTGATGACTCGAGACTCCTAGGTCAGCAATTATTCCGTCAAATTTAAGACCTGCTTCATTTTGGGAAATGAATTTTGGAAATTCTTGAAAGTTCATGTCTCTTAAAATAACTCTACCTTCTAGGTTACTTTCAGAGATTTCTTTCCTTCCATTATTAAGAGCATCTGGGTCTTGATCAACACTATGAACAGTACAATTTTCTCTTGCTCGTGCTAGAGCAAAAGTGTGCCCACCTGCTCCAAAAGTCATGTCTGCAAAAGTAAGTTCATCATCAGTCTCAGTGTTTCCACAAAGTATTTCAATGACTTCTTTATTTAATACTGAATAGTGTTCTTTATAGCTCATTATGATTGTAACACTTCACAAATTTTTCTTTGCTCATCACTCATCGCATCTTTTGGAGTCATGATTGCAAACATATTCTCTTTCTTAAAATCAAATTTGTTATTTTCAATCTTCTTTAAAGCACTCTTTAAAATAGACTGAGCCGTCTCGTTGTTAGTCTTCATAACTTTCATTATTTCATCAACTGTACAGTGATCTTCTTCTCTCCAACAATCATAATCTGTAACCATCGCAAGTGTTGCATAGGCCATACCTGCTTCTTTGGCGAGGTAAGACTCTGGAACATTTGTCATCCCAATCACTGTTGCACCAAAGCCTCTATATATATTTGATTCTGCTTTCGATGAGAATTGTGGACCTTCAATACAAAGGTAGGAACCACCAACATGATGATTTGCACCTGACTCTTTACAAGAATCAATTAATACCTGTCTAAGATTAGGCTCAACTGGTTCTGCAACTGAAACGTGAGCAACAATTCCTTCCCCAAAAAATGTTCTTCTTCTTCCACCCTTAGTCCAGTCAATAAATTGATCAGGAAGTACCATAGTGGTCGGTGGACATTCTTCCTTAAGAGATCCAACTGCAGATACAGAAATTAAGTATTGAACATTAAAAGTCTTAAGTGCATAAATATTTGCACAGTAGTTAACCTCGTGAGGTAATACTGAGTGAGCTCTTCCATGTCTTGGAATAAAATAGAACTTAACACCGTCTAACTTTGCTTCAATTATTTTATCTGATGGAGCTCCATAAGGAGTATTGACCTGATGCTCTTTCAAGATTTCAATACCTTCTATGTTATAAACTCCACTTCCACCAATTATTCCAATCGCTCTTTCAGACACTTAGACCTCCGCATCAAAGGATTTGACTACTTTCATAAGTTAATGCAACAATTCTACTCCCGACTCTTTAGTTTTAAAAGAGGATATAAACAATGACGCCGGCCATAGCACCGAATGAGACATACAAAAGGTATTTAAAGCAATACCAGTCGTACAAGAAGCACACTAAGAACTTCTTAGAAAGTGCTACGCGTATTTCTATCAGGGACTCAATTGAGGCAGTGGAGACATTTGTTCGCGAGCCAAATATTCAGACAATGACAAATCTAGTTAAAACACTAACTAATTCTGGTACATGGATTAGTCATTCTAGTTTACGCTATCTCCATTCATATATAGATATTTTTAATAAGAGAAATAATTTTAAAAATGACGAAGGCTTCATTGAAATTATTAAGTCTATTGAAAGCGGTGATAAGACTATCCTCGAGAAATACTCCGAGGGAGATATATTTGAAGCCATATGTCTTGAGCTTGATTATGCTCATAAGCATTCTGATTATGAAAGTACTATTAAAATACCTAAAATTGACTCAACTATAGTTTTAGTTTCTGGTGTTTTTAATGAGATCTTTTCGACTCCTGCATTTGAAAGAGGGGCCCAACATCTTTTTAAAACGAAGGGACTCAAATATATTGCGGCTGAAGTCAACGGAACAAAATCTTGCAAGCACAATTCAAGGCTTCTTCAGCAACAACTAAAAAGGTATACTGAAGAAAATCCAAATGAAAAACTTTGGTTCCTCTGCTTTTCTAAAGGCGGAATTGATACTCTTCATTTTTTAAAAGATAATAAAGACTGGGCCCAAGAACATGTCATTGGCCTTAGTACAATCGCATCTCCAATATTAGGGTCTGATCACTTAAAGCACAAAGTTTTTAAGCTACTAAATAGTATTCACTTCTTTGAAAGAACTAAAATTTATAAATATATAGATAGTAAGAAAGATATTATGATGAAGGAGTTTCAACGTTCTTTATCAAGTGATTATCAGAAAGATTGGTTTAAGAAAAACCATCAATTCTTACCAAATTTACAGTTTTACACATCTGTTGCTCTAGAAGCGGAGTGGTACGAGAGCCATATCTGGATGGTCTTAACAAAGTTACTATTTCAAAGTAATGAAAGTAATGATGGAGTAGTAGATACTAAGAACGCACACTTTCCAAACTACTTTAAAGCCTTTAATCTCGGAATTCTTAGAGGTCACCATCTAATTGGAACAAGATCAAGTTTCTATACTCAAGAAGCGCTGCTTGAATCCCATTTAGTTATGCTCGACTTCCTAGATAAGTCACAAAAGCTTAATCGCTAAAACTTATTCAACTCCACCCTTTAAATTCATAAGAACTAATTTACTAATCTGCTTTAATGTTTCAAACACGCCTGTTCCTTGAGTAGCTACGCCTTCAAACTCTGGAAAGTTCCATTTGTTTAGTTTTGAAGACAGATCTTCTTTACTCATAACATTAGGTAGATCTCTTTTGTTCCATTGCATAACAATAGGAATTTTACTCATATCATAACCTTGCTCTAAGAGGTTACTTTCAAGATTTTTTAAACTCTCAATATTTGCATCAAGCCTTTCAACTTGTGAGTCTGCAACAAAGACAACACCATCAACACCCCTAAGGATCAATTTTCTACTCGCCTCATAAAAGACCTGCCCAGGTACAGTATAGAGATGAAACCTCGTTTTAAACCCGCGTATTTCTCCAAGGTCTAATGGAAGAAAATCAAAAAAGAGGGTTCTTTCATTTTCAGTATTTAAAGAAATTATCTTTCCCTTAGAGTCACCAGAAGTTTTTTGATAAACATGTTGTATATTTGTAGTCTTGCCACCAAGGCCTGGACCATAGTAAACAATCTTACAGTTAATTTCTTTTGAATGATAATTTACAAAAGACATATATCCCTCAGTTATTGAAGTGCTGTTGAGAATAGATTATCCATCTCTTCATCAGTAATATTATTAAAAAGTGTGCTATCGATCATATTGTCACTATTTTTCGATGTTAATGCCCAAAAATCAGACAATCTCCAACTCATATCCCTAAGCTTTGATTTAATCTGCCCAGGATTAACTTCTTCAAAATAAATCATTCCTAAATAAACTTCTTCATTACCAAGTGAAATTGGTACTATATAAATTCCTTTATCAGATGTATCGAAACTTAATCTAAATATGTCTCTCTCTGTAGAGTTGGGAATAAATGACGCCATCGCTCTAGCTGCTTGCCATACTCCACCAAGTAACGCACCAACTGAAGAGCTATCGAAATCAGTACTTAGTTCATTTTTGACATACAATGGAACACCATCTGATCTGCAAAGAAACAAACTACTATTTTTTAATTGGTTTACATCAGCAACTTCTGTAAAGAATTCCTCTGCTAATTTTGGTAAATTTTCCAAAGTAAACAAAACCACTCCCTGGTTAGTTACATTTTTCTTCTATTTTCTAACGCTTTCGCTATTGTCATGGTATCCAAATATTCTAAACTTCCACCCATTGGAATACCAAATCCAATTCGATCGACCTCAACCGTTTCTGGAATAACTTGATTAATATAAGAACAAGTCGCATCACCCTCAACAGATGGGTTAACAGCTAGCACTATGCTCTCAATATTCAAATCACGCACTCTCTTCACGAAATTATCTATTTTTAATTCTTCAGGTCCTATACCCATCAATGGATTAAGAACCCCTCCTAAAATATGATAAAGACCGTGGTAATTACCACTTCTCTCAATCGCTAAACAGTCTGTTACATTTTCTACAACACAAATGGACTTACTTTCTTTTCTTTCAGGCTTGGAACAAATGTCACAGATATTTTCATCTGCATACATACCACACTCATTACACGACTTAAGATGTGCCAAGTTTTTCATAGCATCACCAAAAGCTAATAATTCTTGAGCTGACCATTTGGCCAAAACAAGTGTCTGCCTAGTTGCTGTTTTATCACCAACGCCAGGAATTCGACTTAATTGATCAATAACATCTAAGAGTGTTTTTGGTAGTTCCACTTATTTCCTTAAAAAAGACCTGGAATATTTAATCCACCAGTAACTTTACTCATTGCTGAACTAACCATCTCTTGCGATTCCTTAACGGCTTGATTAACAGCAGTTTGAATAAGCTCTTCCAACGTTTCAACGTCAGTCGGATCAACACATTCCTTATCTAGCTTAAACTCTTGGATCTCTTGCTTTCCATTGATCTTAATTTTAACCATTCCACCACCTGAAGAAACATCAAGCTCTCTAGATTCAAGTTCTTTTTGTAACGTAGACATTTTCTGTTGCATTACTTGTGCTTGTTTCATTAAGTGATTTAAATTCTTTGCCATTTCAAGCTCCTATTTAGATTCTTTTTTTATAATAACTTTATCAATTTTAGAGTTAAAGATATCTTGCGCCTGTACTATAAGAGGGTTATTCAAGATATCATTCTTCTGTCTATCTTCTTCTTTATCCTCTAACATCTGCTTAATCTCTGCTTTAGACTTAAAGTCAGTCTCAATTGCATCCTCATTACCAACAAGCTCCAAAACAATAGTAACATTCTTTTCTTCAACATTAAAAAAATCACAAACCTGTGATGTAAGCTTTTTGAAAGCTTCTGCTTCTTTTAAATAATCAAGAAAAACCTTACTTGTTTCAGGAAAACCAATATCAATAACAACTGTGCTTTCTGTGACAGTCAGTGGATTAATAATATTACCTTGCTCAAGGTTAGAAGCAGCAGCTGGCGACACTTTAAATAAGTAAGCTAAAAAACCGTCCCATGATCGAGGCAGATCCTGAACAGACTTTTCTCTTAATAATTCTTCTGATTTAGTAACTGAATCAAGAGTCTCATCGACCTGAACAGGAATACTTTCATTTGAATCGAGAACCTTAGACAGCTCTTCAAAGTTAACCGCAGGCCCTTCATCCTGCCTATCTTCTTCAACTATCACCTCAGCAGGTTTAACTTCTATAGTCTCAGAAGGAGGACTCTCTATTACGTCCTCAATAACTTCTACTTTTTCTTCATTTGCACTGGAGTTAATTATCGTTTTTTTTTTTACGATTTCTTCTTCTTGAAAAAAAGAATTTCGAAGCGCTATTTTTACAAGAGCAACTTCAGTGGCCCTTTCTGGAGAAAGAGACGCCAACGTCCAAATAATATCTTTAGAAATGGACTCGTAAATCCAAAAGATTTCACCTGGCTGCAAAGAACTACTATTTGCAGCAGGCCATCTCGATTTTATATTTTCTTCATTATCTACCTGAGAAATAAAGAGATAGAATTCATCAAGCAGAGAATAACAAATATTTTTTGCTGAAACATTTTCATTTAACAAATCATTATAAAGCTTACTTAAACTTACTCTGTCACCATTAATGATAAAAGTTACCATATCTATAATAGCAGAGGTTTTAGCAAGACCTAAAGCGTACGATACGCTTTGCTCAGTTATAACTCCATCCTCAGAAAAACTAAGAACTTGATCTAATAGAGATAAAGAGTCTCTAACCGAACCTTTACCTTGAGCACTTATTTGAGAAATAATTTTATCATCTTCAAACTTTATGCCTTCTTCTGTTGCAATATGTTTTAGATGGACCGAAAGATCTTTAACAGTTGCATTGCGAAAATCGAATCTCTGACATCTTGAAAGGACAGTTCCTAATAACTTCTCAGGCTCAGTTGTTGCCAGTATAAAAATAGCGTGAGCAGGTGGCTCCTCAAGAGTTTTTAAAAGTGCATTAAATGCGCTCGTTGAGAGCATATGAACTTCATCAATTATATAAATTTTGTATTTTCCAGACGTGGGAAGATATTGAATATTTCCAATCAGGTCTCTAATGTCGTCTACACTATTGTTAGAAGCACCATCAATTTCTACAATATTCATAGAAGTTGTGCTTTCAAAGTCCAAACAACTTGGACATTCTCCACAGGGATTAGAGTCTTCACGCTTATTTTCACACCTAATTGCTTTAGCAAAAATTCGTGCTACAGATGTTTTCCCAATTCCTCTAGTTCCAGACAAAATATAGGCATGCCCGAGCTTATCTCTTGATAAAGCATTTTGAAGAGAGCGTGTTATATGAGACTGACCTATAACATCTTGAAATCTCTTTGGGCGCCACTTTCTAGCTAGAACCTGATACGACATGGAACTTCCATTTTAATAAAGTTTTTCAAGTTTAAAGGTAATGAAATTATAAGGCTTAGGCAATGAAAAATGCCCAAATGAAGCTAAAGCGGCAGCCCACCCCTACGACACAACGTACCATAAGTTACCGTTGCTTCGTTCCCGACCTGGCGGAGTTCACCATGAATACGTTTGCCAAGGGGCAGACTACCGACGCCATCATATTTTTATATTAACTTAATGTCAATTTGAGTTTTTTCTACCACTTTTATTCAATTATGAACTAAAATAATTTTATGGATAAACTAATAAAAATACTTATTGCTGATGATGAACCTGAGGTTCTGAACTTAATCGAAGATTGCCTACTTGA
The DNA here is from genome assembly GCF_004006665.1 of Halobacteriovorax sp. HLS. Classification (NCBI taxonomy): domain Bacteria; kingdom Pseudomonadati; phylum Bdellovibrionota; class Bacteriovoracia; order Bacteriovoracales; family Halobacteriovoraceae; genus Halobacteriovorax; species Halobacteriovorax sp. HLS. Next base: position 177,410 of record NZ_QOCL01000002.1, read on the forward strand.
TGAATTTAAAGGGGCAAAGACCACTAAGGCCAAAGATGGGCTTGAAGCATATCATTATGCAATGACAATGGAGTATGATCTTATAATCTCAGATCATAAAATGCCATTTTGTACAGGACTAGACTTCGTTACTAAAATTAAATCTACCACTAATACGAATTCAGAAACACCTGTTATTTTTGTCTCAGGATATATTCCAGAAATTGAAGAAGGGTTATCTGTTTCCGAAGGAATTCTTTATATCGATAAACCTTTTACCAATGAAAGACTAACGAAATTTTGTAAAATGCTATTAAATAAAAAATAGAATGGCGGAGAACAAGGGATTCGAACCCTCGAAACGTTGCCGTTTACACGCTTTCCAAGCGTGCGCCTTCGACCACTCGGCCAATTCTCCGCAATTGAAGTTAAAATGTAACTCACGTTTAAATAAATGTCACATATAAGTTAAGAAATTGATTGAATTAATTCTTCAATTTTTGAGATATCTTCAATTGGCTTATTTAGAATAAAAAGTGCTCCAGCATCAATAGATTGATTCGGATGCTCTAAAGAGCTGCCTGGAGAAGTCATTGCGATAACTGGAATATAAGGCTTAATCTCTTTAAGCTTTTTAATAAATTCGATTCCACTCATCTCCGGTAAATTTAAATCAGTCATTACAAGATCAAAGTCTTGAGCTTCTAAATATATTAGTGCGTCTTCAGCATCTCCACATTCTCTAATCTCTAGACCAAGCTTCGAAAGCTTAGCTACGATGATTTTTCTTTGAAAGTTCGAATCTTCAATTAGTAGTAGTTTCATTCTTTAATATACGACTTGCGCTTTTCTCTAAAGAACTTTGATAAGATTTGAGAAGTTTCAAAATGCATTACTCCTCCAATTACATCAAAGTTATGGTTAAGTCTTTTGTCCTTATATAGATTGTAATTTAGACTTATTGCTCCGCCCTTAGAGTCATATGCACCAAATACAAGTCGTCCAATTCTAGATTGAACTAGGGCACTTAGGCACATTGGACATGGCTCTAGAGTTACAAAAATAGTACAGTTATTTAATCTCCAACTTCCTTTTTTTTCGCAAGCTTCTCTAATCGCTAATATTTCTGCATGACCGCAAGGATCGTTAACGCTTTCTTTTAAATTATGGGACTGACTTAAAATGTTACCATTCTCATCTACAACCAATGCACCGATTGGAACTTCATCAACCCCATAGGCCTTATAAGCTTCATCTATGGCCTTTGACATCAACCACTCATAATCCTTAAAATTATGCATTATCAACCTTTTTCGTAAATCTCTTTTTACTCTTTGCTATCTTTTCTCTTTTCCAAAATGTATAGAACTCATCATAACTTTTCTCAGAGTATTCTTCATTAAATATAAACTTAACTCCATGCGAGCTCGGCCTACCAAGCGAATATTGTCTACGGCTCATTATTTCCACCAAAAAAGTAAAATTTTGAATACCATTATCCGCATGGATTTTAACATTTGTTCCAACTTCTAAGTTTTTAAAAGCAGATAAACATCCAGCACCTCTTCTAAGATCGGTCAATCTAGCTTCTGACTCAAGCTCATCACAGTACAATTTAACTTTAAGATCATCTCTATATCTAAAATCATATTCCCACCAACTAACTCGAGGATAGTAAATAGGTGAAAGAAGGATATACATCTGTACAAATAGAATGATCATCGCAACGAGGTAGAGATAGAACACTTGTAAATTAGACTGATTAGCAACTACACAATAAAGGTTATAGCTTAAGTACAGAGCAAGCCCTGCTGAAAAGGTCCAAAAAGAATAATAAAGATCTGCTAATGTTTTAAAGTATAATTTATAGAACAAAAGACCCATCAGAATTCTTAAACACATTGTAATGATTTTAAAATCAAGTATTCCTTCAGCAACAAAGGCCAACATAAGAATAGAAAAGTGCCCCCATTGCAGTAAATGTACTCTATCAATATCTTGGCGAATTTTTAAATTAGATAAATCGATCATATATAAGTCCTTTATAATATTATCTTAATATTTAGCATTTTTACCAAGGATGAGCGAATTTTACCGATAGGGAACTAAAGAGAAATTATGCTGAACTTAAATTATCCACTAAACCTTGTTTTGATTGACGACGACCCTGATATGTTAGACCTGATGGAATTCTACGTTCGTAATAACAGCAATTTTAAGGCCCATAAATTTACATCTCCAATTTTAGCGCTAGAGTTTATGAGCAATAACCAAACGGCAATTGCCATCGTCGATATTAATATGGAAGAAATGGCCGGAGAGGTTGTTTTGCGAAAAGTAAATGAACTTGGTCATGGTACACAGGTTATCATAGCGACAGCATCAAATAACTTATTAACCTTTACCGCGTGCTTTCATGAGAAAGCGACTGGCTTTATATTTAAACCATTTACTCAAGAAAGGTTTTTAAGCACAATTGAAAGTGCTCACACGTGTATCAAATCGTGGCACGATATATTCATTGAAATGATGAAAAGAAAACACAAAAACAGTGCTTAATCTAACTTCAACTCTCTATTTATTGGTGTCTCAAGGCAAATAAAGGACTCTGTGGACCTTATTTCTTCTATGGCCTGTAACTTCTTAACCAAAAAGTCATGATATCCGTCGATATCTTTAGTGATAACTTTAATAAAGAGAGCGTAGTTTCCAGTAGTATATAAGGCCTGAACTACCTCAGGAAATTTCTCTAATTTCTTAATAACTTTTGAAACAACTTTGGCGTTTACGAGATGAATTCCTAGTAGCACTTCAACACCATAGCCCAGCTTCTTGTGATTTACAGAAATGCTGCTTCCTTTGATTACACCATTCTCTCTGAGCTTCTCAACTCTCTGATGAATAGTTCCTCCAGAAACTAAACACTTTCTGGCCATATCAAGAAATGGCTTTCTAGCATCTGATTGTAATTCACTAATTATTCTCTTATCCAAACTATCAATTTCGTACTCTGAGCCCATTTTATCCCCTCAAAATTAACATATTCTCATAATTATAATGAAATATTAAATAATTCGCATTAATCAGAGCACCATATTGTAAATTATATAGCAAAAAGTAGAATATACCGATAAATCATATAACAAGGGGTTAGTTATGTGTGGTTTTACAGCGTATTTACTTGAAGAGAATGACAAAGAAATTGCTCAACAATACTCTTCCTATGCCAGAAGAATTGATTATCGGGGACCTGATCAGTATTCACATATTGTACTTAATCAGAAAGTAAATCTTCACTTTCAAAGGTTGGCCATAATGGATTTATCTACAAGTGGTATGCAACCATTTATATCTAAGAGTGGTAGTGCACTTGTATGCAATGGCGAAATCTACAACTTCGAAGATCTTAAGAAAGATCTATTAAGCGATCATGAATTTCACTCTACATCTGATTGTGAGGTAATTTTACCTCTATATAAGAAAGTAGGAATAGAAAAAACATGTAAGCTACTAGATGGAGAATTTGCTTTTGTTATTTGGGATGAGGCAAAGCAAAGTTTTATAGCTGCAAGAGATCAAATTGGGATACGTCCTCTTTTCTTTGGAAAGTCACTCATCACCAAGCAGCTTTGCTTTTCATCGGAGATCAAAGTCTTAAAAGACATGTGCGAAGAGATTTTACCATTTCCCCCTGGAAGCTATTTCGACGGCCAAAAAATAATTAAATTTGAACAAATAGAGCAAACACAAATAGATCCTACAATTGATCAATCAAAAGCTCTTTCTGGAATAAAACATCTTTTAGAGCAAGCGGTTATAAAGAGGCTCAACTCTGATGCTAAAGTAGGCTTTCTATTAAGTGGCGGTCTAGATAGCAGCCTTGTATGTGCTATCGCAGCGAAAGCCAGCAAAGGACCTATTAACACATTTGCAGTGGGCATCAAAGAAGATCCCATTGATACAAAGTATGCAAGAATAGTTGCTAAACACATTGGTTCAAACCATCATGAGTACTTATTTTCGAAATCAGATATTTTAGAAGTTTTAAGTGATTTAATCTATAGACTCGAAACTTTTGATATAACGACAATTCGAGCATCAATTGGAATGGATCTTATTTGTAAATACATTAGAACTAATACGGCCATTAAAGTTCTAATGACAGGTGAGTGTAGTGATGAATTATTTGGATATAAATATACTGACTTTGCACCTAACCCAAGTGAATTTCAAAATGAAGCAATAAAGAGAATTAAAGAGTTATATATATATGATGTCCTTAGGGCCGACAGATGTATAAGCTCAAACTCACTTGAAGCCAGGGTTCCATTTAGTGACAAAGCTTTCGTCAGATTTGTTATGAGTATACCACCGAGCTTGAAAATGAACTTTTCAGGACATGGAAAGTACCTTCTTAGGGCCGCATTTGATTTAGAGGACTATCTACCACATGAAATATTATATAGAGATAAGGCAGCATTTAGCGATGCTGTGGGACACTCCAGTGTCGACTTCTTAAAAAGTCTAGCGGCGATGACTATTACTGATGATGAGATGAGTTGCGCGCACAAAGAGTTTCCTTACTGCACTCCTAAAAACAAAGAAGCTTATCTCTATAGGAAAATTTTCTCGACGCATTTTAAAGATCAAGAGAAATTAATTCCTCAAATATGGATGCCAAATTTAGAATGGGAAAATTGTGATGTCGAAGACCCTTCTGCCAGAGTTCTACCTAACTATGGAAAAAGTGGTGTTTAAAATGGCGCACCCTGAGAGATTCGAACTCCCGACCTTCTGATTCGTAGTCAGATGCTCTATCCAGCTGAGCCAAGGGTGCGCAATTATCCGATAAAATAACGCTTAGAAATAAGAGTGTCAAGAAACCTGAAATATATGCCCAAAAATAAAAAGCCAGCTTAAAGCTGGCTTCTTAATGGCGGAGACATAGAGATTCGAACTCTAGGAACCGTCAAACGGTTCGACACCTTAGCAAGGTGCTCCCTTCGGCCACTCGGGCATGTCTCCACAGATTATCAATTTACTTAGAGAACAATAAATGGCGGAGGACACAGGATTCGAACCTGCGGACCCTTTCGGGTCAATGGTTTTCAAAACCACCGCTTTCGACCACTCAGCCAATCCTCCGCATTTAGGAATTGTCATATTACGAGAAAGTTTTGAAAAATGCAATATAGATAAATACATTATCCTAAAATTTTTAAGACCACATGCGTCTTTAAATAAAATTATCTTAATCTCTTCATTAAATTTTCTATATTTGCTCTATCTTTTGCAGCAGGGGTCAAATCTAAGTATACCCTAAAGCTGTCAATAGCTAAGGCACTCTGACCTATGTCTTTATAAATAAAGCCAAGAGACCTGTGTATCTCCCCATTATTCTGATTTCCTTTTAAGGCCTTCAAATAGTACTGTCTTGCTTGATCTAAGTAGCCTTGCTTCCACTTAATCCAACCCATACCGATAAGAGCTTCTTCATATCTTCCATTTCTTGATATTGATTTTTTAAAGTTATTTTCTGCATCTTTGTAATTCTTCTGCGATCTATAAACTTCACCCAAAATATAATATCCAAATTCAAGAGTTGGATTTGCTTTTATTTCTTTTAAAGCTGCTGCTTCAGCATTTTTGAAATCTCTTAGCTTTAAATATGTCTTTGATAAGAAGTAATTAGCTTTGGGAAATGATTCTAATCTAGCGAGAATTTGTTGGAACATACTCAACGCTTCTTTATATAAACCTTTGTCATAAAGATTCGAACCTAATTTAATTTGAACATCCAAGTCACCTGGATTAATTTTTATTAACTCTTTACCATATTTAATTACATCTTCATCTCGATCATCTAATTCAGCAGAATAAATTAGAAACTCATAAAAACTTGCATCAGTAGATGTGAGTCTTTCAAGCCTTTTCTTATATTCTTCAAACTCTAAAGTTTGTCCATTTTTATAATAATAAATAGCAATCTCACCCAAAATTCTTGGATCTTCTTTATTCGTTTTTAGAAAGTTTCTTAAGTAACCAATTGCTGTGTCTGCACCATCTAGCTCATAAATTATATTTGCATACATGCTATGATAAGTTGTATTAACGGGGTCTAGGGCTATTGACTTGATCAATAAGTTTTTAGCCGTCTTATACTTTCTATGCTCCATATATATTTTTGCTAATTGATAATAATCTTGATCATTGATTGGATTCTTTTTAATACTATCTTTGTACTTTTTTATCGCATTTTCATAGAATTTTCTTCTATAGAAATACTGACCTTGTAGAGACGAAAAGATATAACTCGTTCCTAGCTTAGACTGACCAATTGCTCTTAGTTCAAGTTCGGCATCTCTCAACTTAAATGCTTTTATGTAAGCGTTTACAAGAGCAACATTAATCTTCTTATTAAGAGGGTACTCTTTTTTCATTCGTACAAATGTTTTGATAGCGTCTTCGTAATACCCTCGACGAACTTGAATATCTCCAAGAAGAAGTTGAGCCGGTATATAGGACCGATCCATATCAGAGGCCTGAATAGCATAGAGAAAAGCCTGTTCCCAATTCTTTCTCTTTACCATATCAGAAGACTTTTTCATTAATTCGAGTATTTTACTTTCAAGAATAAGTTTTTCAACCTTGTTACTTCCACCAAGCTCTAGCGCAGATAATTTTGATCTCAACTCATCAGACTCATGAATCTTAAGAGCAGATTTAAATAATCTAGCAGCATTATTATTATCGCCTTTTATTGCACTTAAGATTCCCATATATTCTAAAAACTTAGAATAGTAGATCGGTGATCTTCCAGCATTAAGTTTGCTAATTGCTTTTAAAACAACTTCAAACTTTTTTACATCTCTAGCTTCAAATTTATACTGCGCCAGTTTTAGAAGTAATGGTATTGATGAGGGAAACTTCGTTCTAGCTTCAGTAAGTATTTTTTGTGCTTCATCTCTAAGTTCATTTGATTCATAGTAAAAAATTAAATTTAAATAAGTTATTTCTTCTTTATTTTTTACATCTATCAGCAAATCATATACCTTCTTGGCTTCTACATAATTACCAATATTAAGTAGTACCTTAAGGTAGATTGAAAGTAACTTAACACTTGGCTTATTAATACGGATGTAATTTTCTAGTATTTTATTAGCCGTATATTTCTTATCAATACTTGAATAAAATATTGCAGAACCCATCGCCATATTAATATCTGTAAGCACTTTACTTTTGCCGATTTCAATGAGGTTAAAAATTTTCTTTTGCGCAGAAAATTCATTTGATGCATTTTGAAAAATTTCTGAATAAGTTAAAACAAGATATCCTAATGCCTTATTTTTTCGATACTGATGATGAAGAGATTCGCGAAACTTTGCTGCGGCTTGAATTTTCGAAAGATAAGTACCTTTTGAGTATAGCTCAACACCCTCAACTAGTGCCTCACGACTTTTAACTTCGTCAAGAATATCTGCAGCCACAGGATGAATTACCTTTATTCTTATAGGCTCTAGCTTTTTCTCACTTTCCTCCGGAAACATTAAGACCGCAATTATTGCAAGGAATGCAAAAGCAACAATCGGCTTCATTTTCTTTTTCTTCTTCTCTTCTTTCTTTTTTTCTTCCTTTGCTTGCTCTATCTTTTTCGTTTCTTCTTTTTTTTGTTCAATCTCATCTTTGTTACTTTCAATTTCAACTAGCTCAAATTCTTTTTCTGCCTGTTGAGAGACTTGCTTAATATCTGGCATCACTTCTTTTAGATTGATAAACTCTGTTGCTTCATCTGTAACAATTACTTCTTCTGGCTCATCCTCAGAGTCTTCTTCATCATCTGCTTCAGCCTCCTCACTCAAGCTCTCATTAGATGCGATTTCTTCTGGCTCATCCTTTGGCTTATTTAAAAATGGATTAGGTGTGACAATAACTGTTTTTTCAGCGACGTCTTCTTGCAGACTAGCTCGATTAACAATGACTGTTTTTTCTACAGAATCTTCCTCTTCTGAGACTTCATTGGGTTCATCCAAATGATGTAGTTCTTCTTCTATCTCTTTTATCTCTTGAAGATCTTCTTGATATCTTTCTTCTAAAGCATTGTAGTCTACTTTACTGGCATCTTCTTTCTTATATTGAAATTCTTGAAAACCATCATCATTCTTAGGCTTGGCCCCTGCACTCTTAGGTTTATTGATACGTGCAAAGGTTCCTGTTTTCTCAGGATTGCTCTTAATAGTATTATCAACTTGACCCGCAGCGATTTTTGCAAAAAGTGAATTAATCTCTTTAAACGATTTTATTTCAACCCAATCTCCAACAGGAAAGAGCTGACACTTTTCGTTACCCTGGATATGACCTTTAGCGTATAGTTCTCCAATCTGATCAACTAAGAATGGACCAACAACTCTATCATTTAATAACTTAACTCTATATTTTTTGCTCATCAAAGACCGGCTAGAAAGTAATTCATTTACAATTATAGCCTAAAACTACACACAAAAAAAAAGGACGCTAAAGGCAAGAATTACCTAATTTTCAATTACTTAACACTCATTAGAAAGCTTACTTACTATCGATTTGGCAACAAACCCAATACCAATATAAATAAAGGATAACCCTATTATCGAGATAATCTGATCATAGCTATCAATACTGAAAGCGAAGTATTTATAAATATGTCCAAGAGGGGATAGACCAACAATTTCAGTCATTAATAAAAAGATACCTAACTGATATACTCTATTTTTTGGAGCCGACAATAAGAAGACATGAAATACACAAAGCAAAAGAATGAGCCGTACAACAGTAAACTGATAGTCTTCCCAGAAAATCCTATTTATTGAGACCAATAAAGGAAGAAAAGAAAGTAAAAATAGTGAAGTAAACCCTAAAATTAGGCTATCTCTCGTCTTAGATCTATTCAAATAGCGCAATGATAAAATAAAAGACACCGAAGAAATTATAAAGGTTATAGTTGAAATATATGTACTGTGCTCAGGTAATATAAACTCATCAATACTGGCTAAAAAGTAAATCAGCTTAAAAGCAATAGTTGGCAACAAAATTGAGACTAGAGCAATTCTTTCTGATTTAGTAACTAACGAAAATTTAATTCTATACAAGAAGCCTACAAACAGAAGAGCAAGAATTAGTAATGTATTTGTGTAAACTATACTTAGTTTAAAATCTGTTCTTTCTACGATATCAACAAATTCAAAAGTTGCGAATGTTGTGTAATAACAATATATGGAGATTAACCATAATGGAAATCTTGCAAAATTAAAAAAATAGCTTTCAAATCTCTTATAATCAACTTTAAAAATAATTTCCTTTAGAATAAGTGCGGATTCAATAAAGAAAATAAGTGAAATTAGATTTGTAGCATTAAATAAAAAGTAACTCATTAAAATGATGAACGGTATGCCTAAAACTTGATCTGTATATTTGTCTAGTTTTTTCCAGAAGAAAACATAACCTATAGACGCGAGACTAAAGATTATTTTCAACATAACATTCCAATCATAATAGCTAATTAATTGGTTTAATTTATCCATCAATATATTTCCCAGAAGAATAATTAAAATAATTTAGAATTGAAAATGCTAAAATAGTAAGTACCACAATTAAAACATTCGCTCTCATTAACGGAACAAGTGAGAAAGTAAGCATCAGCAGAACGACATTATCATAGGTCATTCGTGATATCTTTGAACTTATGAAGCTTAAGGCCAAATAAGAAAGAAGTAATGTGACTGTAAATATAAGAAACTCAGAACTATGATTCAGAGTAAGTAAATTTATACAAACTGTTAGATTAAGAATTATATAGAATAATCTATTAGTTCTGAACTTATTAAAAATAACTACCGCTAACATAAGTCCAACTGAGATTAAAGACCATCTAAAATCATAGTCAAAACTATATATTTCTCTTAAGGACACTAAGGCGAAGAGATTAAATGAAAAAAGAGGTATTCTTACTTCCTTTGTATAGTTTGTTTTTAGAGTGCTCAAAAGAATAATATTGATTATGACATAAGCGATTAATACTGTAACTGGGTACACGTCTATGTTCTGAGTGAAAATAACAACTAAGAAGTATGACAAAAATTTCATAAAGAAAATATTGTCGATTTTTCGTGCACTAAAACAGTACATAGAAATTGTTACAAGCTCAAAAACTAGAAAGTAATCGAAAAGAGTAGAACTAAGCTTAAATAATACTATTCCAACTAATTGTAAAACAAACATCATATAAAAAGGTATGAGCTCTTTTCTATTACTACTACCTGCTGTAACAGCGACAAGGCAAAACAATGTAAACGCTACGAACAAATAAACCATATACCTACTCAATTAATATTAAAAGTTGACCAACGAAGAATAAAAAGAAAATTACTACAATCATATAGCTAGAGCTCTGTCCGACTAAATTAATCACATTATAAAGCTTAACTTTTGAGCGATTTGTTTCTCTAACAGTAGCGTTCTTTCTAAACAATAAGGACCTTGGCTTAATCGAAGAAAATATATTAATGAACCTATATTTAATTAGCCAAACCTTTTTAAAATCTAAAATACTCAAGCCATAAATTACTAAACAAAATAGTATTAAGAGAATAAGCAAAGAAATATTGAAGCTGTAACCCTGAATTTCACTAAACTCACAACAGTTCAAGTATGAATTAGAAACGAGAATTCTAGAATACTGCTTAGAAACAAATCCTTGTGGTAAATTAATATAAGAAAGAAATAAACTAATCACAAGTAGCCCAAAAGAATAAAACCTCTCTTTTAAGCTACTTTCCCATAGATTAAAAACCACAACTTCTTTAAAAGACTTCAAAGATAGAAAAAGAATTATCCATGAAATAAGTATATTTATCACTAAAAGAAATCCTACAAAGAAATTCTCTGAATTAGCTAAAGAGTCAATTGAATGAAGCCCAGACATTCCTAGTGGAAAGAACGAAATATTCAACAATACAAAGTATATTGTAATAGTTTTAAATTTTATTAGCCCATTATTTTTATCTAAATTAAAAATTCTTACACAATAGAGTACTATTGAAATTAATAGGGCCTGTGCTAAGGCCAATGAATAATTATTATTAAGCGCACTAAATAAGACATTCAAGAAGCTTAGTGAACATAAGACATTAATTGCAGTCGCAATATTTTTACGAACAATATATTTTCGTAAGTTATTAACAGCAAAAACAGTAAATATTAATAGACCGAATATAACTGCTACATTCGGAACTTGTAGCGCCTTATTGAACTTCAAAAGGAGGATTAAACTAGCGAAAACAGGTGTAAAAATCATTGATCTTAGAAATCCCCAAGACGAGATCACTACCAACACAAAAGAGAGAATTAGAGATGTAGGAAATAAAAATTCCGATAGACCGCTAAAGTAAACAACATACTTGTCTCCATAATTATTATAACTTCCAAAGAGTTCTGAGAAATAAATAAGAAAGCTCGTCAAAAGTAAGAATGTGGAAATAAAGTCTATAAGTCTATTCTTTCTACACACCATCAATAAGAGGAATACTAAGACAACACTAATCAAAATCACGGCCAGAGAACCTGAATATATTGCTATGATCATCAGTAGGAAAATTGACTCTTTAATCCATCTTCTGATTTGAAAATGCTCCGCCTCTAGAGCTAATACAAAGACTAAAAGTGAAGACAAAAGACTTGATTGCGAACTAACTGAAAGTATTTTTGAGAGATAACTTTGAGTGAATAAAGTTGGTACAAAAGCAACAACACCAAGCTGTAAAAGCTTGACCACATAAGAAATATAGAACTTTTCACCAATTCTATAGGAGAATAAAGTTACTAATGAAAGAAGTATTAAAATCTCAATCATCCTATCCCTCTATATTGCTATTGCCATTAGTTTTATATGCCTCGAAGCGTACTAATGAATAAACAAGAATTACAATAAAGAATAAAAAACCTAGTACTACAATAAGAGACCCACTAAAAGAAATTGAAAATCTCAATTCAAGTAAGTAACTTATTAAAAATGAAGTACTAAACAAATTTATAAAACCGAGCAAAGAATCTATTGCATTTTGCCTAGCAAATAATAAATAAAATCCAATTGTAAAAGTTATAAATATAAATGTAATTAGCGCTATATAGGTCATGACTACCTAAGCCTTTTTGAACAATATAAAATCAAAATAAATATAGAGGACATCATTGCAAACCTAATATCATCTAGAGCTAATAGATTAAACCTATTCGTTTCAATTAGTTTAACTGTTCCATTCAGCATTTCATCGTCTACACCAGCAATGATAATCAGTGTAAAAATACTTACTAGAATAATACTAAGAACAGGCATTAAGTTGTTACTGTACTTATTTCTTTGTGTCGTAGCGACTCTAATTTTACCTGTCTGAGATACCTTAACATAAACAAGAGTAACAAAATGCAGAAGACTTGTGATTACTAGGTAATAGTGTGCAAATGGATATTCATTTATTTTAAGGAAAACAAATATACTTAGCGAGCACATTAAACTGAATATGATCTTAAAAGATGATTTATTTGATAAAAGTATCGATATTGAAAAGATTAAAAAAACGATAACACCTAAATTATTACTCACAGTAACTTCCTTAAGTAGACACATAAAAAGAGATTAACAAAAAGAAGAATTGCCACTAACCCAGACAATCTCTTATGAGAAGATTTCTCTTTTACAATAGATTTAAATCTCATCGAGAAATTAACTACAAGAGCAATTAACATGTACTTGAGGAATAATACAATCGCTGATAATACTGTTTCATTTGCTAAATAATCGTAGCCGCTTAAGTCTTTAATACCTCCGAAGACAGATTTAATAAACAGAATTACGAAATAAAAATAAATTAGTTTTTCTGTAATAACATCTACAATTCCATCTACCGTCTTGTGAAATAAGTTTTTACGAGCGATCACAATTCTTTGTTCAACCATAGATAAACAAAGAACAATTGGAATAATTATCATAGGTATATTTAAAATTTGCCAATTATAAGCATAAGATCCAATCGTTAACAGCATAGAATTCACTTCGATACCAAGATTCATACTCAATTTACTTATAGCAATATAAACAAAACACAAAAACGCCACAGGCAAGAAATTAGAAATTTGATTAATATTTTCTTTGTCCTTTGCTTTTAAAAACCAAAGAAACTCTAAGATAATGAGATAACTAAAGACATGCGTAATATTGTAAACAGATGTATTACTTGCAAAGAGGTTATTCAATAATAGATTTGAAACCGCGTAAAATATTACATTTACACGAATCAGTGAAATAGTTAGAGAGTAAACAGATGTTCTCTGAAGACTAACTCTTGAAAATGATAAAAGAGAGGACAGTAATATATTTCTTTTACTCGTCACAATAGAAGAAGAACGCACGGCCTTATACATTACAGAGTGTAATAATAAGAAAGAAAAAACTACTGATAAAACAGAGAGTACTGGTAAAAATTCAGTATCAACTAGGGTCAAAATCTACTTCCGTGACAATGGTTCCATTATATAAATTACTATAAATGATAGAACAATCGGAACCATTAATAAAAGGTTTTCATACTCAAAGAAGTTATTAATATTATTAGATTTATAAAGCGTGGTAAGCAAGAACAGAGTTAAGATATAAAGTATCGATAAACATGAAGCTCTATATGTCCGTACAGAGCTAGTTACAAATATTTTCGGAAGATCTATTGTAAAGTCTTTAAGCTTGAGCTTAATTAATAAGGCCCAAGCTATGATCAAAAAGCTTAGGCCACATGAGAAGTATACTAGAAATTTAATGCTTATATTGTGCATTATTGAATGAAGATTTTAGCTCCGTTGGCCACAACCAGGATATTTTCCCAGAAAACACCTAACAGAACAACAGGAATTGCCAAACAAGCTACGGCAACCTGATAACTAAAATCAAAGCCCTTTATTCCAGAGTCATTTTCTGATTTCTTGAAAACCATGATTCTTATAATCTTCATATAATAGAAAAGTGCAACAACAGAGTTTAGTCCTGCAATTATAGTAAGAACATAGTACTTCTTAGCGATTAATGCATTAAAGATGTTAAACTTGGCAACAAAACCGCTCAATGGTGGAAGACCAGCCAATGAAAACATTGTAATAATCATAAAAATGGCCATCAATGGATGCTTACCAATCAATCCACTAAATCTTTCAAAATGATCGTTACCATACTCATCCTGAACAGCAGAAGTAATAAAAAAGGCAACTAAAGTCATAAATAGGTAAGTGATACCATAAAATAAAATGGCCCTAACACCAATTTCTGACAAGCAAAGCACACCAAGCATCATCACACCTGCATGAGATATTGATGAATACGCCAACATTCTCTTTACAGATCTTTGCCCAATAGCTGAGACATTTCCAACTGTCATTGTTAAAGCGGCAACCACACTTAAAGTTCCAACCCAACTCATTTGTAAAAGAGTTACATCTGCACCACCAAAAAATGCCATTGTTACTCTTACTAATACAGCAATACCAGCTATCTTAGGCACGATTGAAAAGAAAGTTGTAACAGGAAGAGGAGATCCTTCGTAAACATCAGGTGCCCACATATGAAATGGTACACAAGCTATTTTGTATCCAATTCCTGCAAAGAATAATAAAAATGAAGGCATTAACACTGCAATTTGAACAGTATCAAGCTTTGCTAATTTACCTGCAATACCTGCAAACTGAATTGTTCCCACTACCCCAAAAATATGACTTAAACCAAATAGCATGATCCCAGCTGAGATACCGCCATATAATGAATACTTTAAGCCCGCTTCAGATGATCTATCGTCATTTTTCTTAAGTGACGCAAGAACATACGAAAGAATAGATAAAATCTCGATACCGATATAAAGAATAAGCATGTTATTAGCAGATGAAAGCAGCATACCACCGATAAGAACACCTACCGAAATAATAACGAATTCACCCTTAACATTCTCATAAATATCAGAAGATTTTCTACTTAAGTAAATAGAAGCCGCTGTTCCAAGTACCATTATGATTTTAGATAGAGTACTAAATGGATCAATAGTTAAAGAGTTCGTAAAGATTGCTGTCGGCTCATCACCTAAAGAACCTATTAGTTTAACAAGAGTAAAGAGTAGCCCAATATATGCTGTTGCATAGAGGAAGTTCTTCTTACTACCTTTCTCTTCATTGCTATAAGTTGATTCGACAAAAAGCAGACCAATCATAGTCACTACCAGAGTAATCTCTGGTACGAACCGGGCCATATTTGCTAAATAGTTTAAAACCATTACTAAACCTTTATATTAATACTTACCTAATAAAGTAACTAAATCATTAACTGATGCCTTCATAATATTTAAAATTGGTGAAGGCCAAATACCAAAGACGATAACAGCAACACAAAGTGGAGCCATGTAGAATATCTCTCTAGCATTCATGTCTGTGTAAGACTTGTTTTCTTCAACAACATCTCCAAAGAACATTCTTTTAAACATCCAAAGAAGGTAAGCTGCACCAATTAGAAGACCTAATAATGCAATTACAGTCATCGTAGTATAAACAGGGAACATACCTAAGAAGATCAATGCTTCTGAGATAAACCCAGATAACCCTGGTAATCCCATTGAAGCGAACATTGCGATTATAAAGATAATCGAATAAACAGGTAACTGAGTATAAAGACCACCGAAACCTCTAGAACCATCTGGTCTAATTATCCATCTGTGGTGAGATCTTTCGTAAAGAATACCGATTAGTAAGAACATCATCGCTGTTGAAGTTCCGTGATTAAACATCTGAAGAACTGCACCATTCATTCCCTGAGTAGTCATTGCAGCCATACCCATCATTACGAATCCCATATGTGACACTGAAGAATATGCAATTAGCTTCTTAACATCTGTTTGTGCCATTGCACAGAAAGCTCCGTAAATAATATTGATCAAACCAAGAGCTGCGATACATTCTGCGAAATAAACTGTAGCACTTGGGAAGATTGGGAAAGCAATTCTTAAGAACCCGTAAGTTCCCATCTTTAAAAGTACACCGGCCAGAATAACTGAAATTGCAGTTGGAGCCTGAACGTGTGCATGAGGTAACCATGTATGAAACGGAAATACTGGAACCTTAATTGCAAAACCAATAAACATAAATACAAAGAAGAGTTTATCAAAAGGAATACTCATACCAAATAAAGATACTTTCATTTGAATAAACTGATCTGCTTGTGCCTTTAAAGCAAGTAAGTTGAAAGACTCTGCTCCCATTCCAGTTGCGTGATAAAGAGCAACCATACCTACGAGCATTAGGATTGATCCAAAAAATGTATAAAGGAAGAACTTAACTGCTGCGTACTCTCTGTTTTCTCCACCCCAAATACCGATAAGAAAGAACATTGGAATAAGCATTACTTCCCAGTAAACGTAAAATAGGAAGAAGTCCATTGATAAGAAAACACCATATACTGTACTTTGTAAGAAGAGTAGAAGTGCATAGTATCCCTTAACTTGCTTTGAAACTGTCCAAGAACAAAGTACACAAAGGAAGAGTAAAAGTGATGTCAAAAGAATCATTGGCATTGAGATACCATCAACTGCTAAGTGATAGTTGATATTGAATTGCTCAATCCACTTCATCTTAATAGTAAATGCATCCTGCATACCTGCAATAGAATTATCAAACCCCATCCACAGTTTTACAGAAAGAACCATTGTGATAGCTGTATTTAACAGAGCCCACATTCTGATTGCATTTTCTTTTGCCTTTGGAATAAAAAGAATTCCAAGAACACCTATAATAGGCATCCATAATATCCAACTTAATAAATTCGACGTACCGTTCACCGCCAACTCCTTACTATATTAAAACTAATTTTTTATAACGCTAAAACATAACCTGCTAAAACAACAATCACCATAATGAAGTAGAACTGAATCTTTCCTGATTGTAATGTTCTAAGTACAACATTAAACAACCTAACACTAGCTCCAGTTCCATCTACCATTACTGTATCTACCCATAGGGCATCAAACCAATTTGAAAATCTGTAAAGCATACGATTTACAGCAGCCCATCCATCGACAATATATCTGTCATAGATACCCATATCAATCCATGCAAGTAGTCTATTAAGAGGTAATAACCCTTTTTGTATTACACCTTTAATATATAAATCATCCATGTAGTATTTATTCTGTAATGCTCTATACCAACCAGAAAAAGTAGATACCCACCAACCTGGATTCCAAGCTTTCTTTATGTACATCATAAATGCGATAAAAACACCTGAGAAAGCAATGATAATAGAAGCAATTGCTCCAATATGATGAACATGGTGAACATGGTGCGCTTCTTCAGCTGTCATTCCATGATCCGGGTCATAATGAG
This sequence comes from Halobacteriovorax sp. HLS, assembly GCF_004006665.1. Classification (NCBI taxonomy): domain Bacteria; kingdom Pseudomonadati; phylum Bdellovibrionota; class Bacteriovoracia; order Bacteriovoracales; family Halobacteriovoraceae; genus Halobacteriovorax; species Halobacteriovorax sp. HLS. Next base: position 194,819 of record NZ_QOCL01000002.1, read on the forward strand.
ATTTTTCTGCTGTATTTTTTACTCTTGTATCTTGAGAAGACCAATCTTGTCTCACATAAGACTTAAATTTAGCTACTTCAGGCTTAGTTACAAGTGTAGAGAACCATTCTAATTTACCCTCAGGACTTGCAACTTTAACAAGTTTTTGTCCTGTTAAAGATCCAGAGAACCATACACCTAGAGTAAATACCGCTAAAAATAATAGTGGCAAGTTTCTATTCCATGAGAATTTCTCTTCGTGAGTATGATCATATAAGTCTTTATCTCTAGGCTCACCATGGAATGCTAAGAACATCATTCTACACATATAGAATGCTGTTAAAAGTGCTCCAACAAAACCTAGTAAAGCCGGGATAATATAGATTTTATTATCCATTGCCATAAGAAGAGCATCTCCAAGAATTCTATCTTTTGAAACAAAACCTGAGAAGAATGGAATACCAGCAATAGCTAATGTACAACACCACATAGCAAACCATGTAAACTTCATCTTGTGACGTAAGCCACCCATTCTTGGCATTTCTTGAACATGTCCATGTGTATGATGGTCATGCAAAGAGTGGATAACTGAACCAGCACTTAGAAATAAACATGCTTTAAAAATTGCATGTGTAATCAGGTGCATAAAAGCAGCATTATATGACCCAACACCAACACCTAGTACCATATAACCAAGCTGAGATATTGTTGAGTAAGCTAAAACTGCCTTGAAGTCTGTCTGAACAAGTGCAATTGTTGCAGCACCAAAAGCTGTTATACCACCAATAAATGCTACGACAGGTAAGAGTCCGCCCAAATCTAATAATGGATAAATTCTTAGTGATAAATAAACACCACCAGCAACCATAGTTGCGGCATGAATTAGGGCAGAACAAGGAGTCGGTCCATACATCGCATCTGGTAACCAAACTTGAAGCGGGAATTGAGCAGACTTACCAACTGTTCCCATAAATATTGAAAGACCTGCAAAAGTTGCCAAAGGAATTCCTAAAGCAGTTAAGTCATTCATAGAACCGTTAGCAATAAAAGCGTATATATCAACGAATGAAACCGAACCAATATGTGTCCAAAGAGCAAGTATTCCAAGAAGGAAGAAAACATCCCCAACTCTTGTAGTCATAAATGCTTTAATATTTGCATTACCAGCACCATCTTTTTCATAATAATGACCAATCAGAGAATATGAGCAAAATCCCATTAGCTCCCAAAAGATAAAAACTGAAAGAAGGTTATCCGATAGAACTAGCCCTAACATTGCAGAAGTAAAAAGAGAAAGATAAGTAAAGAAACGACCATTTCTTCCGTAATTCATATCGTCTTTCATATAATATGTAGAAAAGATATGAATAAGAGTCGCTACAACCGTAACCATCAAGAGCATAATTGCTGTCATATTGTCGATATAGACACCCATTTTAACTGGGAAATCAATGACCGTACCTGAAACAGTAGTGCTACTTAGATCAAACCATGTGAAGGTCTTGTGTATGTAGAAATCCGCTGCATAATTACCAAAGACAAAATCTTTAAAAATTCTAAAGGCCCAAACTGAAGACATTGCAATAGCGCCACAGCTTATTGCAACAGCTAGTTTAGTTGCTCTTGGTGCTAAAAATGCGTTAATTGCAAATGCAAAGAATGGGAAAAGAACAATTGGTGCTATAGTTGAAATAGTATAATCCATTTAATCAACCTTCCTAACTTTGTAATTGAGTAGCATCATCAATATGGATACTTTCTCTAATTTGATAAAATCTAATAACAATTGCTAATCCTACAGCGGCTTCAGCTGCAGCAATAACGATAATAAATAATGAAACAACATGGCCATCAAGGTTGTTGTTAATAAATCTAGTGTAAGCTGCAAAGTTAAGGGCAGCGGCGTTAAGAATTAACTCAATTCCTAATAGAATCGCAATTATATTCTTTCTCGCAATCATCACGATGATTCCTGAAAGAAAAAGAATAAACGAAACAAATAAGAATGCTGGAAGAGATACCATTATTGTTTCCTTGGTCTAGAAATAACAGCAGCACCAACAAGTGCTCCTAATAGTAAAACAGATGAAATTTCAAAAGCTAGAACATGATCCGTAGCTAGTAGAACACCAACTTTTTCTACTGAAGATGCAAAAGCAGGTAATTCTCCTGGTAAGTAATTTTTCATAGTACTTGCTAAAATTTTTAAAATCACAAACCCAATTACTAACGAAGAAAGAGTCCCAATGACATAAGTACGAACAGTTCCCATTGGAGCAACTTTATTGAGACCGAACCTATTAACTGCTTGGCTATGGCCACCTGTTAGCATTATGGCAAAGAGCATAAGAATAACAACACCACCAGCATAAACAATTAATTGCGTTGCTGCTAAGAAGTCAGCCCCCAATATAGCGTAAAGACCTGCAACTCCAAAGAGTGATGCTAATAGATACACACACGAGTGCATAATATTTTTACTTGCAACAACACCAAAAGCTCCGCCAAGAGTTAGAAGTGCAGCCAAAATGAACATGATATCTAAAAACATGTTAATTCCCTTTTATTTTAGTGACCACCGCCACCACTAGTGTGGGCGAGAGATACAATTAAATCTAATATCGAGTGACCTTCAAAGGCCCAAAACCAAACAGCAACACCAATCAAGTTAAAAATAGAAATCGGTGTTAAGTATTTCCAACAAAGAGATACAAGGTGATCAACTCTAAGTCTTGGTAGCGTCCAACGTACCCAAATCACTACATAGTAAAGTAGGAAAGTTTTTGTGAAAAAAGCACCAAGTTGTAAAAATTGACCGATTGTCTTTGCAATCATTGGCTCTAAACCTAATGATTGTTGAATTACCAATCCGTCACCTAAACCAAAAGGAACCTTATATCCACCAAGGTATAATGCTGCAGCCACAGCACAAACCACAAATACTTCAACATATTCCGCTAGAGCAAAGAAACCAAAGGCCATACCAGAGTACTCAGTGTGATAACCTGATACCAGTTCAGATTCAGCTTCTGGTAAATCAAAAGGAGCTCTATTTGTTTCAGCAAGAATTCCGATAAAGAAAACGAAGAATCCGATGAATGTAAAAGGGTTATGAAGAATGTACCATTGATGAGGTAAACCACCTTGTCCCTCAACAAGAGTAGTCATTGACAAGCCACCGGCCATCAAAACAATAGAAAGAATACATAAGGTTACTGGAACTTCATAAGATATAATCTGTGCAGCACCTCTCATCCCACCAAGCATTGACCACTTAGAGTTAGAAGAGTAACCACCAAGAAAGATTCCAACACCAACTAAAGATGAAACTCCTACTAGGTAGAAAATCCCAATATTTAAATCTGAAAGAATGAATCCACTTGAAAAAGGAACTACTGCAAGAGTTGCAAATACACCAACCATACAAAGAAGTGGTGCGATCATATATAAGAATTTATCCGCTTGCTTCGGTATAACGATTTCCTTAAGAATCATTTTTACACCATCAGCTAAAAACTGAAGTATTCCAAATGGTCCAACTCTATTTGGACCTTGCCTCATTTGTAAGTCTGCAGAAATTTTTCTTTCTGCATATGTACCAAGACCACCAATAGTTGCACTTAAGATTACAACAACTGTACAGGCAAAACCAAAGAACAAGAATGCAACAAGAGATGTAGCATCAAAACCTAAGCCATTTGTTAAAGCCTCTACAACTGCTTTATAGATTGCTGTCTCAGAAAAGAACGAAACGATACTACTATTCATTAGTTTACCTCTTTCTCTGTTTCACTAGGAACTTGATAACTCTTAACCCAATCAAGATCACCTTTTTTCCAACAGTAGACTACGCCTTCAATTAATATTGAAACGAATATTAAAACAGTTCCAAGGATTGCTGTTCCTTCACCAATCTCATTAAACTTTTTAAATACTACTGCGACTGGAAACATTAAAGCTCCCTCTACATCAAAGATAATGAATACAAGAGCGATTACATAGAAACGAATATTAAAATTCGACCATGCTGCTCCAACAGGTTCTTCCCCACACTCATAAGCCTGTAGCTTAAGTTTTGTTGGGTTGTTAGGTCTTACCAAAACACCTACGACTAATGCTCCAACTACCATGACAACTGCAAAAGCAATCAAGATTAGTACCGGCATGTAGACGTCTAGATTGAATGACGACATTCATAGCTCCATTTTAAATACTTTTTCGGTCTTGAAAGAATACATGATACTTAACATGTTGGAAACATTTTGGAATCTTTTTTTTTCCTGAGAGACTTTCATAGATAAGGCTTTCTTAATTTAAACGTTGCACAATACTTATTTTTTTATGCACTACAACTTTCTAAACTTGGAAGTGTTTTGGCCTTGTGTTATTAATTGTCATTAAACAAGGCAGTTCTCATGATTTTCGACACAATGATCAACAAGATTAACACATGGCACCTAAACAGTAATGACTGTCTACACATTACTGGCCTAAGCAGCGCGCAATTTTCATTTATTTTAAATGAATGTGAAAAAGATTCCAGCTTCATTAAAGAAAATAACTTTATCTTCATTTGTGACTCGGTAAGTCAGGCTGAAGATTTGTATGAATCTTTCTTAACTTCTAATAATAAGAAAAAATTACTTTTTTATCCTGGTCATGACTTAAGTCCTTATTCAGGGGCCATTTCATCGGAGAGGGCGCTTTTTGAAAGATTTAAAGTCCTAAATTTTTTAGCAAACAATAATGATAATCAAAGTTACATCGTTATTTCAACTTTTGAATCCTTCTCTCTGCGTGTTCCTCCTAAGAACTTTTTTATAGATCATAATTTAAAAATTGAAGTTTCAGATATTATCTCTCCAATTGAGTTGTCACAAAAACTTGTTCAATTAGGCTATAACTCTTCACCAAGTGTGGAGGAGCCTGGAACTTTTTGTGCTAAAGGAGAAGTTTTCGATATATATACTCTCGATTCAAAGGCCATTAGAATTCATTATTTTGACGATATGATTGAAGAGATTTTTGAGATAGATATTAGTACTCAAAAAACTTTGAAAGACAAAAGAATCGAGAGTCTAAATATTTCTCCAACTCCACAAATTTTCAGATCTGGTGAAGCTTTTTCATTACGACTTAGAGAAAATATTCCAATGCCTTCTGTTGCGCAAAAAAATAGATATCAAAGAAGAAAGGAAATATTCTCTTCCTTATCTGATGAGCACTTATTTGATAATTATGCTGCCTATACGCCATTATTTTTTGAAGCATCCAGCATTCTTTCAGAATTTTTAAATGATAGTGATATAAAAACTCTATTCAACGATGTTCAATTCTCTCAAGCTTATACAGAGTTCTTCGAGCAATTGAGACTAGAGTTTGAACACGAGTGGCAAGATTTGGATAATGATAATTTGTTACCTGAACCAAACTTACTGTATGACATTAACCTAGAAAAAACTTTAGAAAAGATGCCTCATATCTCTATTGATGATTTGAGCTTTGCAAATGTTATACAAGAAGAGTTAAGAAACTCTATCGAATTGAAGCTTGAAACAGCGCTGGGATATCTAAATAGTTACTTAAATCCAACCTTATCAAAACCAGAGTACACAAAAGAGATCTTCACTCACTTAAAGGAAAAATTTTCAAGAAGTGGAGATATTTATTTTTCTTATGAACATGAATCATCTCGCAAAGAGTTTATACACTTAATCGATATTTTTGGACTTAGTTCAATTTTAAGAGATCGACTATTTCTTATTCACTCGAAACTTCCAAATGGATTTTATTATGAAAAAGAAAAAACATTAGTTTTATCTGAAGCCGATGTTTTTAGTGCAAAAACTCGTAAAACAAAAACCATAAAGAAAGTAAGCCTTGATATATTTGCAGAACAATTAGCTACTCTACAAAAAGGTGACTATGTTATTCATAGTGATCATGGGATTGGTGTATACGAAGGACTCGAATCTTTAGATATTGGAGGAATACCTTCGGACTATATTGTTATTATATATAAAGGTAACGATAAGGTTTATGTACCTGTCTATAAAATGAACTTAATACAGAAACACGCTGATTCAAGTGCTTCTGTATCAACAGATAGTTTACGTAATAATAAATTTGCGGCTCTAAAAGCGAAGGCCAAGAATTCTGCAAAGAAACTTGCTTTTGATCTTCTTAAACTTCAAGCTGAAAGACAATCATCTTCTGGCTACGCTTTTTCTGCGCCAGATCATGATTACCGAGAATTTGAAGTTGCTTTTCCTTTTCATGAAACTCCTGATCAAACTCAAGCAATTGAAGATGTCTTGGAGTCTATGCAAAAACCTGTAGCTATGGATCACTTGGTATGTGGTGATGTTGGTTTTGGAAAAACAGAAGTTGCTATGAGGGCTGCATATAAAGCTGTTCTTGATAAAAAACAAGTTTGCGTACTTGTACCAACAACAGTTCTCGCGCTTCAGCACTATAATTCTTTTATTAAAAGGTTTAATAAATTTCCTGTTGAAATTGAGTTTTTATCGAGATTCAAAACACCTAAACAAACTAAAGAGGTTTTAGAAAAACTTACACAAGGTAAGATTGATATACTAATTGGTACCCATAAACTTTTAAGCGATAAAGTAAAGTATAAGGACCTAGGATTAGTTGTTGTAGATGAGGAGCAAAGGTTCGGAGTAGGGCATAAGGAAAAACTAAAACTTATGAAGGCGAATGTTGATTTCTTAACATTAACAGCAACTCCTATTCCTCGAACTTTACAACTTTCTTTTCTAGGAATTAGAGAAATGTCTTTAATAAAAACTGCCCCTCCAAGAAGACAGTCTATTAAGTCCTATTTAATTAAAGAAGATGATCTCACATTACAAACTGCAATAAAGAAAGAATTAAATCGAGGTGGTCAAGTCTTCATCGTACATAATAAAGTACAAGACATAGAGCAATTCTCGTCCCATATTCAGGAACTAGTGCCCGAAGCAAAGATTGTATTTGCACACGGACAAATGTCCGAGAAAGATCTTGAAGCAAAGATTAGCGCTTTTTATAATGGTACTTATCAAATACTAATTTCTACAACAATTATCGAATCTGGTATTGATATTCCAAATGCTAATACAATGATTATAGATCGTGCCGATAATTATGGATTGGCCCAACTACATCAACTAAGAGGTAGAATCGGACGTTCTGACAAGAAGGCATACGCCTACTTTGTTATACCAAAACATAAAGGTATATCAGAAGTTGCGGAAAAAAGGCTCAAAGCTCTTCAGACGTATGCAGATATGGGCTCAGGCTTTAATATAGCAACATGTGATCTAGAGATTCGTGGAGCTGGCGACATTTTAGGAGCAGATCAATCAGGACAAATTGAAAATGTCGGTCTTGAAGTTTATATGGAATTACTAAAAGATGCGATTGGTGAACTAAGAGGTGAGAAGAAATTAATTAAACAGGACATCGAAATCAAAACACCATTTTCAAGCTATATTCCATCTAATTATATAAGTGATTCAGGCGAAAGGCTAAAGCAATATAAAAGGCTTTCAAACTGTAATGAACTTCAGGACCTTTTTTCTATAAAAGAAGAATATATAGATGTTTATGGGGCCATTCCAACTGAGCTCATAAATCTTTTTACAACTCTTGAAGTTCGACAAAGACTTATAAATGTTGGCCTCAAAACTATCCAGGTTGGTGGCAAACTTGTAACTCTTTCTTTTGATAAAGCTCTAGTTGAATCAAATAATGAGTTAAGAAATAAAATGCTCGACTACTTCTTACCAAAGCCCAAAGTTTTTCAATTCACACCGGACTATAAGGTTATTTATAACTCTAAAGTTGAGGTTAACCAGAGTGAATTCCTCAAGTTTGCTATAGAATTAGCTGAGAAAATTCTTCCTGTTGAATGATTTTTCGCCAGTTTATAGATTTTTTTGTTATCCTATTAAGGAATAATAACCATTTAGGGAATAGCAGTATGTTTAAAAATACTATCGCATTAGCTTCTTTATTATTACTTTCATCAACTACTTTTGCAGCAAAAGATCCTGTCGTTGCAGTTGTTGATGGTGTTTCTATAACTAAAGCTGAACTTGAAAAAACTTATCACGAAAACTTAATGTTCATTTCAGATAAACTAGTTACTAAAGAGAAAGTTTTAAACGACTTAATTAATAGACAACTAGGCGTTAAGAGAGCATTTAAAGCGAAGTTAGATAAAGATCCAATAGTTAGAAAAAAAATGGAAGATATTATGTATCATGCCCAAATATCTAAAGATCTTGAACCACGATTAAAGAAAATTGTTGTTACTGAAACTGATGTAGATGCTTATTACAAAGATTACCCTGAATATAGAACTGCACATATTCTCTTTAGAGTTAGAACCAACCCTGAAGAAGAAGAAAACAAAGCGGCCCTAAATCAAGCTCTTAAAGTGTATAACACGCTAAAGAAAAAGCCTGAAGCATTCGCTGAACTTGCTAACAAATTCTCACAAAGCTCGACTGCTCCAAATGGGGGAGACATGGGGTTTCAACCAGCAATAAGACTAGCTCCAGAGTACTTTGCAGCAATCAAAGGTAAGAGCAACGACTTCATAACTCCACCTGTTAAGAGTCAATTTGGATATCACATAATAAAAGTTATGGGAGTTAAAAGTGTTAAGAGTATAAATAACGCACTTTATAAGAAGATTGTTTATGATAAGAAACGTGACGCAATTCTTGAAGGGTACTTTGCAGAGTTACGCGCTAAAGCAAATATAAAAATAAACAAACAATTGATTAAATAACTTGAATAATGCTCATTGTTAATCTATTTTTAAGTACTGAACAGTCAATGAAATGGATTAATAATGAAGCATCTAATACTCGCGCTTACTATTCTAAGCACAATAAACATACAAGCAAAATTACTTGATAAAACAGTCGCTATTTTTAACAGTACAGTTATTACTTTAAGCCAAGTTAAAAGAATTCAAGATAACTTACCAAGCCGTAAAAATATCTCTCCAATAATTTACCAAAGAACAAATCTGACTAAAGAAGAAATTGTAGATCTTATGATTGAAAGATTGATTATAAGAGAGAAGCTTAATGAAATTGGTTATGTTCGAAATGATGACCAAGTAGAATCAGAAATTCTTAGCATTGAAAAAAGACTAGGACTAAATAGAGAACAACTACTTTCCTTTCTTGAATCTAATAATATGAGTTTTGATGAATACTTCGAAATCATTAGAGAGACTATTGAGTTAAATATATTTAACGGAAGGATTGTAAGGCCGCTATTGTCTGTTACAGAGCAAGAAATTAAGAATCACTACTATAAGACATCTAATGATAAGACTCTAGCTTTTAAATATACATTGGTAGACTTCTCACTAGGTGAAGATAAAATGAAAAAGGGTATGCTTAAAAACTTCTCTAAAGTTCTTGAAAAATTTCAAGTTAATGGAATTCTACCTAAGAACTATGAATCAATCGAAACTAATGTACTAGGCGATATTACAGAAGATGGTCTTACAGACGCTTTAAAAAAGGCCTTAAAATCAACAGAAGAAGGGAAGTTTTCTACACCAGTAAAACTTGGAGACACTTACCATGTTTTCTTTGTAAAAAAGAAAGACCTTGTTGAATCACAATTATTCCTAAATGTTAAAGAAAGAATAAAAGGTGAGTTAATGAGCCTTCAGGCTGTAAGTGTAACTGAGCTGTGGTTTAAAAGAGAGCGCTCTAAACATTACATAAGAAACTATATTAAATAATGATATTTATTACTCAAGGGCATGAAAAAGCTGTAGGATTAGAAGTTTTTCTAAGATCTTTTGTTCTCTTAAGTAAGCAACATCAAAAAAGTATTACTCTTGTTTGCTGTAAAGACACTCTTATCAAGAATCTTAATCTTTTGAACTTCTCCTTTGAAATATCTGAGAAATTATTCTTATTTTGTAATTCCGCTTTAAAAATAATCGAATTTAAAAAAGATGAAATTTCTGAAAGTACTCGTTCTTTAGAAATTGCTTTAAGTAAAATTAAAAAGGGTGATATTCTATTAACGCTCCCGACTTCAAAAGATCAATTAATACTAGAAGGACAAAACTGCAAAGGTTATACAGAATTTCTTAGAAAGAGATTTTTAAATGAAAATCTATGCATGGTATTTAGGGCCTTTAACCACACTACATTATTAATCACGGATCATATTCCTTTAAGCCAAGTTCCTTCCACTGTTACTCGAGAGTTAATAGAATCAAAAGTAAATACATGTATTAACTATCTTGATAAATATTTTAACACTGTTGATGAAGTCATTATTTCAGGATTAAATCCTCACTGTGGAGAAAATGGTTTACTCGGTACTGAGGACTCTGTTATCGATGACGCTGTAAAAGAGTTGAATAAAAGTATTAAAGTAATAGGTCCTGTAAGTGGTGATACTCTTCATTTTCATAACAATATAAATATTAATCAACTAAAGGTTTATATATATCATGACCAAGGTCTCGCCCCATTTAAAAATCAATTTAAAACGATTGGATTAAATATAACCTTTGGATTACCCTTCATCAGAATGAGTGTAGATCACGGAACGGCCTTTGATTTATATGGAAGGGGAGTTGCTGACTTTTCGGGCTGCTACTATATGCTAAAAGAGGCCATAAAACTGGATAAGAAATGACTAATAAAAATATTGAAATATATAAGGCGAAAGTTCATAACCTAAAAGAAGTAAGTGTAAAAATTCCTAAAGACACTATAACAGTTATCACAGGACCTTCAGGTTCAGGAAAAAGCTCATTGGCCTTTGATACGATATATGTAGAAGGTCAAAGAAGATATATTGAAAGCTTATCAAGTTATGCACGGCAATTCTTAGGACAATATCAACCACCAGATGTTGAATCTATCACTGGGCTTTCGCCAGCAATTGCTATTGATCAAAAAACTAGTAGTAGAAATCCTAGATCCACAGTAGGAACGATCACAGAAATTTATGATTATATGAGAGTTCTATTCGCTAGAGCAGGAACACTATTTGACCCTGAAACAAATGTAGAAATTACAAGGTACACTCCAGCTCAGATTGTTAGAAAACTTCTAACATATCCGGAAAAAACTAAACTTCACATCATGGCGCCAATTCATGATGGAAAAAATGCTAACTTAAAGTCAGAAATTACAAAATTTCTTTCTATGGGATTTGTTAGAGCGAATCTAAATGGTGAGATTGTTCAGCTAGATGAAGATCACAAAGTAGCAAAATCAAAACATACTACTTTCGACATAGTTATTGATAGAGTTTTATTAAAAAAAGACATTGAAAAGAGACTTAACGACTCCGTAGAGCATGCTATTAAGCTAGGAAATGGAATTATTAAAGTTATGGTAGGTGATGATGAAATCATCACTTTTAGCGAAAAAAATATCTCTCCCAGTACAGGAGAAATTTTTCCAGACCTTGAACCAAGACTATTCTCATTCAATTCACCAATAGGTGCTTGTTCTAGCTGTAATGGACTCGGTCAAATGAAGAATTTCGACATGAATCTCATGGTAACAGATGAAAATATTTCAATACTTGATGGTGCTCTTAAACCTTTAAGCAAAAAGAATTCATTTCTATATAAAATGATTATCAGTATAGCAGAGAAGGAAAAAGTAGATCTTACTATTCCACTAAAAAAACTTCCTTCATCATTTAAGAAAATACTCTTCGATGGGAGTGATAAAATTTATAAATATAAGTTTTCATCAGAAAATTCTTATTATGAATTTTCAAAAGCATTTCCTGGTCTATCTGAATGGCTTGAGCGAAAGTACACTGAGACCGGCTCTGAAAAAGTAAAAAAAGAACTAGAAGAGTTCATGAATATTTGCAAGTGCAGCTCTTGTGATGGAAACAGACTTAATAAAGTTGCTCTCTCCACCAAAGTTGGCAAGTCAAATATAATGGAACTTTCTAAACTAGATATTCTATCTGCCTTTAATTATTTCAATAGTGTTAAATTAAAAGGTGAAAAAGAAATCATTGCAGGAAAACTTCTTAAAGAAATTACGAATCGTTTAAGCTTCCTCATCGACGTTGGTCTAGAGTACTTAACAATAGACAGAGGTGCAGCTACATTATCAGGAGGAGAAAGCCAACGTATAAGGCTAGCTACTCAAATAGGATCTGCTCTTTCAGGTGTTCTCTACGTATTAGATGAGCCTAGTATCGGACTTCATCAGCGTGATAATGATAGATTAATTGAAACCTTAAAGTCTCTAAGAGATCTAGGAAATACAGTACTCGTTGTAGAACATGATGAAGACACAATGAGAGAGGCCGACTATATTATCGATATGGGTCCAGGAGCAGGAGTACATGGTGGTACAATCGTGGCCGAAGGGGATATTAAAACCTTATTAAAAAATAAGAAATCCCTTACTGCTAAATATTTAAATGGTACGACCAAGATTGATATTCCTAAACAGAGAAAAAGCTTAACTGACTTTATTAAGCTTAAAAAAGCTTCTCATAATAATTTGAAAAATATTAGCTTAGAAATTCCTTTAGGAGGATTGGTATGCGTGACAGGAGTAAGCGGATCAGGAAAATCTAGCTTGATTCACGAAGTTCTAGTTCCTGCAATAAAGGCCAATATTTCTAAAACAAATAGAAATTTATATCGTAGAAGTAATTATCATTCAATTACAGGCTTTGATAAATTAAAGTCAATAATTGAATTAGACCAAAGTCCTATTGGACGAACTCCCAACTCTAACCCTGCAACGTATACTGGATTATTTGATGAAATTCGTGCCCTATACGCCAAGACTACTGAATCTCAGATTCGTGGATACAAGCAAGGTAGATTTAGCTTCAATGTAAAAGGGGGGCGTTGCGAAGAATGTGAAGGTAATGGTGTCAAGAAGATCGAAATGCATTTCTTACCTGACGTTTATATAACTTGTAGTGAATGCCACGGCTCTAGATACAACAACGAAACGCTTTCAATCTTGTATAAGGGAAAGAACATTGCAGATATCTTAAAAATGAGTATTGAAGATGCAAATGAGTTCTTTTCTAATCACAAGAAAATGAATCGTATCCTTAGCACTTTAAACTCCGTTGGCCTTGGTTACATGAAATTAGGCCAAGCAGCAACAACACTCTCTGGTGGTGAAGCGCAAAGACTAAAGCTATCTAAAGAGCTAGCAAAAATGACTAAAGGTCATTGCTTCTATGTTCTTGATGAACCAACAACAGGACTACACTTTCAAGATATAAAACTTCTACTTGATGCTGTTCACTCACTTGTTGAACAAGGCCATTCTGTTCTTATTATTGAACATAATCTTGATGTTATTAAAACGGCTGATTATGTGATTGATTTAGGACCAGAGGGTGGGGCCAAAGGTGGAGATATAGTCGCTATAGGTACGCCTGAAGAGGTTGCAAAAGTTAAGGGATCATATACAGGAAAGTATCTAAAGAGATATCTAAAATGAGTATTATAACTATCGAAGATAATTTAGACCAAAGAGTTAGTGAGTTTTTCTCCCTAAGAGATAAATCACTCAAAGAAAATGAACAAATAATTGTTGAAACAGAGAAAGTTATTCTCAAATTACTAAACTCTGACGTTAAAATTTATAAGATTTTTGCTTCAGATGAGTTTTATGAAAACTATTATGATCAATATAATCTTGCACGATATGAATGCTTTAGCGCTGATAAGAGTATTTTGCAATCTATTGTTGGTCACAACCTACATCATGGAGTCATGGCACTAGCACATAGGCCACAATTCACTAAACTTGAAGAGCTTGGATCTAAAGTTTTAATCTTCAATGGGCTAAGTTCTCCTGAAAATATTGGAACCATGATAAGAAACGCAGCTGCTTTCAATATAAATAGTGTCATTATAGATTCTAAAACATGCTCACCATATGTGAGACGGTGTATTAGAGTTTCAATGGGCAATATATTTAAAGTTAAAGTTCACAAAACAAATAACTTAAAAGAGACTATCGAATTACTAAGAAATACTAACTATACAGTTTATGCCACGGCCAACCAACAAGGTGCAATTGACTTACCTAATACGAAACTAGCCTCAAAAGGAGCAATCGTTATTGGTAGTGAAGGTCACGGCATGGATCCATCTATTATTGATTCTTGTGACCATATACTTCGAATCCCAATTAATGATGAAGTTGCCCATCTAAATGCAGCATGCTCCAGTGCAATTTTCCTTTATAATTTTGCACAATCTTAAGGTATAAAAATATTGTTTATTTAGAAAGGTTAACAAAGTTATAATTCAATTTGTGATATACTTCTTCTTTCTATATATGTACTAAAATAATTTTTTCTAAGGAAATCGTTAATGTTTGATTTAATTTCTAAAACTAAGATGACGCTAAAAGCTGATGTCTTATCAGGGCTAACTGTTGCACTTGCCCTTGTTCCTGAAGCTGTCGCCTTTTCATTCGTTGCAGGAGTAGATCCTCTTATCGGACTATATGCTGCTTTTATGGTCGGGCTAATTACTTCTATCTTTGGTGGAAGGCCGGGAATGATCTCCGGAGCAACTGGTGCTCTAGCTGTCGTTATGGTTTCTCTTGTTGCTAACCATGGAGTAGAATACTTATTTGCAACAGTAGTACTTATGGGAATTATACAGGTTCTAGCTGGTGCATTGAAGCTTGGTAAATTTGTAAGACTTATACCTCATTCAGTTATGCTTGGTTTTGTTAATGGTCTTGCGATTATTATTTTCCTTGCTCAACTATCGCAATTTAAAACAGTGGATGACGGAGGTCTTACGACATGGCTTCCTTCAGGAGATATGACAATTATGTTGGCGCTTGTGGCCTTAACAATGGCCATAATTCACTTTCTTCCTAAGCTTACAAAGGCCATCCCATCATCTCTAGCTGCAATCGTTGTTGTTACTGGAATCGTAAAATTTGGTGGATTAGATACAAGAACTGTAGTTGATATGGCCTCTGTTGGTGGAGGATTTCCTTCATTTCATATTCCATCAGTTCCATTTAATTTAGAGACATTAAATATAATCTTTCCTTACGCAGCAATTCTAGCAGCAATCGGTCTTATAGAATCACTTATGACACTGCAACTTGTTGACGAGATAACAGAAACAAGAGGACGAGCAAATAGAGAGTGCTTTGGACAAGGTTTGGCAAATATCGTAACTGGATTCTTCGGTGGAATGGGTGGTTGCGCAATGATTGGTCAATCAATGATCAATGTCAATTCTGGTGGTCGCGGGAGAGCTTCTGGTATCTCAGCAGCCTTGTTTCTACTATTTTTCATCGTTGCAGGATCAGCATTAATTGAAATGATTCCACTTGCTGCTCTAGTAGGTGTTATGTTCATGGTTGTGCTTGGAACTTTTGAGTGGTCTAGCTTTAGAGTTATTAGAAAAATTCCTAAAATGGACGCATTTGTTATTATTCTTGTATCAACAGTCACGGTCTTTACAGATTTAGCAATAGCTGTTTTTTGCGGGGTTATCGTTTCTGCGCTTGCCTTTGCCTGGGAAAAGTCAGAGCAAATAAAATCGGAAGAGAATATCGATGAAAATGGTGTTAAACACTACTTTCTTAATGGCCCACTCTTTTTTGGATCTGTTGAAAGTTTTAAAGAGCTATTTAACCCTAAAGAAGATCCTCAAAGAATACACATTGATTTTTCAGCGTCTAGAGTATGTGATTACTCAAGTATAGAAGTTATAAATAATATAGTTGAAAAATATAAGGCCCAAGGAAAAGAGGTTTATATCACAAACCTAAGTCCGGATTGTGCCAGTGTTATAGAAAAAGCTGGCAATGTGTTTGAAGCTAAAACAATCTAAAAAAGTAAGCCTCCTTAATACGGAGGCTTTTTTAATTAATCTAACTTAGAAAGTAAGCTGGCCATCTCAATTGCAGACATTCCTGCATCCCAGCCTTTATTTCCGGCCTTAGTTCCAGCTCTTTCAATTGCTTGTTCTATTGTATCAGTCGTAATAACACCGAAAATAACAGGTACGTTAGTGTCTAAAGAAATCTTAGAAACTCCTTTCGCTACCTCAGAACATACAAAGTCAAAATGTGGAGTAGAGCCTCTTATTACAGCTCCAAGACAGATAACAGCATCATACTTTTTAGACTCAGCTAGCTTCTTCGCAACTAAGCTAATTTCGAATGCTCCAGGAACCCATGCAACGTCGATATCATTCTCATTGGCTTGATGCCTTTGAAGACAATCAATTGCGCCACCTACAAGCTTACTCGTAATAAATTCATTAAATCTAGCAGAAACGATCGCGAATTTCTTTCCTTCTGCAGATAATTGACCTTCAATTAAATTGGCCATAGAGCTCTCCTAATTAAGAGAATCAAATAAATGATTCATTCTATCTTTTTTTGTTTTCAAATAATTTATATTCGTTGAATTTGCTAAAGTTTCAATTGGATGTCTATTAACAAACTCAAAGTTAGCATCTTCTAAAGAAGAAACTTTTAAAGGATTATTTGTTAGCAGTTCAACTTTCTCAACACCAAGATCTTTAAGAATCTCAACAGCAACATCATAAGACCTTAAATCATCACCAAAGCCTAAGGCCCTATTAGCATCTACTGTATCTAGACCCTGGTCTTGCAGAGTATATGCCTTAATTTTATTTGGAAGACCAATTCCTCTTCCTTCTTGTCTTAAGTATATTAAAACCCCGTTTCCAGACTTCTCCATAAGCTTCATTGAAGACTCTAACTGCTCACCGCAATCACATCTAAGTGAGCCAAAGATATCTCCTGTAAAGCATTCAGAATGCATACGAACAAGAGTAGGGGATTGAGAATCAACATCTCCCTTTACAATTGCAACATGATGCTCATTTGATCCTTCAACTTCATACATATGAAGTTGAAATGTCCCAAATTTATTTGGAAAATCAATCGACGAAGTTCTAATTACATTTTTTTTTTCATTTTTTATTCTATAGGCAACTAAATCTTTAATCGTTATAAATTTTAGATCATGCTCAGTTGCTATCTTATACAAGTCGTCCGTTCTTGCCATAGTTCCATCATCATTCATGATTTCACAAATAACACCTGCCGCAGAACAACCAGCAAGTACTGATAAATCAATTGCTGCCTCTGTATGTCCATTGCGAACTAGAACTCCACCGTCTTTAGCTATTAAAGGAAAAATATGACCAGGTCTTATAAAATCAGAAGGCTTTGTCTTTAAATCTGTAAGAGCAAGAGTAGTTAATGACCGATCTTCACACGAGATTCCTGTTCCGCCATTATCTAAATCAATTGATACAGTAAAGGCAGTCTGTTTAGCACAATTAGACTTTGTAACCATTAGATCAAGCTCTAATTCATTAGCTCTAGCTTGAGTAATCGGAGTACAGATCAAACCACGTCCATACTTTGCCATAAAGTTAATGGCCTCTGGAGTTGCTTTATCTGCCGCCATAATAAAGTCACCTTCATTTTCACGATCTTCATCATCAATCACGATAACCATTTTACCGTGTTTAATATCTTCAATTGCTTCTTCTATGTTATTAAACATTTAAAAACCTTTTGACCTAATCCACTCTTCAGTAAGAGTGGGTGAGCTATTTGTATGATTTTGCTTATAAAAAAGCAAGTTTTCCACATATTTGCCTAAGATATCCACTTCGATATTTACAGCACTTCCAACTGTACGATTACGAAGAACAGTATTACTCCAAGTATGTGGAATTATGGAGACCATAAACGCTGATCCTTCTTTATCGACATCACTTACTGTTAGCGAGATACCATCAATTGTTATGGAGCCTTCTTTAACGATATATTTCATTTGTTGTGGTGATACTTTGAGTTTAACTTGATAGTTTTCACCCTTAGAATCAATTCTAATTATTTTGGCAACATCATTCACATGACCTTGAACTAAGTGACCGCCGAGTCTATCTTTCAACTGAAGAGCGAGCTCTAAATTAACTTCGTCACCGGACTTTAAACTTCCAAGAGTTGTTTTTTCAAGAGAGACATGGACTGTTTGAACATGAAAGCAATTGTCTTTTATCTTAACTGCCGTCTGACAAGCTCCATTTATTGCAACAGAATCGTCAATTCCAATTTCAGGAAGAAGAACTTTAGATTGTACTACTATTTCAACACCTTCTTGATTAGGATAAACTGCCTTTATAATTCCAATCTCTTTAACTAGTCCTGTAAACATGATTTCTCCGAACTATTATAAGCGTGAATGAGAACTTGATTATCAATACTTTCAACATAAGTTTTCTCAAAGCTTATGGCATCTTTCATTTCAGTAAGATCATCGTTTTCATAATATGAAATACCGTTGCCAATTATCTTAGGACATACAAAAAAACTAATTTTGTCATATTGTTTCTGATCTATAAAAGAAGTGATTACTCCCTTTCCACCCTCAACTAAAATAGAAGTTATTTTTAGACCTGCAAGCTTTTCTAAGAGTTGATTTAAGTCGATAGAACCATTATTTTTTTCGATAAATATAACTTTAAGCTTCTTTTGTAAAACCTGCTCAATCTGTGAATCAGAGGCATTATTATAGCTTTCTACAGAAGTCACAATTATGGTCCTATGGGACCACTCATCCGAAAAAAGATTGAACGATAAGTCCATATTCTCAATAGAACCCATTACAATACGATAAGGGACTTTACCTTTTGCATCGACTCCCATTCTAATATTTAAAACTGGATTATCTTTTGATAAAGTATTTCTACCTACTAAAACAGCATCATATTTTAAACGCCACTCATGAACTACTTTTCTTGCTAAATCATTACTAATCCATTTTGAATCACCGCTATCAGTTGCAATTTTACCGTCCAACGTTTGAGCTAATTTAATATGAACAAATGGTTTACCTGTTTGTATAAATTTAAAAAATGCTTCGTTAAGCTCCCTTCCTTCTTCTTCAAGAATTCCAGTAAGAACTTCAATACCTGCATCTCTCAAAATTTTAACACCATTGCCGGCAACCAAAGGGTTTGGATCAAGGTTAGAGATGATTACTCTTTTAATTTTATTTTTTATAATTACATTAACGCAAGGAGGAGTTTGTTTGTTTGTGTGACAACAAGGTTCTAAATTACAATATAAAGTCGCCCCCTCTAGACTTTCTTTTGAGTTAGAAATAGCATTTGGTTCAGCATGAGGACCTCCATAAACTTCATGAAATCCTTCACCCAAAATAATATTATCTTTAACGATCACAGAGCCAACTAAAGGATTAGGGCTTACAGAACCAAGACCTTTTTTTGCGAGGGAAAAGCACCTTCTAATATATTGTTTGTGAGTATTAGTATCCATAGGTGCGATATATAACATATTCACAGCTCTTTCGGGTACTTATAGTCTTTTTTTCATATAAACAAAAATTCTAACTATAAGATTTTATAAAAGTAGTCTAAAATTAAGTTTTTCACAATTAGGCACTATGAAAATATTGATAATCCCACTTTATCTCGCTATCTCCTTTCTCATACCTTGGGAAAGATTCTCAATTCATGAGGGTTTTTCAAGTAGTATATTCTTTGATATTGGATTTATTTTATTTATTTCTAAGTATTTAGATATAGGCTATTCCTATAAACTTAAAATAAACCGCAATGACTTAACCTCACTAATAAGTACTACCTTTCTGGCAGTCGGATCTTTGTTAATTTTTAAGCAGTTAGATATTGTAAATCCCTTTAATTACATAAGCTTACTATTTCTTAATTTGGTCATCATTGGACCAATTCTAGAAGAGTTTGTGTTTCGAGGCATATTTAATAAGATTATACCTAGTAAAATCGGTAAGTTAAAACATCTTCTTTCTGGCTTAATTTTTAGTTTTGGACATTCTTTTTCTATATTCTATGCTCCAAAAGAGTGGATGCAATTCTTCTATCTTCAATTACTCTACACTTTAATACTTGGAATTATTTGTTCAGTAACTTTTGAAAGCAATAAGAACATTACTAAAGCTATAATATTACATATTATTTTTAATCTTCTATTCTATGTGGCGACAGTATCAAAAATTGTTTAAATTATTGACGGCCATTGAAACATATTCAATTTACAACATGGATTTATAGCAAAGGGTTATATTTATCTCATAAATCAATTAATCGGGAGATAATTATGAAACTACTAAAATCATTAATTCTTTTTTCATTACTAATTTCAAGCTCGATGTCTCAAGCTAAAAGCCCTCATGATTCAGATAATTCATACATTGATACTGAAATCACGCACGGAAAAATATTGGCAGCTGAATATAATCATCTATCAAGAGAAATCAGCAGACTTGAAGCAAAGTTAAATAGAGCTCTTACAGCTCTTCCAGACCATTTAGAAATCAATGAAGGTCGTATTGTTGCTCTCATATCTAATGAAGTTGAAAGAGAGTTAGAAGTACTAAAAAAAGAAATTGAACAACTTAGCTATAATTCTAGCTCAAACTCGTTATATAAGAAAATTGAAGAAATTGAAAAAGATATCGATATGATCTAGGCCATTTTCGGCATAAAAAAAGCCACTCATTCGAGTGGCTTCATAAAATCTTGTTTTAGATCTTATCTAATTATCCTACTAGGAATACAGAGATAAGAGTAAAGATAACAAGTGATTCCATAAGTGCAAGAGCAAGAATCATTGGAGTTTGAATCTTGTCAGCAGCAGATGGGTTTCTTGCGATACCTTCTAGAGCTACGGAAGCAGCGTTAGACTGAGCAGCTGTACCACCAAAAGCAGCGATAGCCATTGCGAAGAAGTAAGCTAGATACTTAACAGATTGAGTATCCATTCCACCTTCTGCACCAAATGCTTTCCAAGTGAATAATAATGGGATTGCTACTGCGAAACCTAATACGATATTTCTCATTTTTTTCTCCTAAAACTCGGCGTCTCTCCACCGAGGAAATTGTTTTGGCTATACTCTTTTAGTGGTGCTCAGCATGATCGTGATGAGCAGTCGCTAAACTAATATAAACCATTGATAGCATTGTAAAAACATAAGCCTGGATAAAACAAACTAATAAACCAAGAAGATAGAATGGAATCGCTCCACCTAGCCATGCGATTTTAAATCCCATAACTTCTAGATTTAAGAATGTTGTTAGAACTTTGTGGTCACCCATCATGTTACCATTAAGACGTAGCGCTAATGAAACTGGACGAATACAAGTTGATAAGATTTCAATTGGAAAAATTAGCACTGCCATATACCAAAGAGGTCCTGCAAAGTGCTTTAAATAATTAATTGTTCCTAATTCTTTACACCCTTTTGCATTAAAATAGATGAACGAAAAACATCCTAAAGCTAGAGTAGTTGATAGGTGCTCTGTAGGAGGTAAGAAACCTGGAATCAAGCCAATTATATTTGAAGCAAAAATTAGAATAAAGATCGTAGCAACAAATTTAAAGTAAACTGGTGCATCTTTAGTTCCTAAAACTGCATTACACTGGCTGTAGATAAACTTTCCATAAGCTTCTACAATATTTCTAAAAGTAATACCTTTATCAGGAATAACCGGATTAGTAACAGCTGAAATTTTCATTCTATATAAAAAGCCTGCAGCTGTTAGAAGAATACCAATTAAAACGAATGTTACAACATGCCAAGGATAGTGAGTATGAAGCGCTTCTTGAGCAGCTCCAAGCCAAGTGAAACCACCTGCAGCAAGAGTATTAGTAGAAAGTAATAATGTAATTAAAGCTATATTTTTTTTCATTTTCTATCTCGACCTTTAGTCTTAATGCTAAAAGTTAATATAAATATTTGAATGACATAATTTATCACAGGTATAATTATCCTATTTCCCATAATCTGTCGACCAATAAGTAGCGATATAATGAGAATCGTTAACTTTCCTAAGAATAAATACATTATTTTATCTTTAACATTTTGAATATGACCGTCTGTTATTTGGCTTTCAATTAATTCGAAAACTGCTTCAGCAAGCATGCCCAAGTGCGTCACAGTTGCAACATAAACAAGTAATATTGCAAAAATGTCTTCAACGTTTCTTGCAAATAGCAAAAACAGAGCCGTTGTAGATAATGACATCAGAAAAAATTTCTTATGATTTATTTTTGTTTTTAAAAGCATAGTAGACCATCAAATATATCGTGTTACAGATGATGGCCAGAAAAATAATAATTCCCCAGGTTTTGGAGATGTAATTATTATCCACCAGAATTTTCATAATCCATGCTGAAGCTAATATTGTAGAAGGGAAGCTCAGTGCTAATCCAGTAACTTGAAGCCATTTTTTATCCCACATTATCTTTTCCTAGACACACGTCGTTGATAAATAGAGTTCAGCCTATTTTGAACAACTTCTGTATTAGGATAATCACCCAGAATTGAGTAATAGAGATTATAGGCCTGCTTTAATTTTTCCATAGACTCATAAGCATTAGCCATTAAAAACTTTGTTTGAACTAGTTTAGACTTTCTAGTTTCTCTTTTTAGGTATTCCGTCCAATTATTTATTGCTTCTTGATTATTTTTTTTCTGAAAGTTAAGAAGTCCTATTTGAAAAAAAGAATCTACATAGTGTTTATGCCCTTTACTTTCTTGAATACTCATTAGTTCTTTTAAGGCCAGATCATATCTATTAGATTTTAAATAAGTCTCTGCTAATCGAAATTGGTAAAAATCATATCGCTCAAGTCTTGGCGTAAAGTTAATTAATAACTTATAACTTTTCTCGCTAAGCATATAATCTTTTAGATAGGTAAATGAGATTTCACCAATACGTTCTTCAGATTTAACTAACCATATAGGTGATTCAGTTAAGGTTTTAATCTCAGTATAATGAGGCAGTGCCTTTCTGTTTTGCCCTAAGTTTATCGAAAATAGTTCACCCAATTGATAATTAACCTTCACCTTAATATCATTAGGTGGATTATTTTTTAAAATTTCTTGGTATTGGGAAATTGCTTTTTGATATTGTTGGTTTTTAATATACCCCTGAGCTTCAAGAATTTTCTTATGAAGCCTTGGAGTAAAATCGCAAGATATAAAAAAGGCGCTGATAAAAATCAGCGCCAAAATTTTATTCTTCGCTTGTTGTTTCGATTGAATCATCTTCATCCGGTTCGATAATTTTCTCTACAGAAACTACTGATTCACCTTCTTTAAGTTTTATGATCCTTACACCTTGAGTAGCTCTACCCATAAGAGAAATACCAGAAATCTTAGTTCTAACTACTTGTCCTTTATCAGTAATAACCATTAAATCATCTTTATCAGATACTGGTTTAATTTGTTTAATCTCGCCATTCTTTTCAGTCAATCTCATGGCAAGAATACCTTTACCACCACGAGTCTGCTTACGATATTGGCTTGCTGCAGTTCTCTTTCCATAACCATTTTCAGTTATAGATAAAATCTCAACTGTATCGTCGATAAGTTCCATACCGATAATTTTCTCATCGTCACCAATATTTATTCCTTTAACACCTTGAGAAACTCTACCCATTGGTCGAGCATCACTTTCGTCAAAACGAATTATTTTACCTGAAGTAGAACACAGAAGAACATCTTTAGAACCCTCAAGAACTCTTACGTTACATAAAGAATCACCATCTTGAATCTTAATAGCTCTTAATCCTGATTGCTTAACATTCTTATATTCATCAAGAGATGTCTTTTTAACCAATCCATTCTCAGTTGCAAAAATAAGATACTTCCCATCTCTTTGATCTTCCGGTGGAATACAAATAATTTCTTTTATTTTCTCTCCAGCAGGAACTTGAATTAAATTAACAATATTTCTACCTTTTGCAGTTCTTGTACCTTCTGGAACCTGATAAACCTTCTTAGAGAATACAGTTCCTCTATTAGTGAAGAAGAGTAGAGTAGAGTGAGTATTAGCAGTAAAAATATCAGTAAAGAAATCTTCATCAGAGTTTGAACCTTTAACACCCTTACCACCTCTTTTCTGAGTACGATAAGTATCCATTGTCATTCTCTTAATATATCCCTTATGAGTTATTGTAACTAATACATCCTCATTCTTAACGAGATCTTCTAATTGGATTTCATCTGCCTTAGCAACTATATCAGTTCTTCTTTCATCACCGTAGTTTTCAATTATTTCTTGGAATTCATCTTTAATAATTCCTCTAATTAAATCTTCACTCGCAAGAATCCCTTCTAAGCGAGTTATCTCTTTCATAATCGCTTCATAATCAGCGATAATTTTATCTCTTTCAAGACCAGTAAGACGTTGTAGCCTCATATCTAGGATCGCTTGAGACTGTATATCACTTAACGAGAAAGTTGAGATAAGTTTTGCTTTAGCATCAGCTGGACCTTCAGACTTTTTAACTATTTCTACAACTTGATCTATATTTTCAACAGCAACCTTAAGACCTTCTAAAATATGAGCTCTTTCTTTTGCTTTCTTTAATTCATAAACTGTTCTTCTTATAACAACTTCACGCCTATGATCAATAAAACACTCAAGCATTTCTTTTAAGTTCATCACTTTAGGAGAACCATTAGAAATTGATAAGAATATAATACCAAATGTCACTTGAAGCTGCGTGGCCTTAAATAGCCTATTAACTATTACAGAAGAAATCTCTCCCTTCTTAACATCAATAACAACTCTAATACCTTCTCTTGAAGACTCATCTCTAATATCAGAAATACCTTCAATATCTTTGTTATTTACAAGTTCAGCAATCTTCTCGATTAATCTAGCTTTGTTAACCTGATATGGAATTTCTGTAATAACGATTCTTTCACGTTCTTGCTTACCATAAACTTCTACATCAACTTTTGCTCTAATCTGTAATTTGCCTCTACCAGTGTGGTAAGCAGACTTAATCCCTTCAGTACCGTGAATTGATCCATAAGTAGGAAAGTCCGGTCCCTTTATATGAACCATTAGATCAGCAATACTCATATCTCTGTTATCAATAAACTCAACTAAAGCCGACATAACTTCTGTTAAATTATGTGGTGGAATATTTGTTGCCATACCAACAGCGATACCCGAAGAACCATTTACAAGAAGAGTAGGTATCTTTGTTGGGAAAACTTTTGGCTCTTTTAAAGAGTCATCATAGTTTGGTTGCCAATCAACAGTATCTTTATCGAGATCTTTAAGCATTTCTTCCGAAAGCTTCTTCATTCTAATTTCTGTATACCTCATGGCCGCGGCTGCATCACCATCAATTGAACCAAAGTTTCCCTGACCATCAACTAGAACATATCTCATTGAAAAGTCCTGCGCCATACGAACTAAAGTATTATAAACAGCAGAATCACCATGCGGGTGATACTTACCAATAACGTCACCAACAACACGGGCAGATTTCATATATGGTTTGTTATGGTAATTATTTAGAGAGTGCATAGCATATAATGCTCTTCTATGAACTGGCTTTAAACCATCTCTTACATCAGGCAACGCTCTACCTACAATTACTGACATAGCGTAATCTAGATAACAGCTTTTCATTTCATCTTGAATTGCTATTGGTGCAATATTACCGTGATTTATATTTCCACCTTCAGGTGTATTATTTTCATCTGACATAAACTAATCCTATACGTCTAAGTTTCTAACGTTTAATGCATTATCTTCAACAAACTGTCTTCTTGGCTCAACATTGTCACCCATAAGTACAGAGAAAACCTGATCTGCTTCAATAGTATCTTCAATCTTAACTTGTAAGAGAGTTCTATTTTCAGGATTCATTGTTGTTTCCCATAGTTGTTCAGGGTTCATTTCTCCTAGACCCTTATAACGTTGGATATATGCACCTTGCTTACCATCTTGAATAATATGTTCAGCAAACTCATCTAAAGAATCAAACTGCTTAAGACCAGTTTTTTCTTTTTCAATAGACATTTTTGTATTGAAGTAACTCTTCATACCATCGTAACTATTTAATAAGTCAGCATACTCGGGAGACTCTAAGAAATAAGTATTCAATTTAAACTTCTTAGTCCTTCCTGTTGTTTTAACAACAATATTAATATTACTAGATTGGTGTTCAACATCTTCAGAGATTGAAAATGAATATGTTTTCAACGACTCAGTTTCAATTGACTTAAAGTAATCAGAAAGAGCATCTAATTGTTTTTGTAGCTCTACTTTGTCTTTTAAAGAATTTGCATCAATTTGAGTTTTTTGAACAATTTGCTTTAATAGAGAAGAATCAAAGTGAGCATCATAACTAGCTAAAGTTCTTTTATAATTTCTATACTTATTCACAAGTACTCGAGCTTCATCTGTTGATAACTCTTTATCACCATTCATAATTTTTGCATCACTTAATGCAGAAGTTACAAGAAATGATTCTAACTCTTTTTCATCTTTTAAATATCTCTCAGATCTACCTTTTTTATATTTATATAATGGTGGCTGAGCAATATAGATATAACCGTTCTCAATCAGTTCAGGGAATTGTCTATATAAAAGAGTTAATATAAGTGTTCTAATGTGAGATCCATCGACGTCGGCATCGGTCATAATTACAATTTTATGATATCTTAATTTCTTTATATCAAATTGTTCTTTTCCAACTCCCGTTCCCATTGCCTGAATAATCATCTTAATTTCGTTATTAGCTAGCATTTTATCGTAACGAGCTTTTTCAACGTTTAAGATCTTACCTTTTAATGGAAGTACAGCTTGAGTTTTTCTATCTCGACCTTGTTTGGCAGAACCACCGGCCGAGTCACCTTCCACAATATAAATTTCTGAACGTGCTGGATCTTTTTCTTGGCAATCGGCCATTTTACCAGGTAAACCAGAAACAACTAGCGCTGATTTTCTTCTAGTTAAATCTCTTGCTTTTCTTGCGGCTTCTCTTGCAGCAGCAGCATCAACTGACTTTTTAATAATTGTTTTTGCTAGACTTGGATTTTCTTCTAAGTAAGCTTTTAACTGTTCACCAACTAGTGAGTTTACAATCCCTTCAACCTCAGAGTTTCCAAGCTTGTCTTTTGTCTGCCCTTCAAATTGAAGTTCTGGAAGTTTTATAGAGATGATCGCTGTGATCCCTTCTCTCATATCATCACCAGTTAAATTAGCTTTAAGACCCTTTAAAAGATTATTATCTTTTGCATATGAGTTAAGCACTCTCGTAATGGCAGTTTTAAAACCTGAAATATGTGTTCCACCACCTGGTGTACAAATAGCATTAGCATACCCAGAGAGTATTTCAGAATATGAGTCAGTCCATTGCATAGCAACTTCAACTTCATAGTCTTCACGTGTTTGAGAAAACGCAATAACTTTCTTATGAACTGGTGACTTGGCTCTATTTAAATATGTAACGAATTCAGCAATACCACCCTCGTAACAGAAATTTTCTTTCTTATCATTTCTTTCATCTTTAATAGAAATACTTAGACCTTTATTTAAAAAAGCCATCTCTCTAAATCTATTAGCAAGAGTGTCGTAGTTAAACTCATGAACTTCAAAAATTTCATTATCTGGTTTAAATGTTACTGCAGTACCAGTTGCTTTAGGATTTTCTAAATTTCCTTTAACATGAAGAGACTCAACAACATCTCCTCTTTCAAACTTAACAGCATGTAATTTACCATGCTTCTTAATTTCAACTTTTACCCATTTAGAAAGTGCATTTACAACTGCAGCACCTACACCGTGAAGACCACCTGAAACTTTATAAGCCCCACCTTCCTCATTAAATTTTCCACCAGCATGTAGTTTTGTATAAACTAACTCGGCTGCTGAACAACCTTCAGTAGGGTGCATATCTGTAGGAATACCTCTACCGTCATCTATGACTGTAACTGAATTATCCACATGAATTATAACTTTAATTTCGCTACAGTAACCAGCTAGGGCTTCATCCACTGCATTATCAACGATTTCATATACGCAGTGGTGTAATCCTCTAAAAGACGTATCACCGATATACATACCTGGACGCTTTCTGACGGCTTCTAATCCTTCAAGGACCTTAATCTGATCAGCATCGTACTTCTCGCCAACTTTTGAGATTGATGTATTTTCTGTTTCCAAAGGGACTCCTATAATTCCATTTATAAGTCTATTTCAAATTCGTAATCGAACCGGATTGGACGTAAATTTTATTTGCGCCATTAATGCGCTCTAACTCTTCTTTAAACTTCTCATTTGCTGTGGTTATCAGAACCTGAAATGAGCTCCTTTCTAAATACTCAACAAGTCTTTGCCATCGACAGCGATCTAGCTCGCCTGAGACATCGTCAATTAGTACAATAGGAAAGGACATGAATTTATACCTAAAAAGCTCTATATAGGCAAATAAGAGGCTCAAATAGCTCATTTTTTGTTGACCTAAAGAACAATATTCAAACGAATTTAAACCATCAAAAAGAAGCACATAGTCATCCTTATGAATACCGTATGTTGTATGGCCTACAATTTCATCTTTTTGAATTCTTGATTGCAACATGTCAAAAATGTCATTTTCATCTAATCCTATAACTCTTGTATCAAGTGTTATTTTTAATAGATGGTCTTCACTGAAAATATCTTTAAAAGTTTGTGTACAGTAATTTTCTATTTCATTTAAAAACTTTATTCTCAACTGAGTTAAAATATATGAGTTCTTAGCAAGCTCTCGATCAATCGCTGTTATTTGTTCCCTATATTGAGAAGGTTTCTTACTTAAAAGTGAATTTCTAAATCTCAAGGAAGCGGTATATCTACTTAAAGTTTTTTTATACATAGGATCTAATATAGAAATATGTTGATCCATCCACTGTCTTCTGAAGCTTGATGTATTATGAAAAGCATATGAGTCGAAGGGGTTAATAAAGACTAATTTAATATCAATCTTTTTTTTCATCGGCTGACCATCTACAAACCAATTTGTATTATTAACGTCCATTTTCCCAGATACACTCATTGGGATATTTTCTTCATCTAAAAATACAGATGAAAATATTATCTCTGGTTGTTCACAATCAATACCGAGATATTGTGGAAAACTAGTATTTTTACGAAATGATTTTCTTGTAGATAATACATGAAGTGCTTCAAGGATATTGGTTTTGCCGTTTCCATTTTCCCCTAGAATACAATTTATTCCAGGATTAAAGCTAATTATGTCTGGTTGCAGGTTTCTAAAGTTTGTAACCTGCAACTTTGAAATTTTAAATGAATGCATTAAAGCTTAAGAGGCATAATGATTCCTAAATAATTAGGAAGCGTATTAGACTTAATAATTACAGGACTTAATTCATTATTTAACTCAAGAGAGATTTCACCTTCATCAAATGATTGTAAAGTATCAATTAAGTACTTTGCATTGAATCCAATTTCCATTTCCTTACCATTGTAATCAACGGCCATTGTTTCCATCGCATCACCAAGTGAAGGGTGATTTGCTGTTATAGTCATTATTTGATCTGCTAGCTTAACTCTAACTCCATTAGATTTTTCATTAGACATAATTTTTATTCGTCTAATAGCATCAAAGAAAGAGTTTCTATCAGTAGTCATTGTATAAGTTGTTTTATTAGGAATCACTGCTTGATATTTAGGGTATTCTCTTGCAATAAGTCTGATTGAAAGAAAGTATTCATCTTTTGCGTTAATATATAAAAATGTATCGTCTACAGAAATTTCTACATCAATCTCTGGATATGTTTCTGAAACTTTTTTAATTTCAAAAATTCCCTTACGTGGAATAATAATACCATTTACTAGAGTTTCATTATTAGATTCTACTAGGTCTGTTTCTAGTAGTGATAATCTATGTCCATCTGTAGCAACAGCTCTTAGTTTAGAATCAATTTCTTGTAGGTAGATACCATTTAAATATAATCTAGTTTCGTCATTGAGTACTGCATAAGAAGTTTTATTTATTATATTTGCTAGTTGTTCACTTGATAGTTTGAACTTATTCACTTCTTGGTTGAAAACTAGGTGAGGGAAGTCATCTGGCTTGTAGATTAAAAGTGAATAGTGAATATCTCCACAATTTAATTTTAATGTATTCGTATCTTCATCAAGTGATAAAGTAATTTCTGTACCAGGTAATTCTTTTAGAATATCAAATATATTTTTAGCATTTACACAAAATCTACCAGGGTTATCCACTTGTGCTTTAACTACTACCTTTGCAGATACTTCTAGATCTGTAGCTGAAATATTTAATTGACCATTGTTAGCTTCGATTAAAGTGTAAGTTAAAATTGGTCTTGAGTTTCTTTTATCGACTACTGATAAAACTTTATTCAAGCATGATTTAAAATCTTCTGTGTGTAGTGTGATTTTCATATTCGATTTCCTAATAAATTCTTTTCACTTTTTTATCGCTATTGATTTAGTTAATCAATGGAGTTCTTTGAACTTTCTTCTTTATATATATATTTCTTTATTAATTATTATATATATATACAGTGTGGATAAGTGTGTAAGTAACTATTCTTCAATGTTTACCAGTATTAAGCTTATTTCTAAAATATGAGTAAGCTTGGATAACTATTTTTTAACGCAATCCTTAGTTCGGATATTATTTTTTTACTCAATATTTACTTAACTTTATAAATACTAGTTAACATAGTTATCAACGGCCATAAAATTTGTTTGTTCATATATGCGTAAAAATATCATTTGGCCATTCATCTACTCACATTTAATTCACATGTTGATAACTTTCTTATTCACTTATTAATTTTTGTGAATCTGTTTTATCCACGGCCGTTAATAAGTTTTTTTCTATCTCTAAACACCTTCTATTACTTATATTTTCATTCACACTAGCACTTTAGTTTCTTGTTAATAATTAAATTGGGCCGTGAGTTATTGATAGAATGTATAGTTATTAACAATAGTATGTGGATAAATATTTGTTGAATAGTCATTTATTCATGGCCTATTGTTAATAACTTCCTAGGGCCGTGAGTAAAGTGAACGCAGAAATCCAAGAATGCATTCAATGCACTCTCGGATATGAACTTTAAATAGATCTTATAAACAGTTTTCTATTGTGATTAGATCTCTGGACAATGATACGTCAGTCAGTAGTTTTTCTCTTATAGTTCTCTCGGCATGTACCACTGAACTATGGTCTCGACCGCCGTAAAACTTACCAATTTCATCTTGAGTTGCATTTACTATTTTTCTAGATAAATACATTGCTACAAATCTAGCATTAACTATATCTTTTGTTCTAGCCTTCGACTTAAGGTCCGGCACTGGTATTTTAAAATGAAGAGAAGTAGCTTTAGCAATAATATCTAGCGTAACTTTTCTTTCAACATCTTCAGCACTAAGGCCAAGAATATCTTTAACCATTTCAGTGTCTACTTCTACATTCATAACATCAGCATAAGCAGACAGCTTCACAAGTGAGCCTTCAAGTTCTCTAATATTAGTTTTGATTGAGTGAGCGATTAAGGTCAAAATATCATCTTGAAGATATAAATCTAATTCAAATGCTTTTCTTTTTAGGATAGCTATTCTTGTTTCTAGATCTGGCTTTTGGATATCTACAACTAATCCCCATTGAAGACGAGTCTTAATTCTCTCTTCAATCCCATCAATTTCATCAGGAGATTTGTCTGAAGTAAAAATTAATTGCTTACCATTTCTATAAAGCTCATTAAAAACATGGAAAAACTCATCTTGAGTACCCGTCTTATTTTTTAACTCATGAATATCATCAATCATTAATACATCAATTTTCTTGGTAAACTTCTCTTGGAATGCGTCTACAGTCTTGGTTTTAACTGACTCAATATACTCTTTCATGAAATCTCTAGCAGTTGTGAGATAGACTATATATTGTGGAAAATTTTCTTTTATACCGTTGGCAACAGCGTAAAGAAGGTGTGTCTTTCCAAGTCCCGAGTTTGAGTGCATATATAAAGACGGGTATTTACCCTTATCTCCTGGTGTTTTGGATATAGCGATAGCAGCTGCATTTGCTAGATTATTGGAAGGTCCAACAATAAAATTGTCAAAAGTTTTAGTAGAATCAATATTCATTCCAGGATCACTCATGTGTTGAATGTACTGGCTTTCAACTTTAGATAATTTATCGTCACGTGTAGGAGAGAGGTCAAGTGTGAACGATGCACGAGCTTGCTGTTTAGAGTTATCCTCTAAAGTTTCTGCTTTGGTATTTGGTTCAGCTACATTGACGATTACTTCATATTCTTTTCCGAGAAGGCCACTTATTGCAGATTTGACTTCGTTGAGGCAGTGCGTCTCGACCATAATCTTTATAAGAGGATTCGTAACGTTAAATACAATAGAATCCATAGTGATGTTTGATAGCTGAAAGACATCTGTAAAATAGGCATTGTATTTTTCAGGAGTTAGCTGGTCTTTAAGCGTATCAAGTAGAGTGTCACCAATAGTTTTAAGTTCAGCTTCGGAGAAAATACTAGTTTCTGCTTTAGCTTTTGGTAAATTAACTTCAGGTTTAATGTCCTGTAAGCTATTGTTACTACTAAAAATATCGGTTGGATTTTTAGTGTTCTGAGTATTTAAAAAGTGGTCAAAGGGAAAGTCTTGACTCATATTCTCTAATCTCCGTGTGTAGTAATCATTTATGCTGTGTGGGCAAAAATTTGTAGCATGGCCCAATAACTTTTCAAATAACTTTTATCATTTTTTTTCGCAGGGCCAAAAAAAATAAATATTTTCATTATTTTGCAAAGGGCCATTGACCTTTTTAAGTCCGTTGTGTAAACGTAGTCTTTCGAATTATATAGTTAAATGTTACAACAGATAAAGGTGGAGCTATGAGCAAGAGAACTTGGCAACCAAAAAGAAAGAAAAGACTTAGAGTACACGGATTCTTAAAAAGAATGGCTACTGCTGGTGGTAAGAATATTATCAACGCAAGAAGAGCTAAAGGTAGAAAGAGACTTACAGTTTCTACTGGTAAAAAATAAGTTAATCTATGGCCGATAATCATTTCGATAAGTCCTATCGTTTATTATCGGCACAAGATTTTTCATATCTTAGGCGCGGATCTAAGCAGATAAAGACTAAGTGGATAATGGCCTATTATCGACCTTCTAGACTTAAAGCAAAATCTAATCATACACGTATCGGATACTCTATAACTAAGAAAGTAGGGAAGGCTCATACTCGCAATAGATTCAAGCGAATAATGAGAGACATGTTTCGTACTTCTGACTGTAAACACAAGGCAATTGATATCATTGTTATTGTTTCTCCTTTTTTAACAAAAAAAATTGAGTCACAAGAAAAACAAGAGAAACTTTTGCGAGAATCCTTCGAACAATTACTTTTAAGTATTTAACATCTAAAACTTTCCTACCTATATGCAATGTGGTATTTACTGCAAACTAATTTGAAATTAATTTCGAGGAATCATATATGACTGATGATCACAAACGTACTTTTTTAGCTGTAGTACTATCTGGTTTAGTACTTTTTGGGTGGCAAACTTATTTTGCTCCTCAACAACCAATAGTTGAGCAAGATGCAAAAGAGCAAATTGCTGCAAGTGTTAATAGGGTAGAGCAAGCTAAAGGGCCTGCTAAAGATTCTGTTAAAGTTAGTGATGCCCAAGATATTCCAGCAGCACCTGTTTCGGCTGATGTTAAGAAGATCACTTTAGAAAATAATGGCTATCTCGTTGAGATGACTTCTGATTTATCTATAGTTGGTTTTACAAATCCTACTGTAGCATATGATTTCTTCGCTACTGTTGGTCACGAAAAACCTTTTGCTATCGAAATTTATAATGGCGCTGGTTACTCTCAGTTAAACTTCTCTATTAATCAAATTTCTCCTGCTCATATTCAAGGTTCTAATTCTAAGTTAGGTTTAAATATTGATTTTAAATTAGATGATCTTGGTAAAATTACTTATAAGTTAAACTCAGCTACACCATATAAATATAGAGTTAAGTTTAGGGCCACTACAAGAGAAGAAGAGAATAGACAGATTAGACACTTCTCATATTACACGCAAGACTTAGATTCGATGACTGTTGCTGATAGTTCTGAAGATGATGGTAAGGCTAGATGGGTAGGAATTGATTTTAATTTTCACTTGTTTGCTTTAACTTTTTCAACTCCACAGGCTTCACGTTTTAATGCAAATGAAGCAGGAGACTTTAATACAACTCTTGTTAATGAACTTCAAAGTCTTGAAGGTTCAATAGTTTTTACTAAGAAAAATTATGACCATTTATCTAAGCTTGGAAATTTATTAAATCAATCAATTGATTTTGGTATTTTTAGTATTTTAGCAGTGCCTCTATTACGTGGTCTTCAGTTTATTCAAACTTATGTTCATAACTATGGTCTTGCTATTATTTTGCTTACTTTAGTTATCAGATCTATCATGTTTCCTCTTCAGTTTAAGTCTTTTAAGTCGATGAAGAAGATGCAAAAAATTCAACCAGAACTTACTAAACTAAAAGAAAAATACAAAGACGATCCACAAAGAATGCAAAAAGAAACTATGGCTGCATTTAAAAAGGCAGGCGCAAACCCTTTAGGTGGCTGTCTTCCATTAATTGCACAGATGCCAATCTTTTTTGCATTTTACCAAGTTCTTTATAATGCTGAGGAATTTGTAGGTTCACCATTTCTAGGATGGATTACAGATCTTTCTGTTAAGGATCCTATGTATGTATTGCCAATACTAATGGCAATTGCAATGTTCTTTCAAACTAAACTTAATCCTTCACCTACGGCGGATCCAACTCAGAAAAAAGTTATGATGTTAATGCCTCTAGTTTTTGGTTTCATTATGAAAGACCTTCCTGCAGGTTTAAACTTATATATGTTTACATCAACTATTTACGGAGTTGGTCAACAGCTTCTAGTTTATAAACTGTCTGACTAGTATGTATAATCTCTATGACGATAAGCCCATTATTGCTTGCAGTACCGGTATGGTTTCTAATAGTGCAATAGGGCTTATTCGAATATCTGGGTTTGATAATTTAATATCTCTTCAGGAATTTTTCAGCTTTGATCTTAAAAAGGTTAAAGCTAGATATAATCACTTCTCAAAGTTATTATTTAATTCATGTGTTTTGGATGAAGTTGTATTTAGCTACTATCCTGGTCCCAATAGTTACAACGGTGAAAATATTCTTGAAATTTCCGTTCATGGGAACCAATTAAATATTTCTAAGATTATTTCAGTATTTATAGATAATACAAATATTAGGGCTGCCAGAGAAGGGGAGTTTTCTTACCGTGCTTTGAAAAATGGTAAATTATCGCTTTCTCAAGTTGAAGGCTTAGATTTACTTCTTAATGCAAGCTCCTCATACATGCTAGAACAGGGTTTGGACATACTTCAGGGAGACTTATATCTTAAATACAAAGATCTTCACTCTTCTTTTTTAAAGGTAAAATCTTCGATTGAAATAGGTATCGATTTTTCTGAAGATGTGGGCGAGGAAACCTGTGCTACCTTATTAAATGAGGCCTTAGATGAGTTTTCTGTTATTATTAATCAACTGCATTCTCGTATAAGTTCTAATTTGAGTGAGCTAAGTTCTCCAAGTGTTAGTCTAGTTGGTAAGACAAATGCGGGAAAAAGTTCATTATTTAATTTATTGCTTAATTCTGATAGATCTATCGTTTCCGATATAGAAGGCACTACAAGAGATTACGTTTCTGAGTATATCAATATGCATGGTAATAATTTTCGTGTTATTGATACCGCAGGATTAAGATCTACTACGGATTCTATCGAACAAATTGGCATTAAAAAGGCCTTAGATATACACTCAAGCTCCTTTTTCAAAATCTTAGTTATAAATCCTTTAGATAATATTCAAGAGAGCTTAAATATTCTTGGTGATAACAACTTTGATTTGGTAATTTTTAGTCATGCTGATAAGAAGCTTGATATAGACTTTTCATTGTATGAGGAAATTCTTCAAAGTGCTGAATACTCGATCAATACATGCCTTTCTAGTGATAACCGCGATTATATTTTAATTGGTCCTATGGGGGCAGATAGTAAATTTGGTTCTATAGAACCAGTTAATAAAGTTGGTCCTATGGGGGCAATTTCAAAATTTGGTCCTATAGAACCAGTAGGTAATGGTCCTATAGAACCACTTTCAAGATATATATCCTCTTTAATTGTTGATAAATTTACTAAGTTAACGGCTGACAAACCTCTGCTAATTGATAGACATAGACAAAAGGTAAATGAAATATATTTATCTTTTAAAGATTTTCAGGATATTTCAATAAATAATACTGATATTGCAATACTGTCTAGTGAAATCAATATCTTAGGGTCTAAAGTTTCAGAGTTGGTAGGAATTATCTCACCAGATGATGTTTTAAATAATATATTTTCGAACTTTTGTATTGGAAAATAGGGAATTTTTATAATATTTTCAATTATTTATGGACAATTTCTCTCAAAATGCTTAAATCACTCTATTAATTTGTTCCACGTGGAACTTTCAAATCTTGTGTTCCACGTGGAACTTTCAAATCTTGTGTTCCACGTGGAACAAAGTAGGGAAGTAAATGAGTCATTCGTACGACATCGTAATAATAGGTGGTGGTCATGCAGGCTGTGAAGCTGCATGGATATCTTCGCAGTTTGGACTTAATGTTGCCATTGTAAGTATGCCCGGTGTTGGTCTTGCTTCTGCTCCTTGTAATCCTGCTATTGGTGGAGTAGGTAAAGGACAAGTTGTTAGGGAAATTGATGCCCTTGGCGGACTGATGGGGATTCTTTCCGATAGTTCCGGGATTCAGTATAGAATATTGAACGAATCTAAGGGGTACGCTGTCCAGTCAACTAGGGTTCAGGTTGATAAGGACATTTATACAAAAAATGCAGAACAGATGATTATGTCTGTTGAGAATATAACAGTAATTCGAGAGAAGGTTGAAGCGGTATCGAAAAATGACTTGTTTCAGATTACTACATCAGGTGGAACTTACAATGCTCGAAAAGTAATTGTCACAACAGGTACATTTTTAAATGGTAAGCTACATACTGGAGATGTAACAACTCCTGGTGGACGAGTTGAGTGTTTGAGCTCCAAGGGTATGGGGGATATTTTTAAAGATGTCGCTACACTTGGAAAGAGGTTTAAAACTGGTACACCTGCTAGATTAGATAAGGACTCGCTTGATTACTCCAAGTTTATTGAGCAAAAGAGTGATCCAAAGACTAAAAATTTTCATTCATTAAATTCACCGTACTCAAGAGCGCTAGAGCAGAAATCCTGCTACATTGCTCATACTAACGATAAAACACTTGGGATAATTAGGGCTAATAAAGAAAGATCTCCGATTTATAATGGTCAGATTACAGGTATTGGTCCTAGGTATTGTCCAAGTATTGAAGATAAAGCTTTTAGATATCCTGATAGAAATTCCCACCATGTATTTGTAGAACCTGAGGGCTTAACAGCGCAAACGATTTATCCAAATGGAGTATCAACAAGCTTGCCAAGAGAAGTCCAAGAAAGTTTTCTTCAGACAATTGAAGGTTTTGAATCATGCAGAATTCTAGTTTATGGTTATGCTGTTGAGTATGACGTTGTTGATACTGCAAGATTAAACGATTGCCTAGAGTATGAAGATATTCCAGGTTTATACTTTGCGGGTCAAGTTAATGGAACTTCTGGTTATGAAGAGGCTGCTGGTCAGGGAATTATTGCAGGAATTAATGCTTGTTTAAGCCTTTTAGGAAGAGAGAAGCTGGTTTTAGATAGATCCGAGTCTTATATAGGTGTAATGATCGAAGATTTGATCTCAAACAAGAGAGATGAGCCTTATAGGTTATTTACCGCAAGGTCAGAGAATAGACTTTATGTTCGTGAGGATAATGCTGTTAATAGAATGGCGAAGTATCGAGCGCAATTAGGTCTAAACCTAGAAATCGACTACTTTCAAGAGAGTTTCCTTGAAGAATTTGAGCTACTATGGAATTTGATTAAGAAATCTAAAATTTATGCCACTAAATCTAATAAAGATTACTTTGAAAAGCACTCATATGGAGAACTATCAAAGAATATCTTTATGGATGAACTTATTAAAAGATCTCAGGTCGATCCAGTAGATACTCTAGTTCGTGAACTGAAAAAGAGAGGTACTTGGTTTAGCGATGAGGTAGTTTATACTGTTGCAATTTCTCTTAAGTACGAAGGCTATATTAATAGATCAACCATAGAAAATGCGAGAATATATAGATTAGGTAGGAAGAAGATTAACTGGCAAACTATAGTCGAAGGAAATATATCAAACGAATGTAGACAGCGTATAATTGATATAAAACCGAAAACATTTTCACAATTACAGAGGATTGATGGCATTAGGCCAGCGACTCTTGTTTATGTAGCAGGAAATATTATCTCATGAAGGAATTTGCAAAAAGATATCTAGATTTACTAACAGGTGAGTATGCCGGAATAAATCTGACGAGAATAACTACCTTTGAAGACTTTTATCAAAAACAGATTGTAGATTCAGTTTTGCCCCTTGAGGTTAGTAAGGTTTTTAAAAAAGAACTGGAAAGTGTAAATGTTATGGTTGATGTTGGATTTGGTGGTGGTTTTCCACTTCTTCCTATGGCCGCAAAGTATCCGAACAAAACATTCATTGGATTTGAAGCACGAGCAAAGAAAGCAAAGGTTGTTCAAGAGATCGCTCTTAAGCTCGGTCTTCAAAATGTTAAATGCTATCACCATAGAATTGAAAATGTGGTAATAGATTTACCGGCCGTGATTACATTCAAGGCCGTAGGAACTCTTGAAGATTTTGTCCCAAAGCTAAATTATAAAAACGATATCAATGTATTCTTTTATAAGGGGCCGAGCTTTTACGAACTAGAAGAAGTCGAAAGGCTTGAGCATAGATGGAAGATTGTGGAAGAGTGCTTTTATGATTTAGAGGGAACAGATGGTCGTATGCTTATCGGTCTGAAGAATAGGAAAGTTCCACGTGGAACAAAGTCAAAAAAAGAAGCGAAAAATCTTGTCAATTTGTCAGAACTAATCTAATTTTTAAGTGCACACAAACTTTTTTAGGGGAGACCTAAATGGCTAAAATCATTGCTATGATGAACCAGAAAGGTGGGGTTGGTAAAACAACGTCTACCATTAACCTTGCGGCCTGCTTAGCAGTAGCTGAGAAAAAAACTTTAGTAATCGATCTAGATCCTCAGGGGAATGGAAGTATAAGTCTAGGGCTAGATGCGTCGCATCATGCTGAAAAAAATATTTACCATGCGATGATAGGTCAGGCTCCAATATCGGAATGTATCTATCAAACAGAGTTGCCATTTTTACATATATGCCCAAGTGATAATAACCTCTCAGGAGCTGAAATTGAGCTTGTAAGCCTTTTTGCAAGAGAAGCTAAGCTGAAGGCTGCATTTGAAACTATTAGAGCAGATTACGACTATATATTAATTGATTGTCCTCCATCTTTAGGTCTACTAACAGTGAATGCATTAAATGCAGCAGATACGTTCATAGTTCCAATGCAAACAGAATATCTTGCAATGGAAGGTCTAGCACAACTATTAAACACTGTGAGGTTGATTAGAACTAACCTAAATCCTAATCTGAAAATGGATGGAATTCTTTTAACAATGTTTGATAAGAGATCAAGCTTACACAAGCAAGTAACATCAGAAATTAGAAAGCACTTTGGGGAGAAAGTTTTTAAATCAGCGATCCCTAGAAATGTAAAACTAGCAGAATGTCCAAGTTTTGGAAAACCAATAATTCTATATGATATCGAATCAAAAGGTAGTGAAGCATACTTAGCTCTAGCCAAGGAAGTGATTTTGAAAGAAAGAATGGGTGATCTTCCAGAAGTACCTACAACAGAAGCAGCAGCAGATGAGCTTCCTGAGGTACCAGTTATAGAAGAGAGCTTAAATCAACAACATGATCAACTACAGTAGGCGGTATTA
The DNA here is from genome assembly GCF_004006665.1 of Halobacteriovorax sp. HLS. Lineage (NCBI taxonomy): Bacteria > Pseudomonadati > Bdellovibrionota > Bacteriovoracia > Bacteriovoracales > Halobacteriovoraceae > Halobacteriovorax > Halobacteriovorax sp. HLS. The sequence continues at coordinate 234,744 of NZ_QOCL01000002.1, forward strand.
GATGGCAAAAAAGATAGCTTTAGGTAAAGGTATTGGTTCTCTTATTTCTGGTGCAAATAACGAATCAGTTTTAGGGAATTTAAAAAATAGAATGGCCATAGAGGGACAAGAAGGTGCTGGCGGTGCCGTTCAGAATACTTCTGTTGAAACTCAGCCATCAATGATTGAGATTTCACAAATTAAAACTAATCCTAATCAACCAAGAAAAATATTTAAAGATAAAGAGCTTGAAGAATTATCAAACTCTATTAAAGAAAATGGTGTTATTCAGCCTGTGATCGTAGTTCAAACTGATAATGGATTTGAACTAGTGGCAGGTGAGAGAAGATTAAGAGCATCGAAATTAGCTGGTTTAACTAAGATTCCTGTTGTGGTTAAGAGAGCAACTGATCGTGAAAAAATGATTATGGCAATCATTGAAAACGTTCAACGTTCAGACTTAAACTGTGTTGAAGAGGCTCTTGCTTACTATCAGTTAATGGATGAATATAAATTAACACAAGAAGAAGTTGGGAAGAAGTTAGGTAAAGAGCGCTCTACTGTTGCAAACTTTTTAAGGATTTTAAAATTACCAAGAGATGTAATAGAATTATTACAAAAAGAGTTATTATCTTTTGGTCATGCTAAGGTTCTTGCATCAGAAAAAGATAGAGAAAGAGCGATAAGATTTGCTAACTTAGCAGTAAGAGAAAACCTTTCTGTTAGAGAGTTAGAAAAACAACTTAAAAAGAAATTATCAGTTAAAGCTGATAAGGAAACAAATCCATTTTTTGACGAGAAACTAGATGGGTTGAAGCAGAAGCTTGAAAATAAAACTGGATTTCATTTCAACATTAACTCTAAGAAGAACGGTGGTGGAGAAGTTTCACTAAAGTTTTCCAACGAAGCTGAGTTTAATGATATTTTTGAATATTTAATGAATAGATAATTAATGCCCCCATAGGACCAGTTTTATAAATTGGTCCTATAGAACCACAATGAGTTATAATGCAACGAAGCGAAAAAGATATATCAGCAATTATTGAAGAAGGTTGTAAATTTGAAGGCAATCTATCTTTCAATGGAGTCGCCAGAATTGCTGGTATTGTTAATGGAAGCATTTTTTCAAATGATACGGTTATAGTTTCTGAGGGTGCAATTATTAACGCAGATATTAATGCAAATATTATTTTAATCTCAGGGACTGTTAAAGGTAATGTTAAAGCATCGAGCAGGGTTGAAATAATCAAGCCAGCTAGGTTTGAAGGTACTATCACAACTCCAAGCCTCATTGTTGAGGAGGGTGTTATATTCCACGGTACTACTAAAATGCGCGATCAGGAATAGTAACGCACTTCGAATAAATAAATTATACACATTCAAAAATCTATATATACTTCTTAAATTCCTTGACGTTATACGCCTAGAAAAGTATTCATAAAGGTCAATTAATCCCTTGAAACGTAAGAATTTATTCACCTCATGAAGTGAGTAAAATTAGGAGTCTTTAAGAATGGATACTATTCTTAACATTTTTAAAAGTTTAGGTGCTGATATAACTTTTTTCTATCAACTAGCACTTGTTATTATTTTTTACTTTGCACTGAAAATGTCTTTGTTTTCTAAGCTACAGGAAGTGTTAGATCTAAGAGAAAATAAGACAACAAAGCTTGACGGAAATGCGAATAAGAAATTTGCAGAAGCTGAACAGCTTTCACTTAAGTATAAAACAGAATTGGATAAAGCTAATCAAGAAGCTTATTCAATCGTATCTCAAAAAAGAAATGAATCACTTACTCTTCAAAAAAAGAAAGTTAAAGAAGTCGAAGCAAGACTTAATTCTGAAGTTGATGAAAAGAGAAAAGAATTTATGGCCGAACTTGAAGTTCATAAAACAAATATTTTAAAAGAAGCAGACTCATTATCAAGTGAGCTTGTGAATAAATTAACTAATTAAGGAATTTATAATGTTGAAGTTTATCGCTTTAATTCTTTGTGTGTCTGATACTTACGCTGCTGGTGGAAGTCATGGTCACATCTCAGATCTTATTCTTCCTGCATGGAACTTTGTACCTTTATTTATTGTTATGCTTTTACTTCTAAAAAAGCCAATTAGTGAAGGTTTTACAAAGAATGCTATGGACGTAGAATCTCTTTATAATTTAGCAGAAGAAAAAGATAAAGAAGCTCAAATCAAGCTTGATATGTATGAAAAGAAAATGAATTCTCTTAAAGTAGAAACTGAGAGATTAATGTCTGAAGCAAAAACTGATGCAGAAAATATTTCTGTTGAAAGTGAAAAAGAGACAGCAGCAATAATTGAAAAAATGAATAAAGATTCAGTTGCTAAGGTCGCTTATGAAAAAAGTCAGGCCGTTAGAAATATCAATGCAAGTCTGGTTGATGAAGTTGTTGCAAAAGCAAAAAGTAAAATAAATGAAAATAAAGATTTCAAAGACAAGGCTACTAAAAAGCTTGTTGCTGAAATTTAAAAGTTGGTGGTTGTAGAATGAAAGAACAAATTGTAGCAAAAGCTTATGCTCAATCACTTATCGAATTAGCTGAAGAAGCAAAGGTCGATGCGGCGAAAGAGTTAACAGATCTAACTGCTCTTATTAATAAGAGTAATGATCTTGAGAATGTTCTTTTCTTGGATGTTTTCACAGTAGAAGAAAAAGAAACTGTTTTGAAAGAAGTACTTTCAAAATTAGGGATTTCTTCAATTGTAAAAAACTTTATTAGCTTTTTAGTTAATGAGAAAAGAATTGGTATTTTACCTTTAATCTTTAAAGAAGTTATCGTTATTGATGACCACAATAAAGGTTTTTTAAGAGGTACTATTGAAGGTAGTGATTCAGAGTTATCTGCTGAGTTTAAAGCTAAGATGACAAATTATCTAAAAGATAAACTGGGTTTAACTACAGAACTAACTTATGTAAAAAATAACGATATAACTGCAGGATATAGAGTTACAGTAGAAGACTTACAGTTGGATGCTTCTCTAGATAATCAGTTAGCAAAATTTAAAGATTCAGTATTAAGTGAATAAATATTAAAGAGGTATCTAATGTCGATGAACCCAGAAGAAATTACGAGCATTATTAAAAGTAGAATTGCTAATTTCGAAACTAAATTACAAGTTGATGAAGTTGGTACAGTTCTAACAGTTGGTGACGGTGTTGCCAGAGTTTTTGGACTTAAGAACGTTATGTCTGGAGAACTAGTTGAGTTTGGAACTGGTACTAAAGGTATGGTTCTTAACCTTGAAGCGAACAACGTTGGTGTTGCTATCCTTGGTGATGACAACAACATTAAAGAAGGTTCAACTGTTAAGAGAACTGAAAGAATTGTAGAAGTACCTGTTGGTGACGCTCTACTTGGTCGTGTTGTTAACGCAATTGGTGAGCCAATTGATGGTCAAGGTGAAATTGCTACAAGTAACTACAAGCAAGTTGAAATTAAGGCACCTGGTATTATTGCTAGAAAGCCAGTTCATGAGCCACTACAGACAGGAATTAAAGCGATTGATTCGATGATTCCAATTGGTAGAGGTCAACGTGAACTTATTATTGGTGACCGTAAAACTGGTAAGACAGCTGTTGCACTAGATACGATTATCAACCAAAAAGGTAAAGACGTTGTTTGTATTTACGTAGCTGTTGGACAAAAAGCTTCTACAGTAAGACAAGTACAACAGAAACTAAAAGAAGCTGGTGCTCTTGAATATACAATTATCGTATCTGCAACTGCATCAGAAACAGCTCCTCTACAATTTTTAGCTCCGTATACTGGTTGTACAATGGGTGAATATTATAGAGATAGTGGAAAGCATGCTGTTATCGTTTATGATGATTTAACTAAGCAAGCACAAGCATATAGACAAATGTCACTTCTTCTAAGACGTCCACCAGGACGTGAAGCATTCCCTGGGGATGTTTTCTATCTTCACTCAAGACTACTTGAAAGAGCGTGTAAGCTATCTGATGAATTAGGTAATGGTTCATTAACAGCTTTACCAATTATTGAAACTCAAGAAGGTGACGTTTCTGCATATATTCCTACAAACGTAATTTCGATTACTGATGGTCAGATTTTCTTAGAGTCAGATTTATTTAACTCTGGTGTACGTCCTGCTGTTAACGTTGGTATTTCGGTATCAAGAGTTGGTGGTTCTGCTCAGATTAAAGCAATGAAGAAAGTTGCAGGTACACTAAGACTAGATCTAGCTTCGTTTAGAGAGCTTGCTGCATTCGCTGCATTCGGTTCTGATTTAGATGCAGCTACTCAAGCACAGCTTTCAAAAGGTGAGAGACTTGTTGAGCTACTTAAGCAAGGGCAGTATGCACCAGTTGAAGTTGTTGATCAGGTAATCGGTCTATTTGCAGCAACTAAAGGTCTATTTGGATCAGTTCCAGTTGCAAATATTGGTGATGCTGAGAAAGCACTTATTGAGTTTATGAATAGTAAGCACTCGGATATCGTTAAAGAGATCACTGAGAAAAAAGCTGTTCAAGATGAAGCTAAGTTAACAGAAATCATTAAAGATTTCGTATCTGGGCTTAAGTACTAGTTGATAAGATTATCGCTGACCTGTTAAACAGGTCAGTTTTAAGAAGGGGCCATAATGGCAAATATTAAAGATCTTAAGAAGAAAATTAAAAGTACAAAAGGTACTTTAAAAATTACTTCTGCAATGAAGCTTGTGTCGGCTGCAAAGTTGAATAGAGCACAGATCGCAATTCAATCTTCTAGGCCTTATGCTAAGGAACTAGAAGAAACGATTAAGACTGTTTCTGCTCTTGTTCAAAATTACACACACGAGTATTTAGTAGAAAGTGAAAATACTAAGGCTGCATTACTGGTAATTTCTAGTAACAAAGGTCTATGTGCTGGTTATAATTCTCAACTTGCAAAGAAAGTTAAGAACTTTATATCTGATTCAAGTGAAGAGCTTGATGGATACTTTATAGGTAAGAAAGTTAAAGATCTCATAAAGAAAGATATTGAAGTTGTTAAGGAGTTTTCTTTCAATAGAATTGAGCCTACATATAACGAAATGGTAGATGTTGCTAACGAGCTTGCTGAAAAATTTAAGGCGGGTGAGATTGGTAAAATCTATGTAGCTTATAATGTTTTTGAATCAGCAATTTCATTTGAACCTACTGTTAAGCAGGTTCTTCCTATGTCATTAGCTGAAGAAGAAAAAGAAGAATTAAGAGATAAGTTTCCATTTGACTTTAAGTATGAGCCAACTCCAAAGGAAATACTTGATGGGCTAATTCCTCAGACTTATATCAGTGCAATTTACACATCTTTACTAGATGGGATTGCAGCTGAGCACGGTTCGAGAATGAGTGCAATGGATTCTGCTTCTTCTAACTGTAAAGAAGCAATTGATAAATTAACAATTAAAATGAACAAATTAAGACAAGCGGCAATTACAACTGAACTAATCGAAGTTGTATCAGGTGCTGAGTCATTAAATGGCTAAGGAGCAAGTAATGTCTGAGAACATTGGTTACGTTAAGCAGGTTATGGGACCAGTTGTTGATGTTGAATTCCCAAGTGGAAATCTTCCAGCAATCTACAATGCCATAACACTTACAAACAAAGTTATTTCTGAAAAAGAAAACAATCTAGTATTAGAGGTATCTCAACATCTAGGTAACAATATCGTAAGAACAATTGCGATGGATGCTACTGAAGGTCTAGCGAGAGGTCTTGAATGTCGTGACACAGGAAAAGCTATCCAAGCACCTGTTGGTAAAGAAGTTCTTGGTCGTATTATCAATGTTACTGGAGAAGCTATTGATGAAGCTGGTCCAGTTCCAGCGAAAGAGTCTTGGGGAATCCATAGAGCTGCTCCATCTTTCGAAGTACAATCAACTTCAAAAGAAGCATTCTTTACAGGAATTAAAGTTATCGATCTTCTAGCTCCTTACTTAAAGGGTGGAAAGATTGGTCTATTCGGTGGTGCGGGAGTTGGTAAAACAGTTCTTATCATGGAATTGATTAACAATATTGCAACTCAACACGGTGGTTTCTCTGTATTCGCTGGTGTTGGTGAAAGAACTCGTGAAGGTAGAGATCTTTTTGACGAAATGACTGAGTCAGGAGTTATCGAGAAAACTGCACTTGTATATGGTCAGATGAATGAGCCACCAGGGGCAAGAGCTAGAGTTGCACTAACAGGTCTTACTGTTGCTGAATACTTCAGAGATGTTGAAAAGCAAGACGTTCTTTTCTTCGTTGATAATATCTTCCGTTTTACTCAAGCTGGTTCAGAAGTTTCTGCACTACTTGGTCGTATTCCATCTGCCGTTGGTTACCAACCGACTTTAGGTACTGAGATGGGTGCTATGCAGGAAAGAATTACATCAACAAAAGATGGTTCAATTACTTCAATCCAGGCCGTTTACGTTCCTGCGGATGATTATACGGATCCAGCGCCAGCAACTACATTTGCTCACCTTGATGCGACTACTGAACTTTCAAGAGCGATTTCAGAAATTGGTATTTACCCAGCGGTTGATCCACTGACTTCTTCTTCTACGATCCTTTCAGCAGATATTCTAGGTGATGATCACTACAATACTGCAAGAGCTGTACAACAGATTCTTCAGAGATATAAGGAACTTCAAGATATCATTGCTATCCTTGGTATGGATGAACTATCTGAAGAAGATAAGCTTATTGTTGCAAGAGCTAGAAAGGTTCAGAAATTTCTTTCTCAACCATTCTTCGTTGCTCAACAATTTACTGGTCTTGCTGGTCAATTCGTTAAGATTGAAGACACAATTGCAGCGTTTAAAGCAATACTTGCAGGTGAGTGTGATGATCTTCCAGAGCAAGCTTTCTACCTAGTGGGTGGACTTGATATGGTTAAAGAAAAAGCAGCTCAAATAGCTAAAGAGAACTAATTTTATGAGGGCCTAGCCCTCATAATTTAATTTTGGGATAATTATGAATAATTATACAGTAGATATTTTAACTCCATATGCAATTATTGCTAAGGATGTTCCTGCTGAAGATCTTCTTGTTCCTACTGAGAGAGGTCAGATCAATATCTTAAAAGATCACACACATATTGTGACTCAATTAAGTACTGGTATGATGTCTATCTTTGGTGGAGCTGATGATCCAGATAGATACTTTTCTTTAACGAGTGGTATTTGCAAGGTACTTGAGAGTAAAATCACAATTCTTGCTAATGTTGCTGAAGAAGCACATGAGATCGACAAAGAAAGAGCAGAGCAAGCACTTAAGAATGCTCAGAGCAAACTTAAGACAGCAGATGGTCTTACTGATGAAGAAATTACTAAGTACAGACGTAAAGTTGAAAGAGCGCAGCTTAGAATTCAACTTTCTGAATTCACTAAAAATAGAAATCTTTAAGAAGACTATTCAAATGGATATCCAAAGGGCCGCTTATGTGGCCTTTTTTTGTTTTGGCCATTCAAAAACTTACTAGGCAAAGTTTTATTGCTTTATTTAATTGCTATAAGTAGTGAAAATATAAGTAATTGCAATGAAAAAACATTTACTATTTTTATCCATATTCGCCTTATTAACAGCGGCTTCGTTCGAAGCTTCGATTCGTGTGTTTAAACATGCAACCACAGTCACAATTATAGACTATTCTGGCCTTCAAAAAGCATTAAGCACTATCAGCTCGACATCAATGAAAGAGCTCTCACAAGAAGTCTCACAGGCTAATTCTGATAAACGTATCTCGATTATCGAGAACAATATTATAACGAAAAACAAAATGGCCTTAAGAAGCTTCTATTTTAAAAAGAAAAGTAAGAAGTTTACTCGCAAGACAAATGAAGAAAACTTAGCAAGATATGTGATTAATTCTTCAGAATTAATATCACTGAGCGCAATGAGGGTTCCAATGATTAAAACAGTAGCAGTTGTTAGTATGTTGAATGGGTTTACGCTTCCAGTAGAAAATCCAGTATTTGACCAAGAAATCCAGTTAGCAAAAGAAGTTAATAAAGAAAGTGGCAAGGAAAAGCCATTAAAGCTTATAAAGAAAGATGTTAAACAAGATGTAATAAAGACAGCAATGTCTTCGACTGAGAAATTAAATGCTAGTGAAGAAGCAATGATTAATGAACTTGTAAATAATATCAATATTGATAAGAAAGTCACAAAAGAAAATAAGAAAGTTGAAAGTGAAGATGATCTTTTATTTTTTGACTATTCAGAGAAGAAGGTCGAAGCACCTAAGAAAGTGAATTCTATTATTGAGCAAAAGAATACTACGCCTCAAATTATCTCAATGTTTCAAGATGCAAAAAAGGATATTCAAGAAACTATAAAAGAAGAAAGAAAGCAAAGTGATGCTCTTAAGTTCTTAGATAATAAGTTACCAAAAAATAAAGTGACTACTCAAGATAATCATCAACCACAAAGACAAGAAGTAGAAAAGGAAAATGACTATCCAGTAATTGCGCAAGCTGACCCTGCTGTAAAAGCACTTATGAGTAGTCAGAAAAAAAGTAATTATCCTAGAAATGCAAAACTTACTATAAAGACATCTGTTGGAATGATCGGAAAAAGTCTTGTTGCAAATACAAGTCAATTTCAATTCATAAGTGATGTTAGTTTTGGAGAGCCAATATCGAGTGGTTCTATAGGGGCAATAGAGATTGAAGAAAAGATTAATGAGCGTGTTTCTACAATAAGAGGAACACTTTTAAGTAGTAATACATATCCAACAATAGTGGAGTTACCTCTAGAATATGGTGATTATTTAATGAATATTCCTCTTCTTGATCGTGACGACTTATTCAAGAGATTTGAAGGTTTAAGAGGAGCGATGCTATTAGTAGAATTAGATGAAAATACAGATAGTATTGATATTGATCATAAGTATGTTGAAAGAATTTATCTTAGTGAAAATTTTAAAGAAGTTGATGAAGCATCAAACTACAGATTTATTTTATTTCTAGGTGTTGAACCTGGAAATACTTTAATTCAGTATCTAACACTTAATGAAGAAATAGGTGAAAAAATAGTACATCTCGTAGAAGATCATATTCTTTATGAATCGAATACATTTATGGAAAGTACAAAGGATAAAATTGAGCTATATGAGACAAAGGTTCTTGGGAAAAAAGATCTTGAATTAGATATCGATTCAGATAGCATGAAGTTTTTTAATAGCGGAATTAAAAGTAAGTCTGTTGGCCTAAATCTATACGAGATTGATATCCCTGTAATGCCTCTAGGAATGAGAAAGTATCTTGAATTGTCTCATATGGGTGAAACAATATATGCTGGTTACCAAGATAATAAAGCAATCCATATTCCAAGTAAGGAGTATCTAAACTACGTTATGGATACTTTTGATATCTCCAGCTTAGAGAATCAATGTATGATTCAAATAAACTTTAATAAGCCTATTGTAGATCTCACCTATGCCAGTGAAAGCTTAAAGGGACCAATCGCTTTTGAAGTTCTATATTTAGACAAAGATGGGATGTTTAATACTGATCCTAGTGACTTTGCGAAAAAGATATTTTTAGTTGGTGATACGCAAGGCTCAGTTAATATCAAAGTTGAGTATGCAGACAATTCAAAAGACTATTTACAATCATTTTGTTCAAGAAACACATTCTTAGTTGAGCAGCTGTAATATCATTTATTACAGCGCATTTTGCTAACTAAATTCTTCCAATTTTTGGGATACTTCTTAGTTATATACTTGGTAGGTAGCTCGTAATATTTTTTGGGATTTAAATTTACATCTGAAAATAGAATTTGTCCCTTTCTGAGTTTCGTCTTTAACTTCCTTCTTTTAAAGTGAAGATTTAGCTCTCTTGAGTCAGGTTCAAGTGAATCTATATTCTTAAAATATGTAGCAGGAGATGTCGTACACTTTGTTAGGAAAATCTTCATTCTAGTGTGTGGATTACCTTTTGGTGTTTTATAGAAATAGTCTCTGTATGCTAATGCGTAAACAAGAGCAGTAAATTCAGAATAAAAATTGATAGATGCAAAACCAATATGGGGATGCTTATAATTTCTTAGAATATATTCTAGATCAGCATCACTCTTTTTTAGTTTTCTTTTGGCCCGTATATAATGTTTAGGGCCAGAATTATAAGCCGTTATCGCTAAATCCCAAGACTTGAGAATCTGCTTATTTTGTTTTAGAAGATGAAGTGCACTGATTGTAGAAAGAAGTGGGTTTAATCTTCCATCAATATAAGTATTCACAGGCATGAAGTGTTTTCCTATGTGCTTCATGAATTGCCAAGTACCGGTAGCACCAACTTTAGACTTTGCTTTTGTGTTAAAAGATGATTCTAGAAATGGTAGGGCCTTAAGTTCTTTGGGTAACTTAAACTGCTCAAAATACCTATCCATAGATTTTTCATAAGGTAAAATATTAAAAAGACCTTTTTGAATATTATCTTTTTGACCGGTTTGAGCTCTGAGGTTATTGCTTAGCTGTTTATAAAATGCTTTTATTTTACTTTTGCCACGTGGAATCTTTATGCTTGCGTGCTTTAGGGCCTTGATAATATTCTGTTCTTGTAGCCCTTGATTTTTACCTTTACCTAAATTATTGAATGCCTTTTTTAAAACTTTAACCTTGTTTAAAGTAAGTTTGGACTGAAGTGCAAACTTCGTATGATGGTTAAGTCCTGATTCGGCTAAAGAAGTATAGTCTATAATATCGTATATAAGTTTTAGATTCTTCTTGTCGTGTAAAACAGAATAATTAGAATTGTATAAAGTATAGATATTGAACCAGAAATGAATATTATTGTAAAAGTACTTTGGAACTGGAAATTCATCTGAAATTCTATTGTCTGGATCATTTGCATAATAATGAAATTGATCACCTTTATAAATTGGTCCTATATCAAAGTAGGTGACTTTCTTTTTAAGAGCAATACTTTCAATAATTGTAAGATCATCTTGGAAGAAATTCTCAGGAACCAATGCAAGAGAGTTAAGATTCAGAAATAATAATATAAGTGCTAACTTTCCCATTCATGCCGCTTGAAAATGTTTATTGTTCTTTTATATCCAGCAGAAACCATTTCTGATGTTTTATCTGGATTTAAAGAAAAAGAGTTTCTAAAGAATAGCTTATAATCTTCATGTTTTGGGAAAATATCCACCATATGAACATTTGGTTTATAATCAAGTTTTCTTTCAAGTATAGATGTTAACTGCTTTCTATGACGTACCTCAATATTATTTGATTTAAGGTATTCATTCACAGTATTTATTATATCAGCACTTGAATGTCTTCTGGCCCTATTTGCAACAATCTTCTTTTGAATCATAAGATAAATTGCTTGAGTGGCTATTGCAGGAAGTCCATAGTTCACAAGTGAACCTATTTCATCATGATAGTGATATGGTGTATGAGTCCAAGAAGAGATTATAACTTCACAATTATGATCAAAAGCAACGTGCGTTGAAAGTGTCTCTCTAATTTCTCCATCAATATAATAATCAGTTTGTTCAGTTAGAGGATTTTTAATTGGATATGGACTATAGAATGGTGGAACACTCATAGATGCCGTGACTGTTTCAGCAAGAGGAATTCCAGTATAGTAATTAGCAGTATTATCATGAGAAGGATTCGGATAATTATACTTACTAAATATTACCTTTCTTGAATGATCTAATTGAGTGGCCACAACAAAAAGATCAGCTTTGAGCTCTTCGAATGTTTTAACAGTTAAGACATTTTCATTAATATAGTTATGTAGGCCTTGAGTGGTAAATAGACCAGACATAGAAACGATAGGCTTGAGAAATCTCTTGAGTAGCCCCGGAAAACCTTCGAGAGGATCATAAAATCCTGCTGTGTCAGTATTAATAATAGGCTTTTTTAAACTAAGCATATCTTTATAATTTATGGCACGAATTTTACTATTGTTCTTATTTATAGTTGCTTCAATAATATCCATAGGACGATGTCCACTGGCAAAATAAAGTCCAACTAGAGATCCTGCACTTGATCCTATATAACTTGAGATTTCTAACTCACTAGGTTCAGACTCATTATTCTTGAGACTGTATCCAAGCTCTTCAAGGGCCAAGGCGACCCCCAGATGCCAAGCAGCAGCTTTTACAACACCACCAGACATTACTAAGGCAGTCTTTTTATTTTTAAAATTTGATATATCTACTCTTTGCATAGAATACAGTATAGACTCGTCTTCGTTTAAAATAAATAAAGTTTTTTAGTCAGGTAATGATTCTCCCTTTGATTAATTTGCTATAATTTAATAAAATAAATGAGTATTCAATAAATCATGGAGTGATTATGCAGAATGACGGAATATGGCTATCCATTTTAGAGTATTCACAACTCAAAGATATATCTATTTCAACAGTACGCCGGTACATAAAAGCAAATAGAGTAAAATTCAAAAAAGAAAATGGAAAATTTATAATTTTTATGAATAAAGAAAATTATATTCGTTATAAGTCTAATAATGATGAAGAAAGTGAAATTTTAGCTCATAAATTAAAAATTCAGGAATTAGAGTTAAAAAATAAAGCTCTTCAACTTGAGAATGACGAACTAAAGATGCTTGTGCAAATTTACGAGAATACTCAATCTCAAACTGATCTTCCTGAACTACCGGTACTCATATGAAAATTTTCTCATTGATAATATTACTCTTTTCAATAAATACGTATGCAAACGAAAGTATGCGACGATGTATGATTCTTCCAATTAAAGACTCGGTTGGAGGAGCAATAGGCTTCAAAGTTTATGAAAGAGTTGAAAAATATCTAAGAAGATCAGAGTGGTGCTACTACAAGCATAATTCTGAAATAATCAATATATTGGGTAATTATAAAAAGAACCTTGATGAGCATTTAGCGAATCCTGAGGTTATTAAAATTGTTGCTCAAAAAACAAAGGCCGGAAGTATAATTAAGGCCTCAGTTGAAAGCGTAGGAAAAGGTGTAAACGTAAGCTTAGAAGTCCTAGGTGATAACGGAACGGATGTATACTTTAAAGAGAAATTACAACTAACTACTAACGACCCTGTAATGATTGCGCAAACAATAATGAATTGGCTGGATCTTTATGAGAAGAATATACCTTACGATGGAAGAATTCTTGGAGTGCTAGGTAACCAATTTACGGTTGATTTAGGAAAAGGTTACGGCGTATTTCAAAATGATGATGTTGAAATACTTAGACCAATTAAAAAGAAAAAGCATCCTTTGTTTAAAGAAATAGTAGACTGGGAAACAGAGAAGTTAGCAGATGGAAAGATATTTTATGTTTCTGTAAATCAATCACAAGGAAAGATTGATAAATATGTTACTAGAAAAAGAGCAGAAATAAATGATTGGGTTATTGTAAAAAAAGATCAGTCTAATACTAAAAACTTAAATAACCTTCCATATGACCAAGATTCAAAAAATGATTTTAAATTTGGTAAGCTAGGGACAGCAGCGATATTTGCGACACTTGGTAGTGGTAAGATTTCTAGTTCAACTGGTTCAGATACTCGTAATATGAGTGGTACTCTCTTTGGAGTGAATCTTGATGTGGAAGTGTGGGCCACGCGTAATATTTGGACTAGTTTCGAATTGGGAGCAAAGTTTGGAACATATTCTAAAAGTAGCGGTAATTTAACAACGAATGAAAACTCCGCAGCAAATAGAATTCTCAAGTTAAAAGTAGGATATAAATATCTTCCATTAGGTTTCTTTTATGGGCCACAGTTAGATGGCTATGTAGGCTACGCAGGATATAACTATGGTGTTGACTCTCAAGTTGGAGACAGGATCGGAGAAGTTTCATTTAACGGATTATTATTGGGAGGAAGAGGCTCAATACCTATAATGAAAAAATTTAGGGCCTATCTAGGTATTGAATTTATGCTCACGTCTAGCTATACAGAGGAAGTATTTCTATATGGTCAAGATGAAAGTAGTAAGCATTACAGCATTGAACTTGGAACAAGTTATGCTTATAGTCCAAATATGGCGATCGAAGGTGGAGTTGACTTTAATAGTAATGAAGCAGAGTTTGCTGGTGGTGAATCATTATCTTTCAAAGACACTAACTTTAAAGCAGGTGTAAGGTTTAATTTTTAAATGAATAGAGTTGAAGAATTAGAAGCACTTATAGAAAAGCACAAGATCTTATACTATCAAGGTAAAGCCGAGATAGAAGATCACGTTTACGACTCTCTAGAAGATGAGTTACGTGAACTAAAACCAAATAGTTCAATACTTCAAGCAGTTGGGTCTGTTACTACTGGCAATGCCAAAGTGAAGCATGACCATAAGATGTTGAGCTTAAATAAGACTTATAAATATGATGACTTAGTTGCTTGGAGCGAAAATAGAACGATTATTTCTATGTATAAAATAGATGGGATGAGTTGTTCATTAATCTATGAAAAAGGACAGCTTGTAATGGCCAAGACTAGAGGTGATGGTACCTTTGGTGAAAATATTACGGCCAAGGCACAATGGTTAAGCTCAATTCCTAAGGCAATTGATTTGAAGGAGCGGATTGAAGTTCGTGGCGAGATCTATTGTGAAGAGGCAAGTTTTTTCCATTTATCAGATGAAATGGTATCGCTAGGTTTAGACAAGCCTACATCTCAGAGAAATATAGTTGCCGGTATAATCTCTAGAAAAGATCACGTTGAGCTCTCTAGACACTTATCTTTTACCGCTTTTGAATCAATCTATGAAAATAATATAAATACAGAACATGAAAAAATGCTGGCTCTTAAAAAGCTTGGTTTCAATATTCTAGACTATGTCGTTCATAAGAGTGAAAGTACGATTAAAGAGACGATAGAAGATGCAAAAGTATTCATGGCAGAAGGTGATTATCTTATTGATGGAATTGTTTTTAGTTTTGATGATTTAAAATGGCATCGTGAAATGGGAGAAACTGCCCATCACCCACGTTACAAAATGGCCTTTAAGTTTCAAGGTGAATCAAAAGAGACAAAGATTAATGAGATTGCGTGGGGTGTTTCTCGAAATGGTATATTGACGCCAGTAGCGAATGTAGAGCCTGTAGAACTAAGTGGAGCTACAATATCAAGAGTAACTCTACATAATTATGGTCTTGTCCGACAGTATGAACTTAAGAAAGGCGATACCATTGAAATAATTCGCTCTGGTGAAGTTATTCCAAAGTTTTTATCAGTAGTCACATCAGCAGAGAATCAATTTCAGGTTCCTGAAAATTGCCCTAGTTGTGATGAATCAGTTACCGTTGAAGATATAAGACTTGTCTGTAAAAATGAAACCTGTCCTGCAATCATAAAAGAAAGCATCTTAAATTTTATTCAAAAGATTGGAATAGATGATCTTAGTAGTAAAAGATTGGATGAATTAATTAACTCTAAGCTTATTACTAAAATATCAGATCTTTACACCATAAATGAAGAACAGTTAATGAGTCTTGATAAGGTTCAGCAGAAACTGGCCGATAAATTGATATCTTCTATTAATAAAAGCAAGAATGTAGAACTAGTTAATTTTCTAGCAGCATTAGGCATAAGTGGTGGTGCGTATAATAAATGTGAGAAAGTTATTTTTGCTGGTTATAATACACTTGAAAAGATCAAGTCTCTAACGGTTGAAAAGCTTGAGCAGATTGATGGTTTTGCAAATAAGTCTGCAACTGAGTTTATAACATCTCTTAACTCGAAACTAGATCTAATTGAGCAATTAGAAGAAGTAGGATTTGTATTTGAAGAGGTGGAAAGAAAGCAAACTGAGATTTCGAATAAGAAAATTTGTATCACAGGTTCTCTTTCAGAGAAAAGATCAGTTATAGAGGCAAGTATTCGCGATGGTGGAGGTGTAGTTGTAAGCTCTGTCTCAAAGAATACTGACTTTTTGTTAACAAATGATAAAACAACTAACTCGAGCAAATTAAAAAAAGCCTTAGAGCTTAATTTAACAATAATCAATGAAGAGGAATTAAAAAAGATTCTTAACTGACCTTTTTATAATTTGGATCTTTAAAATCTAGTATGACGTCTGTGAAATACCTTTTTTCACAATCACTAATACTATTTTTAACAATACCACTTTTAAAGGCCTCATCAATTTTTGTCCACTTATCAATAAGTTCTTGAGAAGCATCAGCTTGTTTGAGTGATTCGAGTAGGAGCTTGTGTCTTAATTCAAATAACTCCTCTGAAATCATCATATTTTTGTGAGTTGGTATTGGCATTCTTCCGCAATAGTCTTTTGGGCCACCTAGAGCAGAACTCATAAAGTCTACTTGCTGAGATTCAATAATTTTCTGATCTATATGCATGAAATACTTTCCAATCCATTCATGTTCATAGATCTTATCGTAGAAGATCTTTGCAATTTTCTCTAACATTACTTTACCACCAAGTTTTTCAAACTCAGGGTATTGGTCCTTAAGAGGCTCGTTCATAATTGATAACTCCTCTTTTCATTTGTTTAGAAATGTAGTCTATTATTGCATTCCAATTCATTTCAATTTCAGAATTCCATTGTTGAGCATAGGTTTTTTCTAATGCGTACAAGAAGGAATTCTTAGCAAGTTGATAGTGTCTATTTGTTACTTCGTAGCACATGTGTCGTACGCCTAAGTCTTCAAAGTATGGATCAAGATCTGAGATATTATTCTTATATTCTAAGATAGCTCGGATTGATTGCTTAAACTCAAATTTTTGTTTACCAATTTCTGTATTTCTAAAAATATGTGAAACTTCAAATGTTTGTTCGAAGAAATGATCATAGAAGAATTCTACAAAGAGGTCTAAATTTTGAAGTAAATGGTCGCTATTAAGGTTCATACAGACCTATCGAGAAATAGGCCTGTAAAATTAGCGTAGATGATTTTCTTTAGAAAAAATTGAGAATTATCTTGGGCAACCCCAGAAGCTTTTCTTTACAAAGTCATAGTAGAGGCAGTCTCTTTTTCTATATAAGCCGTTGAAAATGCCCGACGCAACTTTTGAAATCTTAGATCTTAATGCTTTAACCTCTTTCCAACTTAGTGAAATAGCTTCTTTAGAGTGAAGTGGGATAGATGAGTCGCCTTTAAGTGTAGTAAATAGATTGAGTACTTCTTGGTCTGGTAAATCCTGTTCAGTTCTGTTCCAGCTCCATTGATTATCAAACTCTAATTTGAACTCTTTAAATAGTTTGGAGTTTACTAGGCCGTTATAGAAAACCATGTTATCAAATTGGTTGTGCTCAGCTGTTTTACTTAAGTTATATGATCCTGAGATTAGAGTAGTTTTAGAGAAGTCTTCTTCGTCATAATCTACGATAATAAATTTATGATGATTAAGTAACCAGTGTCTTGGAGATGGTGAGATTGAATAGAACTTAACTCTCACTGGAGGTGTAAGCTTAGAATTGCCAGGAAGTGATTTCCAGTCAGCTACAAATTGTGGAGTCATTTCTTTATTATTAATATTCGTTTTAAATTCTTGATTATCTACTGCGAGTTTAACTTCTACTCCACGCTTAACTGCGCGAATAAGAGCATCAGAAATCGCTTTAATATTAAAATGATTTAATGAAAGAAGTATATTTTTATTAGCGTTATCAATTTTACCAATAATTGCATCTCTAACTTGCCATGTTTGCTTAGAGGTTCCACCTATCCTACTAAGAGAAATATACTTTCCTGATTTATAGGCACTTGAAGTTGGCTTATTTTCTTTAATGCTGAAGTTCATAGAACTACTATATAGTCGTGTTTCAGTATCTGCAGGAAGATTGGTATTTGAAGAAGAAGCCATTTTTGGAGCAATTCCTTCTTGGGCCGTGAAAATATCCTTTGCTGAGTTCCAAAGGATTACAAACTCCTTATTGAATTGTGTTAATAGAGTTTTACCTTGAGGAGATTTATTATCATGGTAAATAAAATTCTCACTATATCTAGACTTTGCTCCATTAGACATATTGGCCGAAGAGTTGACTAGGAAACTTCCATCTATAATGAAAAATTTCTCATGCATATTCATCTTCGCAATTTTAAGGTGTGCGCCTAGCTGTTCAAGCTCAGTGGCTACTTTCTTTATCGAGTCTTTTTTAGCTAGACTAGGGTGTAGAACAATTTTAACTTCACTACCATTTGCTAGTGCTTCTTTAAAAGAGTCTGTTATTCCCTTGTCAGACCAGGAATAGATTGTCGCGTATACAGATTTATTAGAAGACTTTACTTTGTCATAAATAATTTCAAATGCTTCTGTACCTTCATGCGGAGAGAACTTTGAATAAAAGTCTTTAGCAAGACTTGAAAGAGATAATGTACATATAAAAAGAAAAATTAATGTCTTCATATTTCACCTATTAAAACGCAATATAGTAATATTAGTTATTAATAATAAACGCTGTTTTTCTATATAATTTTGCTGCATATGGCAAAAAATATTATTGAATATTGAAGGAATTACCTATGGCCAAAAAGAATTCAACTATTTATACGTGCTCTGGATGTGGTTATCAGACGGCTAAATGGATGGGGAAGTGTCCAGATTGCCAAGAGTGGAATAGTTTTGAAGAGGAAACTTACGCTTCAAAGGCCGAAATGAAGGCGATGACTACAGTTTCAATGAAAGATGGTGCAACACCAAAGAAGATATCAGAAATAGAAACTGAGACATATTCTAGAAATAAAACTGGAATTGGTGAGTTCGATAGAGTCTTAGGTGGAGGACTAGTACCGGGAAGTTTAATTCTTATCGGAGGAGAGCCAGGAATTGGTAAATCAACATTGCTAACTGAACTTCTTGCAAAACTCTCAAATATAAATCCTAAAGATGGAATTTTGTATGTCTCTGGCGAAGAGTCTGTTTCACAAGTTGCCGAAAGGTCTAAGAGGTTGGGCCTAAAGGATGCTAATTACTACATTTATAATGAAACTAACTGGCAACGTGTACATCAACAAATTAAGAAAATTAAACCAACATTTATGGTTTTAGATTCGATCCAAACAACTACTTCCTCTGATATTCCTTCGGCTCCAGGAACAGTGTCTCAAATTAGAGAAGTTACTTATCAGCTTATGAATCATGTTAAAGCAAATGGAATTACTTGTTTCATTGTTGGTCATATTACAAAAGAGGGCTCAATTGCCGGACCTAAAATCCTTGAACACATGGTTGATACTGTCGTCTATTTCGAAGGAGATCAGTTTGGTCACTATCGTATGCTAAGAGCGATTAAAAATAGATTTGGTAATACAAATGAAGTTGGAATATTTGAGATGAAAGAGAATGGGTTGAAAGAAGTAGCTAACCCAGCTCAGTATTTTCTAGATGAAAACCTCGATAAGACAGCAGGACGTAGTCTGAGCTGTATTAATGAGGGTTCAAGACCATTATTTGTTGAAGTTCAAGCACTAGTAGTTGAGAATAATTTTGGTAACGGCAGAAGAACTACTCAAGGAATTGATAATAATAGATTAGCAATGCTAGTTGCTGTAATCGAAAAATATATGAATTTACCAATGAGCGCTAATGACATATACGTAAATGTTGTTGGAGGAATGAAGTTGAAAACAAGAGATACTGATCTAAGTGTTATTGCTTCACTATTGAGCTCTTTCAAAAACTCGTCCTTAGATAATCAAACAATTTTTTTGGGAGAAGTAGGACTTACAGGTGAAGTTAGAAGTGTAAGCCACTTTGAAAAAAGACTTAAAGAGATGGAGCAACTAAACTATAAAAAATTAGTAACTTCTCAAAAACTGGCTAAAGAATATAAGTCAAAGTCTAAAGTAAAAATTATTGGCATTAAAAAAGTTACTGAACTCTATGATCTATTTAAAGAATAGATCATAGAGATATTTATTTAATAAATAGTTTTAATTATTTTAGACCACTTCTCTTTTTTCATTTTGTAGTGCTCTATCTCATCAGCTTTAGGTTGAAAAAACTTGTCTTCCTTCCACATATCGAGAACTTTAGATTTATCAATAATTTTTGAACCAATAGCAGCTGCTAAGGCGGCGCCATATGCTGTCGTTTCGATTATTCTTGGCCTTATTATTTTTAAGTCAGAAACTGTTGCCTGAATTGTCATCAGTAAATCATTTGCAACAGCTCCACCATCAACTCTGAGCTCATCAATCTTATGGCCAGTGTCTGCTGACATGGCAGTTATTAAGTCATTTATTGATAGACACATTCCATCTAGGCAGGCCCTCGCGATATGCTTATCACTTGTATCTCTTGTTAGGCCAACTATTGCTGCCTTGGCCTCAGAATTCCATTGTGGGGACCCTATACCTGTAAAAAATGGAAGAAACATAACGTGTTCCATTTGACTTAGGTCTTTTACTTGAGCAGCTAGGCCTTCAATGTCCGAGCTATTTTTAAATAAGTGTAAGTTATCCCTTAGCCATTGAACAGCAGCTCCACAAATATAAGTACTTCCCTCAAGTGCATAATAGGCCTTTCCATTTTCTTTGTAAGCTACAGTTGTTAACAAACCATTATTTGAATATTTAATTTCATTGCCTGTATTGAGCAACATGAATGCTCCAGTACCATAAGTACATTTCATGTCACCCTTTGTAAGTCCGGCTTGTCCAAATAAAGCACTTTGTTGGTCCCCTAAGATTCCAGAGATTTGTATCCCGTCGTCAAGAAAGTCTAAACCCTGTGTGTGTCCAAAATTACTAAAAGAATCACATATGCTTGGTAAAGTAGTTTTTGGAACCTCAAATAGCTCTAATAGTTCATTATCCCATTGACAGGTTTTTAGATCCATCAGTAGTGTTCTTGAAGCATTTGAAGCTTCAGTTTTATGAGATGTGTTACCAGTTAACTTATAAAGAATGAAAGTATCTATCGTTCCAAATAATAAATCATCATTCTTTGATGCCATCTTAACAGCGTCGTTATGATTTAAAAGCCATCTCATTTTTGTTCCAGAAA
Source organism: Halobacteriovorax sp. HLS (assembly GCF_004006665.1). Taxonomy (NCBI): domain Bacteria; kingdom Pseudomonadati; phylum Bdellovibrionota; class Bacteriovoracia; order Bacteriovoracales; family Halobacteriovoraceae; genus Halobacteriovorax; species Halobacteriovorax sp. HLS. Next base: position 255,638 of record NZ_QOCL01000002.1, read on the forward strand.
AATATGAATCAATTTTTAATCCAGTTTTTTCCTTTATATAGTTTTCTTTAGAAGAGAGTGATTCACAAAATGACGAAGTTCTTCTATCTTGCCATACAATAGCTTTTGCCAGAGGCTGTCCTGCCTTGTTGAAGGCACAAGTTGTCTCTCTTTGATTTGTTATACCAATACACTTTATATCTTTTGAAGAAATTGAGTTCTTTGTTAAGACATCTGTTATTGTTCTTTTTATTGTGTTCCAAATGTCATTAAGATCGTGTTCAACCCAACCTGGTTTTGGAAAATGTTGTGTAAATTCACAGTTAACCTTGTCAATAAATTCTAATGAATCAGCATTAATCAATACTGCTGTTGTACCAGTAGTACCCTGGTCAATTGAGAGTATATAACTCATAAGATCTTCCTTATTTAAAAGAGTTTATCTTAATTCTATGTTAGTTGGGGTTGGCTTTGCAATGGCCTTTACAGTTCCTAGCCATCTCTGTGCAATGGAATTATTCATACCTTTGAGCATACCAAATGATAGTAGAACCATTGTTAATAGGATGAAAAGAAACTCTATGAATGCTTGACCATTATCATTGACTAATAGATTCGTACTGGCCATATTGGCTTCAACAGACTGTTCCAACTCTAGTTGCTGGGCATGGAATTCTTGCTTAAATATATCTGAGTTATGCATTATAATAATGCTAGTGTAGGTGGGCCGGAGTCACAATGAAGAAATTTTTTCCAATTTATCTATTATTCATCACTTTATCTGTTGTTACAGTAGGGCAGATGATGTTTAACTGGCTTGATTTAAAGGCCGGGTCAACAAATGTTGAGAAAAAAGTTTTTTCCCACTATGAGTCTCTTTATTCTCAATTAGAGTTATCTGATATCTCAGGCGAAAAAATTAAGCTAAAAGAGTTAAAGAGTCCTATTGTAATATTGAACTTTTGGGCCACGTGGTGTCAGCCATGCTTAGAAGAGTTTCCATCAATTGTGGCATTAAGAAATAAATACACTGAAGATCAAGTTCGTGTTCTTGGAATTAATCAAGATGACGAAAAGCAAATAATAAATATAAAAAAAGCAGTTAAGAAGTTTAATCTAAATTTTTCTAATATTGCTGATGTTAACGGATCGATATTAGAGAAATTTATGATTTCTGCTATTCCAGTTTCTATTATCTACCACAATGGCAAAGTAATCGAAGTGTCTAATGGGGCCAAAGATTACTCTTCTGAAGAGGTCATTGAGAAATTTAACTCTCTACTTAAACTTTAAGGACAAGCGCCAGGTTTTACAATAGTCGCGCGTTCTTTATTCATCTCACATTCATTATCATATTGTTTAGGAATGGGCATAACTTGTGTACAAAGCATACCTTCGGGGCAAGCTTGCATAGGAGGAGTCGCGCATACTGGACCTGAGTTAGGATTACATTCGCACTTTCCTATTTCGAAAGTGGAGACTCCTTTACACTTTGCGAGGCAAGGATTGTCATAAGTAGTTCCGTTTGAACAAACAGGGTTGAATTCAAAGGTACAATTGCATTGCGACTGTACACTAGAAGTTTTTTTTATTTCACTATTAAATAAACAGGAAGTGAGAAGAAATAGTATTATTAAGAAGTAGTTCTTACTCATCGATCATTAAACTCTAATTAGTTAATACTAAAGTTAGTTCCCCAGTTGTAAGTAATCTTATCAATATGATTTACATCAAAGATGCTAAAGCGAGGGGCTAAGCCTTCTTGAATAGCGCCTTGATTTTTGAGCCCAAGTGCATGAGCAGCGTTGAGTGTAATTGCGCTCCATAGGTGAGCAATATTCATTTTGTAGTGTGGTGCTGCTATTGAAGCGATCAATATAACATTATCACAGTGACATGATCCAGGATTATAGTCAGATGCGATAGCAACCTTAACACCGGCGTCAAAAAAAGCTTTAGCATCTGCTTGTGGCTTTCCAAGAAAGAAACCTGTTCCCGGTAAGAGAGTTGCAACAGTTGATGAATTGGCGAGGGCCTCGATTCCATCCTGTGAAGTCATTAGTAAGTGGTCAGTACTAAGAGCACCATTTTTAGCCGCAAGAATAGCGCCTTTATTGTCTTGAAACTCATCAGCATGGCTTTTAACTCTAATTCCTAGAATACTTGCAACATCAAAAAGTTGTTGAGTATCAACTTCGTCAAAATATCCACTTTCGTGAAAAATATCAACAGCATCAATAATGTGCAATGGAGCTAGCTCTTTTAGAAGAGGAATAACTACTTTATTTAAATATTCGTTTGAACTTGAATACTTCGCAGGAACAGCATGAGCGGCCATAAATGTATTTATTATTTGTACTCTTCCTTTAAAATGGCTTTTTAATTTATCAATAATCAACGAACATTCTTTTTCTTTTTCATAATTTAGGCCATATCCACTCTTTACTTCTATCGTGCCAACTCCATAAGAGTGAATCTTTTCAACTCTTGAGATGGCAAGATCAAGAAGCTCTTTTTGAGTTAAATTATTGGTAGATTTCATAGTTGAAAGTATTCCACCTCCAGCATTTGCAATCTCTTGATAGTCAGCACCATTTAGTCGCATTGAGTACTCATTCGAGCGATCACCGCCAAATACAAGGTGAGTGTGGGAGTCAACAACTTCAGGAAGTAAGACTTTTCCAGTAAAGTCTTCTGTTGATATTCCAGCATAATCTGCTGGAAGGTCTGTATGAGGACCAACCCACTTAATTTCATTTGAATCAAAGACAATGGATGCATTTTCAATAATAGATAGATCTTCGCTGCTAAGGTTTCTACCATCCTTTACAAGTGCTCCTTGAAGAGTGACTATTTGAGAAAAATTAGTAAATGCCATTAAACTCATTTGATATCCTAGAATAATTCTTTTATATGTTCTGAGGCCGCCTGTGTAATCTCAGTCGAAGAGATAAGCTTCTTTATATTTTCCATGTCTTTATAAAAGATTCGGTCTTCTTCAATTGGAGGAACGTGTTTACGAATAAGTTTGTGTACAGCTTCAATCGCAGGAGATGATTTTAAAGGTCTTTGAAAGTCCATAGCTTGAGTGTTGCAAAGAAGTTCAATACCAAGAACAGTTTTTGCATTATCAATAACCTCGTGAAGCTTTCTTCCAGATGTTACTCCCATTGAAACATGATCTTCTTTATCGGTAGAGGTTGGAATACTGTCAACCGAAGCTGGATGGCATAAGTATTTATTTTCAGAGGTTAGTGCAGCAGCAGTTACATGAGCAATCATTAAACCTGAGTTTAATCCAGAGTTCTTAGTTAAAAATGCAGGTAAATCTGAAAACGTAGGGTTCATCATTTTTTCTATTCTTCGTTCACAAATATTACAAATTTCCGCTACACCCATTGCAAGATAATCCATTGCAAAAGCAAGTGCTTCACCGTGAAAGTTTCCGCCGCTAACGACATCATCCTCTTCTAAGAAGATGAGAGGGTTGTCTGTAACAGAGTTTAGCTCAATAGAGATAACCTCTCTTGCATGCTTTAGGGTTTGTCTACAAGCTCCATGCACCTGAGGAACACACCTCAAAGAATAAGGGTCTTGCACTTTTCCACAATCATCATGAGAATCTTTAATTTCTGATCCTTCTAATAAATTATTTAAGTTGTTACAACACTCGATTTGACCAGGGTGAGGCTTAAGCATAGTTATGCCACGGTGGTATGCTCTGCTTGTTCCTTTGACTCCATCAAGAGTCATGATTGCACTAATGTCAGCAGTTTTCATTATATTTTCAGCTTCAACAACGGCGCAAGCTCCTAAAGCCGCCATAACTGCAGTTCCATTTATAAGTGCAAGGCCATCTTTAGGTCCAAGTACTGCAGGAGCTTTTGAGATCTGGTCAATTGCAAATGCCGAGCTTACGTGTTTCCCATCATAAATAACTTCGCCTTCACCGATAAGAGCAAGAGCAATATGTGAAAGTGGAGCAAGGTCACCAGATGCTCCAACTGATCCTTTTTCAGGGACTATAGGAATTATATCGTTATTAATAAAATCAACTAGAAGCTGAACAATCTCTGGTTGGATTCCAGAGAAACCAGAGATTAAACAATTTGCTCTAAGTACCATTATCGCTCTAGTAATTTCACGAGAAAAAGGTCTTCCAGTTCCTGTGCAATGGGACCTGATTAGGTTTATCTGTAGAGTAGCAAGCTGCTCTTTCTTTATATGCATATTCGAAAGCGCGCCAAAACCTGTATTTATACCATAAACAGGGTCGCCCTTTTCAACGATACTATGAACATAGGCACGTGCTTCTTTCATTTTCACGAGTGCTTTGTCACATATTTTTACCTGTGTGTTTTTTGGTTTTGCAAATGCAATGTGATGAACTTGTTCTATCGTTAATGATTGTCCGTTTAAAACGATTTCGTTAATAGGCATTTTAGCTCCTTAAGCTTTCTATTTTTGCTGAGTATGAAGATGGACCATCTTTAAAGATATAAGATCCAGCAACGAGATTATTTGCACCAGCTTTAATTAGTTTATGAGAGTTTTCTTTATTAACACCACCATCTACTTGAATAACTAAATTAGGGTGTGATGAATCTTTAAGTTTTTTAAAATATTTTATTTTGGAATAGGTGTCTTCTATAAAAGACTGTCCACCAAAACCAGGCTCTACAGACATAATAAGAATGAGATCTATTTCTCTTAGAATTTCATCTGTAATCAATGAGCATTCTGTGTTTGGCTTAATAGAAATACCAACGCTAGGGTAGTACTCTTTAGCTTTTTTGATAAGAGAGAGTGGGTCTGTTGTTGCTTCTAAATGAAACGTGAAGTTATGAATTTCAAAGTCTTTGAAGGTGTTGATGAAGAACTCAGGATTGCTAACCATAAAGTGAGCATCTAGCTTAATTTTTGTTTTCTTAGAAATTTTTTCAACAATAGGGTGACCAAATGTTAAGTTTGGAACAAAGTGTGAGTCCATTATATCAAGATGAAACCAAATATTCTTAAAATTTGAAAAATGTCCTAGTTCACTTTCAATATTTAAAAAGTCGCAAGCTAGTAATGATGGAGATATGGTTGTCATATTAGTCCTAATTTATCGTAAATTCAGTTGTTGAGTTCTTTAACCCGTTTAATAGAGAAGAGTCTGTACAACGTTTCTTCCCCTCGAGCTGGACATCGACTAGTCTAAGTGTGCTGTCTTTACATCCAATAACAAGATTTCCTTCACTGGTATCGACCACTCCACAATCTAAGTCTTTTAATGATTTTTGTACTTTAAATACTTTTAATCTCTTTCCATTTAACTTACACCAAGTTCCTGGCCAAGGAATTAGGGCCCTAACTCTATTGTGAATCTCTTCATAATTCGATTCAGAAAAATTTAAAAAGCCATCTTCCTTTTTAAGGGTAGGTGCAAATGTTGCTTTACTATGATCTTGTTGTTCAAAAGTGACGTTATTATTTTGAAGGTCATATATGAATCTATTTAAAGAGAGCGCTGCTTGAAATTTTAGTCTGGTGTAAAGTTGTCCACCTGTTTCATTCTCATTAACTTCTATAGGATCAGAAAGAACTAGATCTCCAGCGTCCATTTGTTTGACCATTCTTTGAATGCTAACACCAGTTTCATTATCGCCGTTTAGTAGAGCGTATTGAATTGGTGCTGCTCCTCTATATTTAGGTAACAATGAAGTATGAATATTATAAGAGCCCAGAGTAGGTAATGATAAAACCTTAGAGCCTAAAAATTGTGCGAAAGCGAGTACAACAAAAGCATCGATCTTTAATTTCGAAAGGGCTTCTAGTGCTTGCTCGTCCTTATTAATATTTTCTGTTTGTATAAGCTCTAATTTATGATTCTTCGCAAATTCTGCAACAGGGGGGGATTGGAGCTTTTGGCCACGGCCAGCAGGTCTGTCTGGCATAGTTATAACCGAGACAATATTCACACTTGGATGATTCAATAGCATTTCTAATGTTGGAACAGAGAAATCAGGTGTTCCACAAAAAACGATATTAAGTTTTTTCATATTAGAGACCTTTTTTCTTCTTCTGTTTCAGAAATTTTTTCTTAAGTAGGTTTTGTTTTAGCATGCTCAGTCTTTCAAGAAAAACAATTCCCTCAAGGTGATCATTTTCATGTTGAATACAAATAGATAATAACTCATCAGCATCAATTGAGTGATGGTTTCCATCTATATCTTGATAGTCTACAGTTATTGTTTCAAATCTTTTAACTTCTTCATATATTCCTGGAACACTTAAACACCCTTCTTCATAGAGGGTTTCACCTTGAGTATTTTTAATAACAGGATTGATGAATATCATTGGTTTAAAATTAGAGAGTTTATACTCAACAGTGTCATCTGCCTTGGTAATCTCTTCTCTATCATAGTCGATATCCATAACAAATAATCTAATGCTCTCTCCAACTTGTGGTGCCGCTAGACCAATGCCTGGAGCTTTATACATGGTATAGAGCATATTCTTGCAAAGGAGCTTTAGCTCATCATTAAATTCAGTAACTGGTAGTGCTACTTTTTTTAAAACTGGAGCTGGATAGGTTTTTATTTGAAGGAGTTCACCTTCTAGTTTGTAGTTCTCTAATATATTTGAATTTTCCATGAGCCCTTATAGCATGGGTGCGACGCGTAAGTCTACTTCAAGGGCTTGTTTTTTAAGAGGTAAACAGTGTCTTTAAGTATGGCAATATCATTATTTTTCAAGGCCTTAGAGATATCTTTTGCCTTAGAGCCACGTTTCCATACTTTCCAGGTAGTTACGACATCAGTTAACTTTTTCAAATTGAGTTGTTCATAAGTATTTCTATGAACAATATAGAAGTGATTATTTTCAATAATATACTGTCTAATTGTTTGATCATTAAGCCAGTCGACCTTTCTTTCTAGGGCTTCTTCTATGAAGTAGGGCTTTCTAACTAATGCGCCGACTTGTTTATTACCAATTGTTTTTATTACAGCTTCAGGAACATATGGAAGAATGAAAGATGGAATGAAAATATTCCAAACATTACCTATGATAAAGAAGCTAATTAAATACTTATTTAATAGCTTCTTACTGCGAAGAAAATAATAAGATCCAATTAATAGAAGAACACATGTTGTGATGACTTTAATAGTAAGACTTATTGAAGAGTTCACTTCTTTGAAAATGAGTAGGCATGCAAATGCTACTGAGGTGATAACCATAAGTGTTGATAAAGTTATATTAGCTAGTCTAATCATACTTTTTCTTTTTGAATTTAAGGCATAACTAGTCAGCAAGATGTAATTAATAATTAAGAAAAATATTAGAGACGGCATCGCGTAGTGATGTGAACGTTGAGATGGAACTAACCATAATAAAAAGAAGACAAGGAAATTACATATTGAAAAAAGTAAGAATGAGTCTTTCTTTATTTCTTGAAAGTGGTCTTTAAATTGAGAGATAGTTGTTGGTAAGTAGAGTGACCAAGGCAGTGAAAATATAAGCAATCCTTGAAAAACGTGTCTCATCGGATATGGCCTAGCTTGAAACTTACCCATGTTTTCTCTAAGAAAGAAGTAGTCAAAGAATGCATTTCCATATTGCAAGTAGCAAATAAAGAACCAGACTGAACCAAGAAGTAATCCGACGAAAGACCAGTTAAAGACCTTTTTAAACTTTATAAAGTTTATTCCATTTAAGTATGAGTCTACAATTAAGAATAGTCCGCAGCCTCCTGTGGCCATGACTAGAGAAACTGGACCTTTAACAAGTATCGATAATGCTAAGAAAATAGAACCTATCCATAAAGAATACTTTTCATCTTTAAGATATAAGTAAAAATAAAGTGACGCTAAGGTAGTTAAAGTAGTTAAGGGCATCTCCATCATAAATATTCTTGAATACTTAAACATACCGACTGTCGCCAAAATAAAAATAAAGATATTTAGAAATGGAGTTCTAATAAGTGAAGATACCTTCTTAGAAATCAAGAAGATGGTTGAAATTGAAAAAAGAACTATAATTAGACGAGATGTGAATATTCCTGGACCACCTGCAAAGAGATATCCAATATGTGCCATCCAAAACTGCAGAGGTGGCTTGGACCAGTGGTCCATTTCATTATATTGAGGAACAAGAAATGACTTCATCTCATACATTTCTTTGGCGATCTGGAGATAAAATCCTTCAGTTCCCTGGCGAATGGCATCTAGATTACCAATACCCCAAGAATAAAGCATGAATACGATAAATAGAATAATATATTTAAAGAGATCTTCATGTTTAATTTTCATTAACCGGCCAATTTTCTATTTTTTGAAAAAATAATTATAAGTAAGACTGTAAATAGAGCAGGCACTGAGAATGTTGCGACCAAAGGAGATAACTTTGCATTATTCCCAAGCTCTAGTAGGTATGAATATATAAGCCAGTATAAAATGGTAAAAAAGAAGACAAGAGCGATATTATTTCCAAAAGAGCTGCTTCTTCTATTTGGATTGAATATTGATACAGATGCTAAGATGGTAAAAATAATACAAATGATTGAGTTAGAAAATTTATCATAAAATAAAACCATATATTCACTTATGTTTATTCCACTACTTTGAAGCTGTTTGATGTATTGCCATAAATTGAATATGTTCAAAATTGTAATATCGGCTTCAATCTGACTAAGGTCATCTGGTGTCTCATTAATATTAACTGGAATCTTTGAAAGATTCTCAATTTTTGGAAATGATTTTTGGTTGAGCTTCTTTAAACTAGATTGTTTGTCAGATACCCATAAACCATTTTGATATGAAACTTTATTAATAGTTTCTATTTCCTCTAAATATGAATCAACTGATAGTCTATAGAGACTAACATTGAAAATCTCCTTCTTTACCGAGTCATAATTTGTAAAAGAGATGAAGTAATCGTCAGATTTATACCACATCTTTCCAGAGCCGATAGTTGATGATTTAAGGCCCTGACTACGTAGATTTCGAAATTTATGAGATGAGCCCTGAATAAATGTTTCTCTATGAGACTTAACAAAAGGCCCTACAAATGAAGTCGTTGCAAACTGTATAAAGGTTACCAGCAGTGAAGCAAGAGTGAGGTCGATTATATAGTTCTTACGAGAGTATCCGGCAGCGAAGATTGCTGTTAGTTCGCTTCTAGTTTTTAACTTATTGATACTAAAAAGTGATGCCATAAGGCAGGAAACAGGAAATATTTTATTTAAGTAATCAGGGATTTCAATAAAGTGATTTATTACGACTTCAAGAGCTGTTACATTACCTCGCAGAAAGCCTGAGATTAAATTCGCAACAGAGATTAGTAAAAAAAGTGCAATCACTGCACCTGCGAAAAAACGAAACCATTCTTTTAAAATTAACTTCCGTATAATATTCATTAAATAATCTTTACAACTTTGGTGATAAACTTCAGTAGAGGTCTAATTATTAAAGTATTTATAAAATTAGAGGTTTTTGGATATTGCTCAAATTTATCAACTAGTAGTGGCGATAAAGTATAGTAATACTCTGTGAATGCATAACCTATTTTAGTTTTTACAATTTTAGTTTTAAATTCACGCAGCTCATTTGTAACAGGATGATCGGTTCCAAAGCTATAGGTTGCGATAAAACACCCTTTCGAGTCTACTTGAATTCTTTGGTAAGCATTCTGAAAAGCCTTTAGGTTATGGGCTTGTTTTCTCTTGATAAACTTCTTCATCATTTGGGCATTTATATGCTGATATTTATAACCTGTAGAAAATTTAACAAATTGATCAAGACACCTAAGAGACTCTGATTGAAGATTAGGGGACCTATCATAGGCCTTTGCTAAGTCCCAATAAGAATGGCTTATTAAGAGTAGCTCTGAGATTTCTTTCTCAGCATCAAATAGACTTGGAGAAAGTTTGTCCTCAGTTGTTTTAAAATAATTTGCAAGAATATTGAGATACATTGAGTACCTCTCAACTGCTTTAGGAATATCTCCCTTGGCAACGTAATCACGAGCTTGTTTAAGTGATTTTAGTCTTTCGCGATATGCCTTAAGTATTGACTCCGGTCTTTTCTCTTCAGGCGTTTCTTCTGGTGTTTTGTTGACCATTAATTAAAACCTGTAGGAAAGTGAAAATGATGTTTCTTGAATTTTTTCACCTTTTTGCTTCAAAAAGTCATCTTCTTCGAGCTTGGAGTTTTTTAGTGCAACATCTACAGTTAGTTTAGGTTGAACCCAGCTAACTCCAGCACCGCTCCCTCTTTCTTTTAGTGCTTTATCACGGTAAGTACCAAATCGAAGGAAAAAGCTGTCTAGAAACTTAACTTGAGCTGCTGTTTTCCACACTAATGACTCAGATAAACCTGTTTTATAATCGGCACCACCATCTAACATTAGAGAAATGATATCTTGGAATACATACTGAAATCCTAATAAGACTTTTGAGTCTTGTGGTCTTTCACGCAATGGGTCTATAGCGACAATTCCCATTGTAAAACTTGGAGATAAAAGTCTAGTTACTCCTAGAGTAAACTTCTTATACTTCTCTTTCGTCGCAACAAGGTTCTCGTCTAACACCTCTTCTTCTATGTGTTGATAACTTACTCCAAACGACGACGTTTTTCCCATCGCTGAAGCCATTGAACCACCAATAGTTTGTCTATACTCTTGTCCTTTCGTTTGTTTAGTATAGGCAACAGCACCCTTAAGGGCACCTTTTGTGTCTGCAGCAATAAAGCTCATTGCATCAGACTTAGAAGTGCCCTGATTGTCTTGTGTTTGCTCTGTATTTACTTTTTGAAAATAGAATGTTGATACATTAAAGAATGTTATAGCAGCAGGATTTAGAAAAATTGATTCCTCAACTAATAATGATCCTACACCAGCACCAGCTGTAGACTTTAATCTTGTTGTTTCATACTCTAAAATTCTTCCTTGTGCACTAAATACAAAGAGAAGACAGATGGACATGAGTGGTAATTGTGATAATCTTAGAGTCATATTTTTTCCAGTATAATGTTTACTTAAGGATAGTATAATGAATATTCGTAAGGCCGTCATCCCTGTTGCAGGGAAAGGCACTAGGTTTTTACCAGCAACAAAACAAATACCAAAAGAAATGATTCCAATAATCAATATTCCTATGATTCACTACTCTGTAATGGAAGCAGTTAAGTCAGGTATTGAACAGCTCGTTTTTGTTACCTCTACTGGTAAAGAATCTATTGAGAACTACTTCGATAGAAATATGGAACTTGAAGGCTTTCTTGAGAAAAATGGTAAGTTAAAGGAATTGGAGCTTATTAAGGATATTGGCACTAAGATTGAAGTCATTACTGTTCGTCAAAAAGAACAGTTAGGACTTGGACATGCTATTAACTGTTCTAGAAGTGTGATTGGAAACGAAGCATTTGCAGTCATCTTAGGCGATGACCTTGTTCTAAGTGAAGAACCTGTAACGAAACAATTAGCAAAAATCTCTGCTCAAAATGATAATAAATCTGTAATTGGTGTCATGGAAGTCCCAAATAGTGAAACATTTCGCTATGGTATTGTTGATGGTGACTTTTTAAGTAGTGACGCTAGAACTTTGCATATGAAGGCAATGATTGAGAAACCTCTGCCTGAGAACGCTCCAACCAATTTGGCGACGCCTGGCCGTTATATTTTAACACCTGAGATCTTTGATTGCTTAGACCGTATCCCTCGTGGTGTTGGTGGTGAATATCAACTAACTGATGCTATTAATATGCTTGCAGCACAAGATAAGGTTTATGCTAATATATTTACAGGTGATAGATTTGATACTGGAAATATTGAAGGCTATCTAAATGCCACTGTAGAGTTCGCTTTAAGAGACGAGGCAACAAAAGAAATGATGATAAATATTATTAAAGATAAAGTATCAAAATATGGAATATAAAATGAAAGTGTTTTTAGTTTTTTTCTTTTTAGTTGTTAATACTTTTGCAAGTGTTCCAAGTGTGGAAGGACTATTTAGAAATCCTAATAGTCAAGATATAGATGGAAATCTTGTTGTGATTACGGCATCGATACAAAAAGAAAAGCTTGAAGAAGAGGAAACTCAAAGTGCGCCAAAGTATCTAAAATTCTTGTTTGGACTTGAAGAAGAGAAAGTTCAATTTCTACAAGTTGAGTACTCCGAAGGCAAGATGGATAAAAAGAATGTAGTGAGCACTCTTTATTTGAAGAACTTCTTAGATAAAGTAAAAAATGATGAATTATTAGAAAGAAATATTTTTTACTCATTACTTATGATGTATGGCCTCAATAAGTCTGATGGAATATCGGGAGTTTTAAAAAAACATTCGTCTAATTTTATTTCTAATAAAGACTCTTTAAATAAAGATAAAGTGGAACTCTATGATAGATATAAGAGATATCTTCTCGCTATTCGTAATGATGAAACAATCAAGGATCAGTTGAACTCACCAATGGAAAGTGAGGATGAAGAAGAAAAGAAAAAAATCTCTGAAATAAAGTCTAAGAGTATGTATGAGCATAATGATGTTCTATCTCTTGAAAAAGAAGGAAGGGAGTTTGTATTAAATCTAAAGCTTGATGGAGTTAGTGCAAAGTTTACTAACGAAGAACATAGACTCCTGAGCTTAAAAGTAAATAAGGGAACAAGTGAAGTTGAAACACACTTTTCTGACTATATTCTTTTTAATGGAAGACATGAACTACCAAAATTTGTTCAACTTAAAGACCAAAGTAAGGCTGTTTATAGAATTAGATTTCTTGGTTACAGTGTGTTGAATAGCACAAATGAAACTTTCTCTAAAAGAGCGCTCCAATATAAAGAAATAGAACTAGAAAATAAGAAAAATGCTCCAAAACCAGAGGCCGAGGTTCAAGAAAAACAGCAACCAGAGTCTAGACCTATTATCATCTACTAGAGTAAAAACAGCCTGTTAAGTGTTTGATTTGACAGGCCTTTAAGCCTTTTATTCAAGTAAAAATAAAATTCACCGATTAGTTTGATTAGATAGAACTATTTTATCGTAAAGGTAATTGGGAATTTTTATGAAATCGAACAAAAAAATGTTACTTCTACTTGCTATTTCTATGGCGTCACCTTGGCAGCTCGCTAATGCAGGGGCTCTTGATGATATTGAGATTGTAAACTCTGCAGGCTCGGGGAGTTCTGGAAGCTCTGGTACAGTAAATAATGATTCAGCGACAAGCAATATTGAAGTTTCTGAAATAGATTCTTCAAGCGTTGAAAATAAAAATTGTCCTGAGACTTTAGAAAAGAATAATGTACTTAGTATGAGAGTACTCAAGTATATGAGTGGAGGAGTTCTCCCAAAAATAACTCCACATAACGATAAGCAATTTAAAATTTCACTAGAATCGTTTCCTGCAAAGTGTGTCACTCTACAGGTAAATAGAATACTTGATGAAGATAATAATCACATTTTTAGATTCGTAAACACGAAAGACTATGCCAGTGATGGATCAGATTTCATTGAAGGAAAATCTAATATTCCGACGACAATGGAAGGCAAGTTTGCAAGTTGTTTGAAAAAACACTACGGTGAAAAGGATCCTTCATCAGGAAAGTATAAATTTGATATGAATAGTTCAAAGCTATCAAACTCTACTTCATTCATGAGTCTACACTCTGATTTAGATAAGAATAAAAGCTCTAGAATATTATTTGCAAGTCCTTCTAATGTAAAAAATGATTACTTCACCTATGATACTAAGGTTATAAGTGACAAAAATGAAATCTGGAAATGTTCTTCTGTACAAGCTTATGGAGACAGTAGCGAAGACGCTAAGAAAGAAGGATATACTGCAAGAAGAATTTATCGCTCTGAAGCTGATAAGCAATGGGAAAGAGCTAGAGCCGCATGTGAAATTGCTAAAGACGGTGATATTTACGCAATCAAAAGACTTATTGATAAAGATACTGGAAACAGATCTGACCTTCAGCAAAAAATTAAAGAAGTTTATTTAAAACTAATTGAGAAAAACATTGCAAGCGATGCAGATGCAATTCGCGAAAAAATTGAAGAAAAACTTCAGAAAATAACAAAGTACGATAATGCTTTTAGTAAAGGTGATAAGAAAAAAGCTGCAGTTCTTGCTAAGGAAATAGCGGCATTATCTAGAGAGTATGACGAGAAAGTCATTAAGCCTTCACGTGAAGTTTTAGAAAGTGCTCATGCAGAATATGAAAACTTAAGTGAGGATGATATTGATTCTCCAAGAAGAGAAGTTTTAGAAACACGAATCGAAACAATAACAGAAAAGCTTGCAGAGTTTAGTGATGTTGATATGGTTGATGGTGTTGAAGTTATGAAGATCCATAATAAATCTAAGGCCGGGGAATCACTATTAAGAGCTTCGAAAGGTTCTGAATACTTATCTAGAGCTTGTTTAGACTGTGAAGAACAAATGGATTTCGAAGATGTTGATGATGCTTTAGCCGCGAGAATTAAGAAGTTTAAAAAGTCAGATAAGAGAGACTGGAGCTTTGTTTCTCAAGCAGCAAGAGGTAAAGAGACGCCACTTTATTTAACTAGAAAGCTTTATGATAATTCTCAAAATAGCATGAGAACAGCATATTCTAACTACCAACAAAATGAGCAAAAGCAGTATCAGCAATACTGTGCTTCAAGTATGTTTGGTGGAATGAAGAACCCTGTTAGATGTCAATATTTTCAAAACTCTGCTGGACAGAGACAGAGAATGTTTCAAAGTAAAATGAGCAGCATGCAAAGAGATATGGAAGGTTATAATCAGAAGTACTCGTACTACCAATCTTACTATGATGGTGCCCAAAGGTACTTATCAGAACAAGATAGAGATATCGCGTCAGTAGGACCAGGCGGTAGCGTTTATGATAGTTTTGATATTTTAAGAGGAACTACAGGTAACCAATCAGATATGTATAATATGGGGATGCCTCAGTTTGCGGCTCCACTAATGACACCGAGATAAAAAAAAGCTCCTTTCGGAGCTTTTTTTTTAGAATTCTATTGAAGATCTAAGCTGTAGAGCAAATGAGTTATCTGCAGAGTTTTTAGCAGAAGGATCATTTGTAAAAGCATAGTAGTCGCCTGCGAAAAGGTAGCCTAAAGAACCACCAACAGTAACTGCATTATTCCAATGATAGTCAAAGTTTAAGTCAATCTCTAAACCTAAGTCGTCTGATTGAGTATCTGCCGCTGTGAAGATAGTGTTATTCGTGTGATTGTACGAACTTGTTCCGCTCTTTGCAGTTTCATTGGCCTTTGCCCAAATTAGAGCTGCAACCCATGACCACTTATCAGAATTATATTGACCAGCAACCTTGATGTAGTTCGCGTTAGTTATATATGAATCATATAAATATTGTGAACGATCACTTACTGCTGCTAAATTATATCTAAAAAGAAGATTAGCAATTTGGTAGTTAGGATTTAAGTACATAGCATCATAACTAGATGTTGAGCCATCATGTCCACTTACTGATCCAAAGTCTAGCGCAACTTTCCAAGAGTCAGATAATTTATATTCTGTTTCAAAAATAAATGACTTAGAGTTAATTTTAGTATTTGTAGTATTATAAACCTTTCCTAGGTCACCACTTAGGATTGGAACTTCTGCTTGAAATTTGAAATTTCCAAAAACCTTTTTAAAGTAAATATCAGTAATAGTAACGCTTGTTTCCCCTAATGAATAAGTACTGCCGTTATTAATAGCATCAGTATTAGAACTATTGTTAGCGCTATAACTTTTTTTCTTCGAGTAAAGGATTCCAAAAGCAATATCTCTATCTACGTTATCGTAAACAAGACCTGCTCCAAGTTCAGTTGCTTTGGCAGGCTTAGAAAAAGAGTCTGTAGAGTCAATCTTTGCCCAAAATGGTTCAAGGTGAAAACTTCCAATCTTAATCTTTGCAGTGATCCCATCTCTAGTATAAGTATGACGGTCCCATGTACCATCTCCGGCATTTACGAGAGCACCAAGTCCCCAGTTACTTGAATGACGACCAATAACATATGTTGCAGTATCAGAGTATAGCTCCATGAATGCCTTGTTGATAACAAGTCCATTTGAACCACTTGATTTATTTTGAATATATAGAGCGTTTCCAAAACCATTGCTTGTTTTTCCCTCTACAACGCCATCATCACCTAGAAAACCACCTCTTCCATAACCAGAAGTAAATTCTGCTTTAAAGCTTGCTAAGTCATTTACTATTAAGTGAGGATTGAGCCTAAAGATATAACTTTGAAAAGAGGCTTTATTTGTACCATTAGCAAAAGGCATCTCTTGAGAACCTGGGTTCGCAGTGCCCATTGGCTTATTTGGTGTTGTACCTTTAATTCTTGTGTAATTATCGATCATTGTTGTATCGACACCAAAGGCACCATGCCAATCGATTGGCAGAGCAAATGCTGAGCTTGTTGCTAGAGTAGCAAAAGCAGTTATTTTTAAATAATTTGATATTTTATTGTGTAGCACTAAATTTCTCCCATAGGATACATTATATGAATAAATGAATTACTCATGATAATATATGAAAAATCGAAATGAAGTCAAAAATGTAGAGGAATAGTTGGTTAATGCTGCGACATATTAAATTGTTTTTTTTAATTCTATCAATAATTGTTACGATATTCTCTATTATTGCTTCTGTTTTTATTATTAGGACAATTGGAGATATTCCAGTTTTTAGAATTAACTCGATAAAAGAAGTTTCTCTACTAAGTAATAGTGATGTGTTAATCGATAGTGATACGCAGATAAATAGAGAAGATTTGAAGGACTATTGGCAACTAACCGAAAGCGCTTTAAGCTTCGAAGAGTTTCTTCAGATAAATAAAGATTCAATTTCAGTTATAAAAAATAAAATCCTAGTTTCGAATCAAGTTCAATTACCAAAAATTGCTAAAAATGAATGTGAGTATACCTATTGCTATCAAAGACGTTTACCTTTTGGTCAAATGCCATCCGTTTTTTGGAAAGGACTAATTGGCATAGAAGACTCTAGATTCTTAGAACATTTTGGAATTGATATAAAATCTATCTTTAGAGCGATTGTAACAGATATTAAAGAAATGAGGCTTGCCCAGGGCGGTTCAACCCTCACTCAGCAGCTTGTTAAAAATTTGTATTATACAAACGAAAAATCATTTAGCAGGAAAATAAAAGAAGTTATTGTTGCTATTTATATAGAAACGAAGTTTTCAAAAGAAGACATTATATCATCATATTTTAATGAAGTTTTTTGGGGGAGTTTTAACGGAATTAGAATTAAAGGGTTATATTCTGCGAGTATGATTTATTTTGGAAAAAAGCCCAACGAAATAGAGCCTTATGAGGCTTCAATTTTGATAAGTTTACTGAAGGGTCCATACTTCTATGCCCCTATTAAATATACCGATAGGCTGAAGCAACGTGCGAATGTTGTTTTTAAAAAGCTCATATCAGAAGGATTGTTTAGCAGTAATGTAGATAATGTTTGGTCTGAGCAGGAGTGGTCAGCGTGGATTAGTGAGTTAAAAGAAAGAACGCTAAACAATAGACTCTCTCCTCTTGCTTATATTTCTTCACAATCTGATGAATCTAAAGGTCTCAATTTCTATGAGCAATTTATTCTAGTTAAAAGTTCTTTTTCTGTTTTAGAAGAAATATCTAAGAGGTATCCAAACGAAGACTTGGGTATGAAGATTGTGATGGGTAATCTAAAAAATAAGAACCTATTTACTTATTATTCGAAATGGGAAAGAGACAAGTTAAAAGCGACAAGTATCGAAAGACACTCTGTGGGTAGTACGCTTAAGCCTCTTTTTTATACACTACTTTCTTATTTTGGTGTCGGCTGGAATGATGAGGTTGAAACTGGACCAGTTACATTAAAGCTAGCTTCAGGGGACTGGACTCCAAGAGAGTCACATGTCGTAAGTGAGGAAATGACGAGTGTTGGTAAGGCCTTGCAGGAGTCTTTGAATAGACCTCTCATTAGGTTGGCTGAAGAGAATGATTTTCAAAAGCTCGAAGAGAGTTCTTTGGCCTATTTGCCTACATTAAAAACCCCTCTTGCACAGTATCCAGGACAATTACTAGGTGCCATTGAATTATCAACTTTTGAACTCTTTGAAGTGTATAAGTCTTTATTTAACAAAGAGTGTGAACTTGTGAAAAGTGGAGTTAAGAGTTGGGATGACACAGTTCTCCATGTTCTCAGCGACCCAACTAAGACAACAATTAGAAAGTTAATAACAGCGAACCTTAGTAAATTAAACTTCTTTGGTAAAACAGGAACTTCTAATAATGGTTATGATAATTGGTTTGTCTTTTATGATGGATGGAATCTAGGGGTCATCTGGACAGGCGTAGATAGTGATAGAAGTGGAAAAGGCCTAAAGCTATATGGTGGAACGACTTCTTTTCGGGTTTTTCAGGAATTTTTATTGTCTAGAGGTAGGAGATTAGGCGAGTTAGGCTGTGAAAAAAGTGAATTATAGACTAATAGGGTCTTGTCAAAAGTTTGATAAGTGAGTATATTCTTGATAATTCTGAAATATGTTGGGCTGTCGACAAGTGGTAAGTCATCAGATTTTGATTCTGACATGCGAAGGTTCGAACCCTTCCAGCCCAGCCATCTTTTTCTTGATGGGAGAAAAGTATGAAGCGTATGGTATTAGTTTCCGGCTCTTCAAACCCGAAGCTTGCTTCTCAAATCTCCCAGTTCCTTGATGTCTCCTTAGTTGATCCACAGTTAGTACGTTTCGCAAATGGTGAAATTTATTGTGAAATTGAAAAGAATGTTCGCGGAGCAGATGTATTTGTCATACAGTCGACGAGTGCTCCGGTAAATGATCACGTTATGGAATTACTTATAATGATTGATGCTCTAAAGAGAGCTTCTGCGGCTTCAATTACTGCAGTTATTCCTCATTATGGTTACTCTAGGCAAGATCGTAAGGCATCTCCAAGAACACCAATCTCTGCAAAACTTATAGCTGATATTTTAACTGCTGCAGGTGCCACTAGAGTGATCACAATGGACTTACATGCGAGCCAGATTCAAGGCTTTTTTAATATTCCATTTGATAATATCTACGCTTCACCGGTACTTTTGGACTACATCAAGAAAGAAATATTTAATGAAAATTCAATTTTCGTATCGCCAGATGCTGGTGGAGTCGAGAGAGTTCGTCACTATGCTAAGAAGTTGAAAGCAGATATTGCTATGATTGATAAGCGTCGAACAGGAAAGAATATTGCGAAGGCCATGAATATTGTAGGTAATGTTGATGGCAAAGAATGTATCATAATAGATGATATGGTAGATACGGCAGGAACACTTATTGAAGGCTGTCGTGCACTTAAGGAAAATGGAGCAACTAAGGTCTATGCTTGTGTTACTCATCCAGTGTTTTCTGGCCCTGCCTTAGAGAGAATTGCGAGCTCTGAAGAACTCGATAGAATAATTGTAACCGATACCATTCCTCTCGTTGATGAAGCCACAGGTATTAATAAAATACATGTGTTAGATACTGCAGAGATTTTGGCCAAGGCCATTCATAGAACTTTTAATAACGATTCAGTAAGTTCTCTATTTATTTAATCAGGTGAATAATGACTAAGTTAATTGTAGGGTTGGGAAACCCTGGTTCAGAATATAAGAATACGCGACATAATATTGCTTGGGATGTTTTAGAGAAACTATCATTCTTTAATGATCTAACATGGCTTCAAAAGAATAAAGGTCTTTGCGCTACAAAAGATATAGACGGTGAGAAGTTTATCTTTCTTATGCCGCAAACCTATATGAATCTAAGTGGTGAGTCGGTTGCGCCTTTTGTAAATTTCTATAAAGTTGCACTGGAAGATATATTAGTCATTCACGATGAGTTGGATTTAGACTTTGGTACTGTTGCTTATAAAGATGGTGGTGGGCTTGCTGGTCATAATGGCCTTAAATCTATTGCTCAGTGCTTAGGAAATCAGGGGTTTAAGAGACTTCGTGTTGGTATAGGTAGACCAGTTCATGGGTCAGTAAGTAGTTGGGTATTGTCAGGATACCATGGTGAAGATAAAGACTTCATAGATAAATATTTAGAAGAATCTGCCAAGGTCGTAGAAACTTATATTGAAAGAGGTTTTCAAAGTGCGGCAAGAAGTTATAGTAAGAAGAAATTAATTTAAAAGGAAATAAATATGGCATTAAACTGTGGAATCGTTGGGCTTCCAAACGTTGGGAAATCAACAATCTTTCAAGCGTTGACTTCAGCACCTGCTGAGGCAGCAAATTACCCTTTTTGTACAATTGAACCAAATGTTGGGATTGTAAGTGTCGCTGATACTCGTTTAGATCAGATTACGAAATTGATTAAACCTAGTAAGACCATTCCAACTGTTGTTGAATTTGTAGACATTGCAGGTTTAGTTAAAGGAGCTAGTAAGGGTGAAGGACTTGGAAACCAGTTCTTAGGTCATATTAGACAGGTTAACGCAATTATTCATGTTGTAAGATGCTTTGATGATGGTGATATTGTTCATGTTCACGGAAGAATTGATCCAACTGATGATATTGAAACAATTAATATCGAGTTAGCTCTTGCTGATGCAGAGGTTGTTACTAAGAAGCAACAAAATTTGCCAAAACTTATGAAGAATCAAAATAAGGATATTTCGAGTAAAGCGAAAGCAATTCAACCAATTTTAGAAAAACTAGAAGCACACTTAAGTGAAGGTCTCGCTGCAAGAATTTTTGAAATGAGCAAGGACGAAAGAGAACTAGTTTCTGAGTTGAACTTGATAACAATGAAAGACGTTCTCTATCTATGTAATGTTGATGAAGATGGAGTTAGCGATGATAACGAATATGTAAAAAGCGTTAAAGAGTTTGCTTCTAAAGAGGGAGCACAAGTTAGTGTTATCTGTGGGAAGTTAGAATCTGAAATTGCTTCACTTGAAACTGAAGAAGAGAAGAGTGAATTTCTAGAGGCCGCAGGCCTTGAGCAATCAGGACTACAGGTTCTAACTAAGACCGCTTACGAAATGCTTGGACTTAGAACCTACTTTACTGCTGGTGAAAAAGAAGTGAGAGCTTGGACTTTTAAAGCCGGAGCAAAAGCGCCACAAGCAGCTGGTGTAATCCATACTGATTTTGAAAGAGGCTTTATTAAGGCCGAAATTTACCACTGTGATGATTTATTTGCTCTTGGATCTGAGCAAAAAGTCAAAGAAGCTGGAAAGTTTAGGATTGAAGGAAAAGAGTATGATGTCAAAGATGGTGACATCATACATTTTAGATTTAACGTTTAGAATTTAAACTAACATAAAAACTGTCTTCGAGAGATTTCTCGAGGACAGATTTATTTGATAACAAGTTATAAAAGAAAATATTTCTATAGATTAACTTCACATACTTTCTGGTTTCTTTAAAAGGTATAGATTCAATAGTTACCATTGGATCCTCTGTAATAAAGATATCTTTTCTCCATCTCCTTACACGACTTTCTCCGGCATTATAAGCAGATAATGTATAAATTAAATTACCGTCATACATTTTTAATAAACGCTTAAGATAGTTGATTCCTATTCTAATATTTACATCAGGTCGCTTAAGGTGAGAGGTCTTAACATTCTTCTTATATTGTTTTGCTGTGGCCGGCATCAATTGCATAAGTCCACGAGCCCCTACATGTGACTTCGCTCTTGGATTAAAAGCAGACTCTTGTCTAATAAGGGAGAGAACCACAAGAGGATCTATTGTAGAATCAATCTTTTCAATTTTATTTAAGTATTGAAATGGAAATAAGTTTCTTATTGTAAAGGCATCAAGTTCAAAATGTTCCTTATCAAGAGATTGATGCACGAGCTTGAAAGAGTGAAGGTACTTTTTCTCTTTCGTAAACATATTAACAAGTTTAACCACGAGATGTTTTCTAAGTTCTTTATTGTCTATCTTCTTGCTAGGAGATGTGAAAACGTACGCGGAGTCTCTTGAAATTATTTCTGAGATTTCATTATTAGAGAAAGAGTCGTAATTTTGATCAAGCCATAATGAAAGACGCTTCATGGAGGCAACGAAATTTGGAGAATATTTATTACTTCTTGGTATTTCTGGGGAGTTCTCTTCAGAATACTTGTTAAGTAACTTCTTCTTATCTTCAACATCAAATATATCTAGTAATTTCTTATAAGAAATTATGGCATAGAAATTTAATGGAGAGGATTCTGTTAAAGTCGTAAATAAGTGCTTACTTAATTCCTCTTCACCATTTTTATAAAGTGTGTAGGCAATCCAAAATTTAACTTTAGAATTATACTTGTCGTAATTTTTGATAAGCTTGAATTGTTCAATTGTAGTTACGGCCTTGGAAAACTTTCCAAACAATATATTAGACCATAGTAATTGGAATATTGTCTCATCTAGCTGATCGTTAGTTGCTATAGTTAGTGCGTACTCAAAGAAGAAGCGAGCTTTTTCTGGGTCTTGTTTGTAGAGAAAACTTTTTCCAGCAGTAAGGATAGATATCCAGGCCCTCTTATCATCAATATATTTTTTATTTGAATCGAAGAAGGTTACGAGTTGTTGTCCTTTTTCGTAGGCCAGGTTTATATCACCTGTCTTAACCGATTTTCTAAAGTCAGAACGAATAGCATAAAATTCCTTCGTAAAATAGTTTTTCTCGGATGAGTCCTTTAATCCTGCACTTTGTACATAGTTAGTAAGCTCAGTCGAAATTTTAATATATTTTAAGTGGCCAGAATTAGGCTTAA
Source organism: Halobacteriovorax sp. HLS (assembly GCF_004006665.1). Classification (NCBI taxonomy): domain Bacteria; kingdom Pseudomonadati; phylum Bdellovibrionota; class Bacteriovoracia; order Bacteriovoracales; family Halobacteriovoraceae; genus Halobacteriovorax; species Halobacteriovorax sp. HLS. The sequence goes on from NZ_QOCL01000002.1 coordinate 278,369, forward strand.
ATTTATTTTCTAAATATTCTTCAGTCATAAGTTCTGAAATGAGCTTATGAAATTCAGATTGAGGATTAATTCTCGATAAATACCTAATAAAATCCTTCTTATGTTGTCCTTTAAGGTAATAAGGAAGCGCAAACTTTAGATAGGTTAGATTTTTAAATGTTATTGATGAGTTTTCTTTAGCGTTAGTTACATTCTTCAAAAACTGAGAACGACAGTAGTTTTCTAAGTATTTAAATGTTCTTTTAACGAGATCAGGATTGTCAGATTGACCTTTGCTCTTTGGTAGACATACTTTGTGGAAAGTCTCAGCTCTTAGTTTTCTATTTTTGTAAAAAAGATTTAGTTCATCCATTAAAGGAGCATATTCTTTAAAAGCTGTAGATTTTTTAAAGTTATTTTTCATAAGTCTAACAGCTACTCGGTCGAATTTGTTTTTCTTAATTCCTTTGTAGAACTGGTAGAAAGATTTAGAGAAACGAGTATCGTATTTGTTAGTGTTTAAGGAAAAATCAAGATTTGTTTTTTTGGCAGCATTACTTGTTATCGAAAATGATAATAAGATTAGCGTTGTTAAAATTCTTAACACAAATGACCTCCTGTCATTAATGTATTAAAGACTTAATTAATACAAAGTGTGATATCTCTTCTGAATCTCATCTAGTTTAAGATTGATTTCATCGAGAACCACTTTTTTATCTTCAGGAACAACCATACTAAGATTGTTGATATATGAAGAGACCTCACTCAGATAGACCATATCTTTCTTATAGTCTTCTTGGATCACTTCAAAAGTATCGTTAAAGTCGTCGGCGAGTTCCGTAAAGTAATCACCGTTCCTGAAGTATAGTTTACCATTACCTTCACGGTCTCTAATAGCGGAAAGATATTTCTGCACCTTATAGATTGGACCGGCAATTTTATGGCTAAATAATAGACAAGCAATGAATGTTATGGCCGTGAAACCCACTTGAAAAAGGGCCAATACAACCATGAGATTATTCTTGTAAGTAGTCATTTTTAATGCCATTTCAGGTGAGTTTGCAGAGGCTTGCTCTACAAGCTTCGTCACGAGATCAAATACTGTTAATGGATAAAAAATACTAGAGATAAATAAGAATAAGCACACAAGTATGCTAAATTTAATCTGAAATTTTGGATTTATTAAAATAATACTTCTTTTATATGGTGTAGCCATTTAGTCGATTCCTTCCAACGAAAATTGCCAAAGTACATATATGATATAAGAGATTAGCATCCTGTACCAGAATTATTTATATATGACCAAAACACTCAACAATAGAAACTTCTAACTTTCTTAACCGAATTTTTAGGGATATAAATATATATACAAAAAATGAGGTTTATATGAGTGATGATATTAAGAATTTAATTGGAACAATAGCTAATCCTGCAACAGGTAAGACGCTTGGCGTTGAGGGACGAGTTAAAGAGGTTATTGTTAATGATGATGCTGTAACAATTAAGTATGATCGAGAAGATATTTCTCCAATGCAAAAGAGAACAATTGAAGATTCTATCTATGGTCTTTTAAAAGCAAATTTTGATGAAGATAATATTACAATAATGACAGTTTCAAAAAACTCTAAAGATGTACTTACTCAAGAAGATCGTCCTAAGAGAGAAGCTCCACCTAAGCAAGAGCAAGCACATGTTCACGCTGGACACGGTCCTACAGGCCAGGCCAAGAAGAGAGTGCCTGGAGTAAAGAAAGTACTTGCAGTATCTTCTTGTAAAGGTGGTGTTGGAAAATCGACAGTATCTGTAAACCTAGCAATGACTTTAAAAAATCAAGGACATAAGGTAGGTCTTCTAGATGCGGATATTTATGGGCCTTCATTGCCTATGCTACTTGGTCAACGTGCAGCAAAGCCAATTGCAAATGATAATAAGAAAATAGTTCCAGTCGAGACTCACGGCCTAAAATTTATCTCATTCGGTTTATTCGTTGAAGAGGGTGATGCCGTTATTTGGCGTGGTCCTATGTTAGGTGGGGTCTTGAATCAATTTCTTTTTGATGTTGATTGGGGAGAGCTAGACTATTTGATAGTTGACCTTCCTCCAGGAACTGGAGATATGCAACTTAGTATGGTCCAGGCAACTGAAGTAGATGCAGCAATTGTTGTTTCAACTCCTCAACAAGTAGCAATTCTTGATACTAAAAAAGGTATCAAAATGTTTGAGAAGATTAATATTCCAATCATTGGAATGGTTGAAAATATGAGCTACTTCGTCCCTGATGATAACTTAGATAAGAAATACTTTATATTTGGAAGCGGTGGAGTTAAGGCCGCATGTGATGAATTATCAACGAGCTTTCTAGGTGAGATACCAATGGAGATAGCCTTAAGAGAATCTTCTGATGAAGGAGTTCCTTATATGTCTCAGTCCGAGTATGAAGGTAGACCGGTATGGAAGGCCTACATGGAGCTTGGGGCACAGGTTCATAAACACATGGAAGCAAAGGGAAAGAAAGGCTTTTTTTCCAAGATCTTAGGTAAATAGGATTATACTTTGTCATTACTTGGTACTATTGAAGAACAGACAACCTTCGGATTTACGGGAAGAATTAATATTCTAAATCGTAACACTGGACAATTCTTAGGCTTAGTCTTGATAGCGGATGGGTTGATTGTTGATTCTCGATATGGAGGATTAACAGGAGAAAAGTCTTTATACGTTGCCCTGTTTGACGATATGGAGCATACACCTTTAAAATTTATAGTAGAACCAGAAGTTGTGACACAAGAGCAGAAAGAATTTGGCCTTTCGTTTGATGAGTTTAAGATAACTTCACAAAAAAATTATCAGAGGCATAGAGAGTCTAAGTCTCTCAAGCCACCTCTTCACTTAAAGCTAATTTTAAATGGAGATTTTATATCAAAAGGGGATACTGTTTCTGAAGAAGAGTTTAAAGTAATGGCCACCTTGACGGAGTATTCAAGAGTGTCCGATATTTATAATAATTGTAAGCTCTTTGATTTTGAGGTCACTCAAGCATTAGTTTCTTTAAGAAAGAAAGGTGCGGTTAAAGTAATTAGTAATAGTTAGAAATATAAAACTGGAGAATTGTTTGAAAACACAAGAACACAACAAGGGTGAACTTAAAGAATTATCTGTATCTGTTGAAAAAGATGTCGTTGAGGCATTTGAAAGAATGGCAGAGAACACTGGTTACAACTTAGAAGATCTAGTTGTAATTGCTTTAAAGAGATTTAGAGCTAGTCACAGTGACTTCGAAGGAAAAAAGATGCCTAATGAGTAATTAGTTGTCTCGATTAAGGGGTGTTTCTACCCCTTAATTACTCTTTTTGAGCTCAAATTTCCTTCATTTTCGTCAAAACTACAGTCACTATCTAACAAATACCTCTTAATACTACCGCTAAGAACCAGTTCCCAGTCTCATGTAACTATCTGAATTTATTTATTTAGAATCCCCTAGATTTTCTCTTAAGGCCGAAAATAAAGCATACAATTTTTATACAGGCCGTTTAATATTTTTACACCTTCATTTTCAAGTCATAATTATCTCATCTATTTTCAGTTAGTTATGTCTCCCTGTGGCTTAAAATCTTGCAGAATTGATACTTAATGCATGGCACGGTACTTGCTTATATATAAGTACGAACATCGGGAGAAGATTATGAAGTCACTACTGACTCTTAAAGCATTAACAGGATTCTTAACAGCAACTACTGTAGTAGTTGGTATTAAAGGCGTACAAGATGCGAACTTTAATTCAAATGAATTCATGAATCAAACAAAGGTTGAGATTGTGCAACGTTTAGATGATCAAGATGTTGTAAGATATGTAGCTTCAACAGAAGCAGCGAGACCGGCGGTTCAATACTTACCAATCAATGACCAGAACTCTTCTATAATTAATGGAGAATGGGAAGTAAGAAGAATTCAAAATGAAAATAATGAAGTTGTTTTTGAAGCTAATAGTTCTGAAGAATATGTACCAATGAACTTTAACTTAATTGGTACTTCACTTGTAAAGATTAGCGGTGAAGAAGAAATGAATTTCAGAGTATCTTATTTAGATGAGAGTGGAAGAACTATCGCGCTATTTAGACAGTTCGGAAAAGGTTATGAAATTTTAGAAGCTGTAAGAGTTGTTAAGGCCGTTGAAAAGAAATCTGAAGTAATCGCTCAAGCTACTGTTAAAGAAGAAGTAAAGGAATCAAAGAATGGAGTACTCATTTCAGAAGTACAAGACTTAGTAATTGAAAGTGCTCTTCACCCAGTAAAAGATCCTAATATTTTACGTGGTGAAGTTGTCTCAGGAAATATTGTAGTAGATACAAACTTGATAGAGGAATTAAACGTTGTTGTTGGTATCGGTAAGAACTATGAGCAGCCACTAAGCTTCTTAGGTGGAGCTGAGATTAAGGCCGGAGGTCAGTTTTCTGCTGAAACAAATCATGGTGAAGTTACAGGTATAATAACTAATAATGGAAAAGATGGGTTTAGAATCAGATTTGCGACAGGGCCTCTTCAAGGTGCAATGTTAAACTTTGTATCTGAAGCTAAGTTAGATCAAATGGCTGCTCAACTTGAAGAGTCACAATTATTACAGCAAGAAGCTAGAGAGTTAACTTCTGATCAGATCGAAGTTGTTGAAGAGCAAAACGAAGCAGAGTTCTCAAGATCAGCTGGTGTAGAAGGTGAACAAAATATATATGAAGTAAGTGAAGAAGAAGTTGAAGAGGAAGAAATTGTAGAACCAGAAACAGAAGAAGAATTTGCAAGAATAACTGAAGAAGTAGGGTTTGACTTTACTCAACCAAAAAGAGCGCCAGCTTCAAAATAATATATCAATAAGACTTTAGAAGTTGATAGGTATTAAAGAATATTTTTTTAAAATCTTCGTTACGTAACCGATCAACTTTCTTCGTCTCTCGAAAAAAATCTTTTAAATTTGCACTAACATTATCCATCTGAAGATGCGTATTAATGCTAAGAACTTTCCTAAGTAAAGGTCTTATTTTCTCACTCGATTTGAAGTCAAGCACAAGAGAATATAACTCTGCTTGCAGAATTGCCTTCAGCTTCTTAGGCAATATTTGAATATTGTAGTAGGTTGGGTTTGTTACTAAGTAAAATTCAATTCCATGAATTATACTAAGAGGACTTTTCTCTATATAAGTCAAAATCTCTCTTATATCGAAAATATTTAAAATGCTAATAGTCACCTGGTATGCACAAGGAATGCTAGAGGATGAGACTAATTCGATATTATCTTCATAGTCTTTAAAGATAACTCCTGCTCTAATATATTCTCCCTTTTTACCTACTCCATCTAAAGAAATATTGAGACTTAAGTTCGGAAGCGACTTCGATATACTTATAAGTCTGACTATTGAAGATGTAGGGATGCTCAAACTTGTACTGATCGTTACATTGCACTCATTATTAGTACCAATTAAATTTTCTAGTAACGTAAAAATCTGCTCTTGTATGAGAGGTTCCCCTCCAGAAATTACTAAGGAGTTTAGAGTTTTAGAAACCTCCAATAATTCATTAAATTGTTTTTCAGATACTTCTGAATAAGTATGGATTTCTCTTCGAAGTTTATCACTATCTTTATTCCACATAGAACTTAAGAAGCTGGAGCAAGTACGACAGCTCTGATTGCATAAGTTTGAAAGAGAGATTTCAAGATGTTTAATATCAGACAGTTTTCGATCTTCATCAGTAAAGGAAATCAAAGGATAATTACTATTATAATCTAATCTCTTACTATTGATTCCACTTACTTCTTGAGAAGAACAGAGGTTACATATCTCTATAGACTCATTATTTAAAAATGCTTGTCTATAATTTTTAAGGGCAGTGCTATTAATAGTTTCAAGAATTGACTGCTCATTCCAGTTACCAATCTTTACAGAATTCATTGTATTGCTACAAAGTGAAAAACTTCTATCCACATTAATGGATAATGATATCCATGGAGCACTACAGTGATAAGATATTTTATTCGTTGTCATTATGTAAGTATAAGAGAGAATTCATGTAAATAGAAAAAAAAGCCACCCGAAGGTGGCCTTAGTATTACATGATCTTTTTAAATTCTTCAGTAAGGATCGGAACAATTTGAAATAAATCTCCAACAATTCCATAATCAGCTTTAGTGAAGATAGGAGCATCAGGATCAGTGTTAATTGCAACAATACACTTAGATGTTCTCATTCCCGCTAAATGTTGAATAGCACCAGAAATACCACAAGCAATATATAAAGAAGGAGCAACAGTTTTACCTGTTTGTCCTACTTGCATCGAGTGCGGAGCATATCCAGAATCAACTGCCGCTCTAGAAGCACCAACTGTTGCTCCTATTGTATCGGCTAGCTCATCAAGAATTTTGAAGTTTGCAGCTTCTTTCATTGCTCTACCACCTGAAACGATAATATTTGCTTCAGTAAGGTCAAGCTTTTCAGAAGCACCTTTAATAATTTCTTTTATTGCAGCTCTAATTTCACCAGCACTTACAGAAGCATCTGCAGCTGAACCAGCAGCAGCATTTTCAGAAGTAGGCATTCCTAGAGCGTTTGGTCTAACAGTAACGAAGTGAGGCTTAGGCCCTTCTATTTCAACTTTTGCTAAACACTTACCCGCAAAAAGTGGTCTTGTTCCAGCGAAAGTTCCACCATCCATTGTAAAGTTAGTTACTTCAGAGGCCATCCCTGCATCAAACATTCCAGATAGTCTTGGAAATAGATCTTTTGCTAAAGAAGTAGAACCAGCGAAAACGTAATCATATCCACCATTGCCGATGAACTCTTTAAGAGCATTTGCATAACCCTCTGGAGAATACTTGTCTAAATTATCACCTTTTAGAGAGTGAATATTTGCAGCACCAAACTTTGCTAATTCTGCAACTGCTCCAGCTGGAACTTGTCCAACAGCAGCAACATCAACATCATTACCGGCGAGCTTTCCTAAAATTTCATATGTAACAGACTTTACATTATCAGATGTAATTTCTGTAAAAACTAATACTTTTGCCATTGTTAACTCCTTAAATTACTTTTGCTTCATTTCTAAGAAGCCCGACTACTTCAGCAACAATTCCTGCTTGCGCAGCTTCATCCATTGCATCAAACTTTTTCCCAGCTGGTTTCTCTGGTGGAAGTTGGAAGTTAGAGTATTTAACTCTTCTGTCTTCATTAGTAACACCAACGTCAGCAAGAGAGTGTTGCGCAAGTGGCTTTCTCTTTGCTTTCATAATACCAGGTAAAGAAGCGTATCTTGGTGTGTTTAACCCTTTGTTACAAGCGATTAAAACTGGAGCAGTTACTTCGTAAACTTCGAGGGCTCCACCTTCAACTTCTCTTTTAAGAGTATAGGTACCACCAGCTTCTTCACATCCTACAACAACAGATACTGAAGGAATATTTAACATTCCTGCAAGCAGTTGAGGAACTTGAAGACAGTCATCATCGATTGCTTGTTTACCTGTGAAGATAACGTCCGCACTCTTTCCAGACTTTTCAATAGCACCTTTTAAAGCTTTGGCAGTCATGAATGAATCTAGATTGTCGTCAGACTCAACTAGAATTGCTTCATCGGCTCCCATTGCTAGTGCAGTTCTTAGGGCTTCAGTGTCTTTTACACCTCCAACTCTAACAACAGTTACTGTTGAACCACTGTTTGCTTGCTTAGTTAAAAGCGCTTGCTCTACAGCGAATTCGTCATAAGGGTTCATAATCCACTTGATCGAAGTTGTTTCGATAAATGTTCCATCACCGTTAGGTGTGATTTTTGTTTCCGTGTCCGGAACTTGTTTTATACAAACAAAGATATTCACGTTTAGCTCCTTGAAAAAATTTCTTTAGCAATTACTAATCTCTGTATCTGAGATGTCCCTTCATATATTTGAATAAGCTTGGCATCTCTCATGATCTTTTCTACTGGATACTCGTTGGAGTAGCCATACCCCCCAAATACTTGAACGGCATCAGTTGTTACCTCCATGCACATGTCTGCACTAAATGCTTTAGCGTAGCTTGCCAGTTTTGTGTTTGGCATTCCTTCGTCTAAAAGCCATGCTGACTTGTGAACAAGTAACCTTGCAGCTTCAACTTTCATGGCCATATCGGCAACCATCATTTGGATTGCTTGGTGATTAGCTATGACAGTATTAAACTGTACTCTTTCTTTAGCATATTTAATAGCATGGTCCAATGCACACTGCGCTCCACCCACTGCGCTAGCAGCAACCATCGGGCGCGAGTGATCAAGAGTTTTCATGGCAATTTTCCAGCCCTCTCCTAAGTTTCCAATTAAATTTTCTTTAGGGATTCGCACATTATTAAACGTAACGGCCCTGGTATCAGAACTTCTATGACCCATTTTTCTTTCTTTAGCGCCTATCTCTAGACCTTCTGCATTTTTATCATCTAAGACAATACAAGAAATACCTTTATGTTTAAGAGAAGGGTCCGTAGTGCAATAAATAACAAATAAATCAGCGTAACCTGCATTTGTTATCCACATCTTTTGACCATTTAGTATATAGTGATCACCATCTTCTCTTATCGTTGTTTTAATTCCCGCAGCGTCTGATCCATTTCCTGGTTCAGTTAAACAAAACGAAGCCATTTTATAAGATTCAGTAAATGGAGTTAAGAATCTCTTTTTTTGCTCATCATTACCTGCAATTGCGATTGGAAGTAAAGCAAGGTCATTTGCCATAAGAGTTGTATTCATTCCTAAACAACCATAGGCTAAGGCCTCAGTAATAATCATGGAGTCTAAAGTTGTAAATCCTGTTCCACCATACTCTGGAGCAATGCATGTGTTTACAAGTCCTAGTTCCCACGCCTTCGTGAGAATATCCATTGGCATTTTTCCAGACTCATCGAATTCATTTGCTTTAGGCATCATTTCGTTTCGAGCAAACTTCATTGCCATTTCATATATTTCTTTCTGTTCACTAGAAAGTTCAAAACTTGCCATTGTTGCGTCCTTGCAAATTGGTGAGCATTAACTAAGTATGCTAGAAATTATATGAGTAATATAGATGCTGGTCAATCAGGGAAGTGTTTAATTTACTTTAATCTAACGGAAAAGCTGAGTTGTTAAACTTTGTAGTAAAAGTGAAGTGTTTTTGTAGAATACTGAAGTACGGAAGCTCCATTAAAGGAAGAACAATAAAGCTTCTATCGAAAAGTCTTGGATGCGGAAGTAGGATATGTGGGTCAGTACTTGTACATAATTCATAAAAGAGAATATCTATGTCGATTATTCTGGGACCCTTGGGAACACCTCTTAGCCTACCGAGTTCTTGTTCAATTTTAAGAGCAATGCTCATGCACTCACTTGGAGATATTTGAGGTTTCTCAAACTCTAAAACCTGATTTAAAAAATCTGGTTGATTTTCATAGTCCACTGCTTCTGATGTATAGACTCTGCTCTTTGATTTTAATGTGAAGTACTTTTCAAGGTGAGAGATAGCGTTACTAAGATTGTCTCTAGTTTCACCAATATTACTTCCTATTGCTATAATGAGTGACATTAATCATCTACTTCTTCTTGATTATTACTTTCTTTTTTCTTTATCTGGGTTTTGTTTAACTTTCCGTCTTTAAGGTAAGGGGAGACAAATGATGGTACCTCCGTTCCTTTTGGTGCCTTAGGAGGACCTTTTACACCACATGATGAGCAGACAAAAATAATAGAAATAAAAAATAATACTTTAAAATTCAAGACTGAATCCAACGTTCATAATATCTGAGCCTAGATCAGCACGAACAAACCACCCTGGTACAAGTCTTTTTAAAACACTAACACCAAAAACAAGTTGATTCTTTTTAAGGTCTTCCACTAATTGAATTTCTCGATCAAGTTCACCTTCGCCCGGAGTGTATCCATCATTTGGATCATCAACTCCAGCCTGAGGACTTGATGCATTTATCATTTGAAACCCGATATAAGGTTGAACATAGGAAAAGAATGGCGCGGCAACAGTGTACTTAGCTCTTATCGTGAGGTTTGTGAGCTTAGTGTCTAGGGAAGGTGCTGGGTAATCATTAATTAAATTTTGACCATAGCTAAGCTCTGCCCAAATATTATCATCAACTTGGTACATCCACATTCCATTTAGGTGAGTGTAGCGTTGAGCTGAACCATCATTATTGAGGGCCTCAAGAAGACCAACATTTAATGATACGATATTATCCGTTTTTATCGCCCTTTTAGAGTTAGACTCTAGCGAGAGGTCATCCTCAAGTAGAGTTCCATTATAAAGGTCTTCTTCTTCCTTAATCAGGCTTGCATCACTTTCTTCTTTTTCTTCGGCTTTTTTTGCCCCGAACATACTGTCATCACCTCGAATGATTTGAATTTCAAGGTCATTTCTAAATAATTTAAACAAGTCTAGAGAATAAATTTTTATAATTTTAATGCCAGCAACTCTATTAACAGACTTAGCTACAATCGCTCTTGCTGCAAGCTGTCCGTTTAAAACTATCGTTATAAAGTCGCCTTTGTAGAAAGACTCATTTTCATTGGTGATTATATATGTTCTTTTAGAAGCAGAGACACGGTTTATTTTCTCTGTAACAAGCTCTGAGGCCATTTGATTAGCTTCAGAGTTTTCATTGAAGTCATCAATTACTGATTGCGCAAAGGTTACTCGTACAAAAAGAATAAAAAGAATAATAAATCGCATAGTGATATTCATCTATAAAATTGTACCTTTTGATGATGAGATTTGTAATAGAGAAATTTCTATTTCTACAAAATGTGCCCATATAATGTGTGAAACAAGATATTTTATTTATGGTTGGCTAATTTTGCCACGCCTAAGTGCTTGAAATTTATAGGTCTAAAATAGTCGATGATATATGTAAAAAAAATTTAACTACTTGATATAATTGTCCGAATAGATATTTAGTACATAATTCTAAAGTATATTAGATATCAAGGGAGAATATATGAAGATTTCAAAAGTTTTACTTGTTCTAGCTTTACTCACACTAGGGGTAAGTTGTTCAAGCAAGAGAAAGAAAGATGATGCTAGTAAAACAGCAGATATCTCAACTGAAGTTAGTGCTGAAGATGCAGACTTCATTGTAGATTCTGAAGATGAAAACTTACTTGAAGATAATTTTCTTGACGATAATAACTCAGTTGTTGAAGAGGTTGCTTCGTCTGAAGCACCAGCACAGGTTATGGAAGAAGGCGCACCTATGATGGAAGAGAGTTCTTCAATCGCAATTGCGGCCGGTGGTGAGTATACAGTACAAAAAGGTGATACTTTAATGTGGATAGCATTTAAAGTTTATGGTGATTATAGAAAGTGGCAAACACTTTCATCTATTAATAATGGCATCTCAGAATCAAGCCTAAGAGAGGGAATGACTCTAAGACATGATTCTCCTGGGTTTAATTACAACCCTCAGGGACTTCCACACTTAATCAAAACTGGTGATACTCTTGGAACAATTTCAAATGAAAAGTACGGTACACAAAAAAGATGGAAAGAGATTTGGGATAATAATAAAGAAATGATTCATGACTCAAATTTAATTTTTGCAGGATTCACACTTTATTACCTTCCAGATAGAGATATCGCATCAGAAGACATCTAATACATATTAGAACATAATTTGAAAAAGGCCCTCGCAAGAGGGCTTTTTAGTATATATACTTTAGGAATGAAAAAATATTTATTAATATTAACCTTATTAACAATTAGCTCTTGCGCTCTATTTAAGAAAAGCGAATTCTCTTTTAGCTCTAGTCTTTCACAAACCAAAGATTCTGAGTATATAAGTCAGCTCTCTTCTTTAACTGATGTCTATCTGAAAACAAGTGGTGTAAATAAGATTAGATTAACTAAGAAGAGTAAGAAATATTTAAACTCTCTGTATATAAAGATACTTTCAAACAACAAGCTTCTTCTTAAAGAATTTTATGAACCAAAGTTTTACGTCATAAATTCTTCTCTCCCGTTTTATTTCTCACTACCTAAGGCGCAGTTTTTTTTCTCAAGTGGATTAATTCTAAAATATGTGAAAAATGAAGAAATGTTCTTTGCTTCTTTTGCAAGTGAAGTGGTTAAGAGTCAAAGAAATATATATCCAAAAAACCTAATTATTCCAAAAGGTTTCATTACTAGTGCTGACATTTTAGGCCTAGTGAGATTACCTGTAGAAGTGAAGTCTGAAGTGAATAAGTGGACTTACCATGTGATAAAGAGATCTGGACATGACCCTTATGCCTATTTGATTTGGCTCCAAAGCCTTAATAAGAATACACTCGATTTTTCAATTTTATATGGCAGTACTCAAGATATTACAAAAGAAGAGCAGCTCTTTAAGAGCTTTATATCAAAGATTAAATCAGAGGAATTTGAGTTTTCAGAAAGAAGGAAAAACTCTTCACAAAATTTTTATTCTTTTCTAAGGGAAGTTAAAAGAGGTGCGCGATGAAACCAGAGGATAGTGAGAGACTTCTCATAACTGAGCTATTTGAAAATAGTCAAAGAAGAATAGATTCATTGAAAGAAAATGAAGTCGTTGAAGTTGTAAAATTAACAGGAGATGCTTCGACTAGAAGATATTACAGAATTGTAACGAAAGATTGTAATTATGTATCATGCTTATCAGAGGTTCATGAAGATATTGAGAAAAGTGATTTTACGATTGTTCAAAAAGTATTACATCATAACTTAATTAGAGTTCCACAGATAATCGATCAAAATTCGAAAAAGGGGTATATGCTACAAGAGGATCTGGGTAACCTTACTTTCTTGTCATATATTTCTTCTATAAGTTCTACTGAGAAAATATTCGAAGAGTATAAAAAGGTCGTCGATACACTCATTAAAATTCAGAGTATTCCAAGAGAGAGTGAGTATAATTGGGGAAAGTTGAGCTTTGATGTTGAAAAGCTGATGTTTGAAATAAACTTTACGAAAAAGTTCTTTGTTGAGAAATTTTTAAATGCAAAACTTTCACGTGAAGAATCTGTGATTTTCGAAAGAATAAATATGAAGATAATAAATGAAATTACTTCTAAAGATATGGTCCTAAACCACAGAGATTTTCACTCTAGAAATATAATGGTTAAGGAAGGTGAATTTGTATATATTGACTTTCAAGATGCTAGACAAGGTGTTCCTCAGTACGATCTCGTTTCATTATTAGAAGATTGCTATTTTCAAATATCAGAAGAAAATATTGAAAAACTGAAGATGCATTATTTTAACTCCTTCTTAAAAAATACCTCTAAGGATCAAACTAGTTATGAAGAATTTAGTAGGATTTATGATTTAATGACAATACAAAGGTCACTAAAAGCGATAGGAAGCTTTTGTTATATTTATGAGACAAGAAGCGACATTCGATACGTAAAATATATTGGATATGCTTTTGAGAAAGTACGTAATAAACTCAGACTTTTTCCAGAGTATGAAGCTCTTTATAAATTATTAGTGAAAGTATATTATGCAAGTTGATAATGTCTTAATTTTGGGGGCTGGATTTGGAACACGAATGGGACCTGTTGGTGAACAGTTACCAAAGCTACTTTGGCCAATATTTGAAAAATCACTTTTAGAGCTCCAAGTTGATTTTGCAAAAAGATTCGCAAGAAATAATATCTACATTAATACTCACTATCAGGCTGACTTGATACATGATGAGATAGCTAAGAAAAACTTAGAGGTAATTGCTCTATATGAAGAAAGTATATTGGATATTGGTGGTGGAATTCATAATTGTGCAAACGAAATTGGATATGAAGGAAACTTATTAATTCTAAATGGAGATCAATTTTTATTTGCCGATGAAGATGCAATTGAAAAAATGATATCTAGCTCTGAGTCTTTCGTTTCAACGCTACTAGGGCTAGAAGTTGAGCCTGGGTCAAACTATAACAGGTTAGTTATTGAAGAAAACTTATTAAAATCTATAGAAAAGCCAAACGATGTTGAAGGTACATATCTAACGTACAGTGGAGTTAGTATTATTAATTTGAATCTACTAAAAAAAACTAGTGGCTATTCAAAGTTCTTCGACACTGTAGCTAATTTTGAAAAAGAAGCTGTGAAGGTTATCGTTCCTGAAGAATTAGAGTATGCAGATTTTGGAACCTGTAAAAGGTATATTGAAAGCATGAGAAAGGTTCTATCGGGGGATAGCTTTGAGATGAGAAGTTTTCTACTAGCAAATAAAGCTTATGACAGAAAGAAGCAAAATACAGCTAAGCTTTGTTATGATTGTAAGGGGGAAATGTTTAGCATAAACCTTACTGGAAAAGAGATTCAAGGTACAGGCGCCATTGTTATTGAAAACTCTAAAAAACCTGCTCCAAAAGATAGTGTTGTGATGGGAGAGCTTATAAGCTACTAATCGTCCTTTTCTATTAACTTTATACAGTCAACAGGACAAACTTCAATACAAATTGAGCATAAGGTGCAAGACCAAGTTTCTACAGCATATGTATTCTTATATTTTAAAATTGCATCTTCTGGACATATTAGTCTACAAGCGTCACAGGATATACATCTATTGTTAATTTCTAACTCTGGTGTCATATAAGTATTATGACTCATTTCAACTTATAAATAGTGATTGAAAATATTACCCCATTAAGACTAGAATAAGCTTAATTAGGTAAAAAGAGAATAATATGAAAATACTAAAGAGAAATTCTAATATCATTAATATAATAATTTTTCAGTTATTTTCAGTCATATATCTTCATGTTCTCTATTCACTTGTTGACGGTTACTCTTCTTTGGATCTAGCAACAATAAATCGCTCTTTAGAGGGAAATCTAAGCTTTATTGGCCTATGTCTCATAAATATCCTTTTCATATTCATGGTTAAGAAAATCTCTTTAAAAGTCCTAATCGTTACTTCAGCTACAGCTTCGACTATATCTTTTCTACTATTTCTTGAGAGTTTTAATAAAACTATATTGCTTTATAATTTGCTCTACATCGTTATTTCATACTTTTTTTGCATGATTTGGAAATTAGAGCTAAATGAAGCTTGTTACAATTCTTTCTTTGATAAAAAAATATTGCGTCCTTTAGGCTTGAATGATGTGAGTGTTAAACTACATGAAGTCGTAGGAGATAGGGCCTCAACAGGAGTAATTACGAACTGGACTGTCGATACACTCTTTGTTGCTACTGAGGAAGTTAAGAGGCTTAGTGGAGAGGTAGAAGTCGAAATACTGTATAAAGATACAAACTTCTTTTTTCGAGGCATCACTGTGACCTCTAATGCTCATGGTGTTGGAATTAAAACTTTAAATGAGAAAAAAGAGACCACTCTTAATTGGTTAGATTTCTATGATATAATCACGGATAGAGGAATTACCCCCACTTATTTGTAGAGGAAAAGGCACATGTCTAAGATTGTTTTAATTCTATGTACCCTGTTGTTAAGCTATGGATGCTTCAAAGAAAAAGGCGCTCAAGAAGTACTTAGAACATATATTGAAGGACGCTTTAGAGGTGACTTTGATCGTTTAGAAGTGGCCGAGTTTCTTAATGGAGAGATGAAAGAACGAGTAATGGCAATGACTGACGAAGATTTCTCTTCGTACTCAGACCTTTCTTCATTTAAAAAGAAAAAATTCAGTGTTACCTATGAAAACTGTTCTATTGATAAGTGTTTTATCACATATATTATTAGTTATGATCAACTGAAAGAGTCGAAGGATTTCTTTAGAGTAGACTCTAAAAAGATAGCAGAAATGAGTAAGGTTGAAGATAGCTGGAAGATTGAAAAAGTAACAAATGTGAAGAGCTACTTAGAATCTAAAGACCCTTTAGATATTGAATCTAAAGGTACTGAGGATACCTCAGGATCATCTAAGTAGTCGTAATTACTGAATCCTGACTAGAAAGCTAAAGTTATCCCCTTCTATAACCGATATTTTTACTATGAAATTATCAAATATAGAAGATTCAAATATTCTTGGGGCCCTTGTTGAAGAGACTTATAAAGGTGTTGAAGACGTTGAACAGGCCAATAAAGTAGACCTTAGCACATACTTTGAGATGAAAAGCGGAAGTATTGAAGATACTTTCGAAGATCATATTATCGAAGATACAATGATTAAAAGAGGTGTAACATTCTCTACTCTTAATTATTGTGAACAGACTTCCTGCTTTAATTTTGAACTAAATGAACAAATCTTTTCATGTCCGAGTAATTGGGGACAGTTTACAAAACTATTTCAGCTAAAAGAAAATGAGTACTTTTCAATGATTAATGAATTTAATAGTGAATTATTTGTTGAGAATCTATTTAGTGATTTTGTTCGTTATGATTATGAGTCTATTTGCTTTGTGGGGCATGGAAAAGCTTTTTTGATATTTTTGCCTAAAGGTAATCAAGATATTCTAGGTTGGCTTAAGAAATACTGCGAGGTAAGTGACCTCGCAGCGTAATATATTCTACGATAAAGACGCGTAATAATTCTTTAGCATCAGTGCATCTTCTTCAAGATTTGGGCTGTTGCAGATAATGTATCCACCGCAGTTAAAATCTTTCAGACTTTTTAAAAGATCTTTCCAGTTAAAGTCAGACTTCTCTAGGTTAAGGTGTTTTAAGTCACCTTTAGAGTTAGAACTTATTCCTGAAATATGAATATGCATATTAGATAGTGCTGTTTCACCAATCTCTTCTTTAATTCTTTCTAAGACTTCTTTAAATTCAGGTTCTGTATTGTAGAGTCCTGTTCTCGCATATAGGTGAGAAAAGTCCATACAAGGAGCACATGAAGAAACATTCTTAGTTAATGAGATTAGCTCATCAAGAGATCCAAATTGACTTGTTTTACCTGTAAGTTCTGGTCTAAGTTCAATTTGAATATCTAGTCTACTAAGTCTTTCTTCAATAACATTCATACTCTTTTCAACAAGGTCAAAAACGTCAAAAGGCGAATCTTTCATGTAAAAAGCAGCGTGAAAAGTCATTGATTCAGCACCACAAAGATCAGAGATTTTTGCAGTTTGAATAATTCTTTCAATAGATGAATCAATCTTGTCTTGTTCTCTAGCATTTAAATTAATGTAGTAAGGACCATGAGAAGTTAATGGAACACCTAGTTCGTAAGAAACTTTTCTAAGTGCTGAAGAAACTTCTTCCTTCATTCTTACACCATGAGCAAATTCTAGTTGCATACAGTCTAGGCCAAGAGCATGAATCTGCTTTACACCTTCAATAGGATTATTTTTCTTTTGTGTACTATTAGGAACGCCTGCAGTACCGAACAATAGCTTATTAGCTTGCATTATATCTCCTGTGTGCTTTTAAAACTTTATCGAAAAGTTGTCATATCACAAATAAGAACCAGACATAAGTCGCTGTGCGAAATTCCCTTTATTAATAGGGGTTTACCGCCTTATTTGCGAAATTCGTTAGTTGTGACTGGGTGAGTTATATCCCTAATAGGAATTCTTGTCTATAATTTCTAGTAAAAGGTGTAATAATGTAAGCATAAAGCTTCTTTGTTTGATTCTAATATGTTGATTTTACTAGGACTTCTTGTTTTTCTATATTCTGTGATAAGTGCTTTAGGCTTCATAATGTTGCCAGCATTTGGTGAGATTTATGCTTCATCTCTATTAAGTCTCGTCATTATATTCGCTTTTATTTTTGGTGATAAGATTTTACTAGGGTTTATGCAGGCAAAGTTAAACACCAGGCAAGATGATCTTAATTATGAGCTTTCAAATGTGGCTCTAAAATTTTCAATTCCAAGAATTAGCCTATATGTTTCAAAAAGAGTTTCAGGATGGCATGTTTTAGATAATTCTTTTGCTAGTCCCTCGATTATAATTAATCCAAATACAGTAGAGTCTTTAAACAAAGAAGAGCTTAACTCTCTTTTCAGTCTTGCTTGTTTCAAAATTAAATCAGGAGAAATACGTCGTAAGAGTATTTACTTAACTCTTTTTTCAGTTGCTTTATTGCCTCTAGCTGTTTGTGACTTTTTAGATAGAATGAGATTATCTGTTATATCAATTCTTATTAAGTCCATCTTGATGCCAATTATCTTATTAAAAAGCTCAGTTATAGATAATAAACAAGTCGAGGCTTCACTTATGGAAGACTTCTACAAGCTTTATCCGTTGAAGCATGCGGTGAGTGGTGCAACTTTTAAGTTAAAACAGAATAGGGCCTATGCAGGAAATCTATTATTAGATCTATGTATTGAAACAATTTCCCTTACTGAACAAGAGAGTAAAGAAAAGTTATCATACTATATAAGAACAACTTGATAACTTTTGGATAAGCATTGATTAAAGAAAAATCAAAGAAGTTTCTCAACTTTGATAACTCAAAAATATACCCTTTTATATTTACAGTAATATTTATTATTGTGCTTTTCCAATATTCATTTTCATCATTAGAGTCGATATTTTATGACTTGAGAATAAAGTTCGACTGGGGAATATCACATCAAGATGAAATTGTTCTAATTACAATGGATGAAGAAAGTGACCAGTTTTTAGGAGAAAGTTATCCCTATACTTATGCTTCTCATGAAGGTCTTGTAAAAAAACTAATAAAGGATAGTCCAAGATCAATTGGTTATTTGGTTGGAATGCTAGAGCCGGATTCTGATAGAGAAGACTTAGCATTGTATAAATTTAAAAAAGAGATAAAGTCCTTTCAATCAGGTGGGGGGGTCTTTAGATTCGGTACCAATATGGATGATTGGGATGAGCATCTACCACCTACTGACTTAAAAGACCTTGGGTATTCCCTTGCGCTTTTAAATGTAGATAATGCAACATTTGCGAAAGACGATATAAGCCGTAGGGCCTTGATTAATATTTCTGGGGAAGAGTCATTTCATTTATGGATGGCTAATAAATATAGGGCCACACGAGGTCTTGAGGCCCTAGATGCAACTTCTATTCAAGGTTCTTACTACCTTCAAGAAGCAGATGCTACATTCGCGCTATTTAGATACTACACAAGTCCTGTGTCCAAAAAAGCTAAAATAAAGAGAATACCTTTTCATAGGGTGCTTGTTGGAAACTTTCCAAAGGGTTTCTTTGAAGACAAGATTGTTTTAGTTGGACCAAGTTATATTTCTAATACTAATGACACTGTCTTAACACCGTTTAATAGAGAAGAATATACTTCCTCAAAACTTGCTATTCATGCTGTTATCATTGAAGCATTTATGCAAAACAAAACAGTTCTGCAAATTCCAAAAGATGTCTCTTATGTGATTGCGATTCTTGTCGCTTTATTCTTGTCTATTATTATAACTAAGATGAGACCAACCACCGGCTTGGCCATGACATTATCCATTATGTTTGGAATTATATTTCTAGCATATTTTCTGTTCTCTCTTCTTGGTCTTTGGTTATACATAACTCATATTGTACTAACAGTCTTTGTTGTTTACTATATCTGGGTTCCATTTAGGGCCATTGGAGAATATCAAAGACGCTATGCTATTCAAGAAGAAACAAAATTATTAAAGAAAGTAGAAAACTTAAAACAGAACTTCATCTCATTAATGAGTCACGACTTAAAAACACCTGTTGCAAAAATTGCAGGAATGGCCGATGTTATGAAGCAAAAGAATTCAAGTAATATTGAATTAACAAAAGGACTTGACTCTATAATCGTTGCGACAAAAGAATTAAATAAATTTATATCTTCTATCTTAGATTTAACAAAAGTCGAGTCTAGAAATATTTCACTCAATATGGTTTCCAAAGATATAAACACAATATTAGAAAGTACTGTAGAAGGATTACGTTATGAGGCATCTACAAAGAATGTTAATGTTGTTCAGGATCTTGCACCTTTGTATCCAATTGAGTTTGACATAAATTTAATGAAGCGAGTTTTTTCAAACCTCGTTGAAAATGCTATTAAATACTCTGGAGAGGGATCTGAGGTATTAATTAAAACTACTGATGATGAACAATGGGTCTATATCTCAATTAGTGATAATGGCGTTGGAATTCCTGCTGAGGAAGTAGAATATATATTTGAGAAATTTTATCGGGTAAAGAATGACGCAAGTCACTCAATTAAAGGAACCGGTCTTGGTTTATATCTGGTAAAATACTTTGTAGAGTTACATGGTGGAACTATTTCTGCTGAATCAGAACTTGGAAATGGAACTACATTTAATATAAAATTAAAGAATCAATAATTGAAAAAGGATTTTGAATGCATAGAGTACTAGTTGTAGATGACGATAAGGTTTTACAAGACTCAGTCAAACAAGCACTAGAGTTTCACCACTTTAGAGTAGACACGGCAGATAATGGAAAAGAAGCTCTGAGCGCTGTTTATAAAGAAAAGTACGATCTAGTTGTAATGGATGTAAATATGCCTGAGATGAGTGGAATTGAAGCCCTCGTCGAAATAAAGAAATATGACCCTTCTATTATTGTATTAATTCTCACAGCATATTCTAATGTTGGAGATGCTGTTAAAGCCGTAAAAGAAGGTGCATATAATTATCTAGAAAAGCCAATATCATCTGAGAATCTAGTTGCTCTTATTAAGAGAGCATTAAAAGCAAGGAGCTTAGTTGAGACATCAGTTTTTTCTGCTCCAACCTTATCTTTAGGGCAAGGTGATGATCAGTTTGTTGGTGAGTCCGATGTCATGCAAAAGGTTTTTGGAGTTATAAGTAAACTAGCTCAGGTAAATACTCCAGTTCTTATTCGTGGTGAGTCTGGTACAGGTAAGGAACTTGTTGCAAGGGCCATTCACTATAATGGACCTAGAAAAGATGATAAATTTGTAACCATAAATTTAGCTGCAATTCCGGATAACTTAATTGAGTCTGAACTTTTCGGTCACGAAAAAGGGGCTTTCACTGGAGCAAGTGAGAGAAAGATAGGTAAGTTTCAATACGCTGACGGTGGGACTATATTTTTAGATGAAATTGGAGATGTATCTCCTACAATGCAAGTTAAGCTTCTTAGAGTTTTACAAGAAAAGTCTTTTACACCGATTGGATCTAATAGAGATATTAAAGTTGATGTAAGAGTTATTGCGGCTTCTCATAAGCCATTTGAAGAAATGATTAAAGAAGGGGACTTTAGAGAAGATTTATTTTACAGACTAAATGTCCTACCTGTTTATCTTCCACCTTTAAGAGAGAGAAAGTCTGATATACCATTTTTAATAGATTATTATGTGACTTACTTTAATGGTATTCATAATTTAGATATGAAAGGTTGCGTACCTGACGCTTTAAAAGCTTTAACGAATTATAGTTGGCCAGGAAATATTAGAGAGCTTAGAAATGTTATTGAGCACGCTTTTATCATTGAGTCTTCTGAACAAATAAATATTTCATCTCTTCCTGATTCTGTTAAGAAGTCTGCAAATATAGCTGCGGAAGCAGAAGAGTCGGAAGATTCAAGTGTTCAAATCGACTTTGCTGGTATTCAAAACTCTGTAGTTGATAGAGCTATTGGAGATAATGAAATTAGTAAGTACTCTTTTGCATTTGCAACTGTAACTGAAGAAAATGAAATAAAAATGGATTTCCAAGTTGCGAAGGATCTTTTTGAAAAAGAATTCATTATTCACGCTTTAAAGCTTAATAAGGGTAAAATTAACCAGACAGCGCTCAAAGCAAATATTCCTAAGAAAACGCTACTTAGAAAAATAGAAAAGTATGAAATTAATCCAAAATCGTATTATTAGGAAATAAGAATGGATAGAATTTGGAAAATGTCTCTAATGATTGTTGGAGTGATTTTACTTGATCAATTCACAAAGGGTGCTATTCAACAAAACTTTAGGCTTGGAGAATCGCTTGCAGTTATTCCTGGATTTTTTAATTTAGTTTATGTTCAAAACTCTGGTGCTGCATTTGGAATGGGAGCTGGAGCAGGGGACTTTATTCGAATAACTTTCTTTTTGATCTTACCTACGATTGCATGCTTATGGCTTTTGTGGCTTATATGGACGACGAGGCACACTAGTGCTTGGCTGTGTACTACTTATAGTTTGATATTTGCAGGAGCGGTTGGAAATCTGATAGATAGATACTCGCTTAAATATGTTGTTGATATGTTCGATTTTTATATTGGAACTAAGCACTTTGCTGCTTTTAATATTGCAGATAGTGCAATTAGTATTGCAGCGGTGATGTTAATTATAGATTTTATATATTTTGAAAAAATGAGAAAGTCTAAAGAGTTACAGGTAGAAAAAAAGGAAGCTTAAAGCTTCCTTTGTTTTTGAAAATTATTCTGCAACTTCCTCTTGTACAACATCTTCAACTCCGTGGAGTTTATTAAGTTCTACTAAGTTGTCTTCAGTAACATAGAGGGCCGACTTCAAAGTCTCGCTACCCCAAGCTATGAAAGCATCGTCAGAGTTATACATTGTAATAGTTTCCCAAGGACAATCTTGAGAACAGTTCTGACAACCAATACACCTTGCTAAGTCTATTTCTACAGTTTGTCTAAATTCAGGGTTTTCGCTCACTGGTCCAGGAACTAGCTCGATCGAGTCAACAGGACAACCTGCAATACAAACCTCACAGCCAGTACAGCCACTTTGGTGCACTACAGCAAGTAGTTTAGGTGGTTTTTTACCCTTTCTAAGCGGCTTTTGTCTCGCTTCGTGAAATGGATTCTCTAATATTACGGTTCTTTCATCGTTCATTATAAACGCCTTTTCATCATATATTCAGTTTCAAGCCTTAATAATAGCCTAAAAACTAATCAGTATAAAGAGATTTTGCAACCTCTGGTTTATACGATATATTCCCTCTGGTGTAAATTGACTATGTGTTAAATATAATTTATGGAGATGACGTTTATGGAACGTTTAAGATTCGTGACAGCGGCCAGCTTATTTGATGGCCACGATGTATCAATTAATATTATGAGAAGATTGCTTCAAGCGAACGGGGTTGAGGTTATACATCTAGGACATAACCGTTCTGCAAAAGATGTTGTTGATGCTTGCTTACAAGAAGATGCAAATGCTGTGGCCCTTAGCTCGTACCAGGGCGGTCATAATGAATATTTTGCTTATATAAGACAATTGTTAGATGAAGCGGGTGCTAAGGATGTAAGAATCTTTGGTGGCGGCGGAGGAGTTATTACTCCAAGTGAAATAAAAGCATTACACGAGAAAGGTATAACAAGAATTTATTCTCCAGAAGATGGAATGAAGCTAGGTCTTGAAGGAATAATAAAAGATATGATCGCAAGATCAACTTATTCAACTATTAAAGACCATGACTTTTCAGGATTGAATAACTCAAGTTTTAACAAGCTCGAAATAGCAAGAGCAATTACTTATATAGAAGACAGTGGAAAAATTCCTGTAGAAGCTAAGAGCAAGAACACATCTGTTTTAGGTATCACAGGAACTGGTGGAGCAGGTAAGTCTTCTTTAATAGACGAAACACTACTGAGATTCTATAGACATTACCCGGATAAAAATATTGCCCTCATTTCTGTTGATCCAACAAAGAAAAAAACTCAGGGAGCTTTACTAGGGGATAGAATTCGTCTTGGTAGCTCGAGCTATGATAATTTCTATATTCGCTCACTAGCGACAAGAAACTCTAATACTGAGCTATCTCCACAGATTGAAAATGTAATTAATTTTTTAAAAACTCAAGACTTCGATTTGATAATTGTTGAGACCTCTGGAATTGGACAGGCCTCAGATGCAATTACAAAAATTGCAGATAAGTGTATTTATGTAATGACTCCTGAGTATGGAGCGGCAACTCAATTGGAAAAAATTGAAATGCTTGAACAAGCTGACTTCATAGTTTTAAATAAGTTTGAAAAACCAAGATCAGAAGACGCACTAAGGGATATTAGAAAGCAGTATAGACGTAATCACCAATTATTCGCAGGTCATCCGGGGGCTCCTACTGATGATGAGCTACCTGTTTTTGGAACAATGGCTTCGCAGTTTAATGACTCTGGAGTAAATGCTCTCTTTCACGAAATTGCAAAAACTTTTGAATTTGACATGAGTGAGGTGGACTCTATTATTAGAGAAAGAGCTCCAATAAATAAAACGAAAATAATCGCACCAGAGAGAAGTTTATATTTAAGAGAAATTTCATCTACTTTAAAAAATTATAACCAAAGTGCCAGGGAAAATTTTCTATTACTACAGGATTATGAAGCAATTTTAAAGGCAAGTGAGATTCTCCCTGAAAATAAAGATTTAAAAGAAAAATTGGAAGAAGTTAAACTTAAAATTCCAGCTGAGGTTTTTAAAGAGTTAGAGCTATTTCAATCAACGGTTGATCAATATAAAGCAGGTAGTTTTTCATATACTGTAAGAGGTCGCGAGATTAAAGTTCCTACAAAATTTGAGTCCCTTTCAGGATCAAAGATTTCTAAAGTAGCTTTTCCTAGACTAGAGTCTATATCTGAAAAATATAATTTTATTAAAAAGGCAAATCTACCTGGTTTCTTTCCTTACGCTGCAGGAATCTTTCCTTTTAAAAGAGCAGACGAGGACCCTAAGAGAATGTTCGCTGGCGAAGGTGGTCCTCTTAGAACGAATAAGAGATTTCATTATCTTTCTGAAAATGACCCTGCGAAGAGACTTTCGACAGCTTTTGACTCAGTTACTCTCTATGGAGAAGACCCTGATGAGAGACCTGATATTTTTGGTAAGATAGGTGAAGCCGGGGTTTCAATAGCAACGCTAGATGATATGAGAGATCTTTTTAAAGGATTTTCTCTTATTGACCCTATGACTTCTGTTTCAATGACTATTAATGGTCCTGCTCCAATTATTCTTGCGATGTATATGAATACGGCCATGAAGCAAGCTTTAAGTGAAGATGAATTTTGGAATGACGAAAAGAGAATGGAGATTATGCGGCAGGTTCGCGGAACTGTTCAAGCCGATATCTTGAAAGAAGATCAAGCTCAAAATACTTGTATTTTCTCATTAGAATTTGCTCTTAAACTTATGGGTGATGTGCAGGAGTTTTTCTGTAAAGCTGCAATTAAGAACTATTACACAGTTTCAATAAGTGGATATCACATTGCTGAAGCTGGAGCTAATCCAATCACACAGTTAGCATTCACTCTCTCTAATGGATTTACTTTTGTTGAATATTATTTATCTAGAGGTATGAGTATAGATGACTTTAGTGGAAACTTATCTTTCTTTTTCTCTAATGGGTTAGACCCTGAGTACACAGTTATTGGTCGTGTTGCGAGAAAGATTTGGGCAGTTTGTATGAGAGATAAGTATGGTGCTAATACTAAGTCACAAATGTTTAAATATCATATTCAAACATCAGGTCGATCACTACATGCACAAGAAATTGACTTCAATGATATTCGTACAACGTTACAAGCTTTCTTGGCCTTAAGTGATAATTGTAATTCTCTTCATACAAATGCATATGATGAGGCGATCACGACTCCTACTGAAGAATCTGTAAGAAGAGCGATGGCAATTCAAATGATTATTAATAGAGAGTTTGGATTGAATAAAACTGATAACCCTATGCAAGGTTCATATATTTATGAAGAGCTTTGTGAAATTGTCGAAGAAGCTGTTCTTGCAGAGTTTGAACGAATCTCTGATAAGGGAGGAGTTTTAGGTGCAATGGAAAGTATGTACCAAAGAGGTAAGATTCAGGAGGAGTCTTTGTATTATGAGACTTTGAAGGATAATGGACAACTTCCTATTATAGGAGTGAATACATTTATTGCAGATGATATTGATGCTCAGCTTAATCAGGAAATTGAAATTTCAAGATGTTCTGATGAAGAAAAGAATGAACAAATAAATAGATTAAATAATTTTAAGCAAAGAAATAAAAATGAATCTAAGAAAGCTTTAGAAAGTTTAAAAGTCGTTGCTTTATCTAATGGAAATATTTTTGAAGAACTTTTATCTACAGTTAATTATTGTTCGTTAGGAGAAATTACAAATGTTCTATATGACGTAGGTGGAAAATATAGAAGGAATATGTAATGACTAAGAAATCTAATGTTTATACAAAGAGTGGGGATAAGGGAACGACTGGACTCGTTGGGGGAAGTCGTGTCTCTAAAGCTGATGAGAGAATTCATATCTATGGAGAAGTTGACGAACTAAACTCACACTTAGGTTTGGCAATTTCTATGATAGAGCAAAGTTCATTAGAGGAAGTTCGCAAGGAAGTTAGCTTCTTAAAGGGAATCCAATATTACCTTTTTGTTATAGGTTCTAACTTTGCTTGCGAAAAAGAAAATAGAGATAAATTTTCTATTCCTAAAGTAAGCGAACTTGAAATATCAACTCTTGAAAACAACCTTGATCGTTTAGATTCTCAGCTTGAAGGTCTCAAGTACTTTGTTCTTCCTGGCGGACATGTCATTTCTAGTCAGTTCCATATTTGTAGAACAGTTTGTAGAAGAGTTGAGCGAGCGGCAACACATTATGAAACACATAATGTTGGAGAGCTTCCAGAAGAGATATTAAAATATATTAATAGACTCTCGGACTACTTTTTTGTTTTATCACGCTTTGTAAATATGACGAGTAAGAATAAAGAGATCTATTGGATTCCCGGTAATCCTATTTCTTAAAAATACCTTTAATTTTAGACCCAAGAGACTTCTTGCTTTTTTTGGGTCTATCTATTTTTATCATCTTTGTACTGCCTGTTGATTCTTCAAGGTCAATTTGACGTTCAGACTCAAGGCCTACCTGTGTATTAGAAACTGTGGATCTATTTTTAACTTTATTTGCGATTCTCTGCTTTAGAGCTTCCTCTCTATTTAGTTGTTTAGGTCGCTCTAATTCTTCTTTGTGAGAGGCATCTTGTCTCTGTTGTTCTTGCTCTTTTCTGGCTTTCACAACTTCCGAAGGTTTAATCCCTTTCTTTTTTTCCGGAGTTAAATTTACAAATTTTATTTGAGATGTAGGTTCATCCCTTGTAAGAACTTTCTTTTCTTTCGGAGACAATTCACTTGGGTCAATATAGATTTCACATTCTCCAATTTTGATAACATCATCGATCATTAGATGAGAGTCCATGATCTTACAGTCATTTAAAAATGTACCATTAGTCGAATCTAAATCTTTTACTAAGACTCTCGATTGTTGATTTACAATAAAGGCACAGTGTTGTCCTGAACACATACCATCTGCGATCTGAACAGCACACTTGCTGCTTCTTCCAAGAAGTAATGGTCGAGAAGTAAGCTTCGCTTTTCTTATTGTTTCGCCTTCTCGTATAATCAATACTATGGGCATATAATCTCCAACTTTTATTGTAATTCAGCTTTTGAAATTGAACAAATATTGAATTAATGAGCATTTAATTCTTTAGTGTTGTATGATAAAAACTGAGGATATAACTAAAATATACTATAAAGTGGTGATTTTATGAGTGAAATAAGTCAAATAGTTGAGTTAACTGATAAGGCAATTGATCATATTGCTGAAATTTTCGCTAAAGAAAACAAGGGTTTAGACTATGGTCTTCGACTTGGTGTCGTGGGCGGTGGATGTTCGGGTTTGAATTACAGTATTGATTTCGGACAAGTTAAAGATAATGACAATATCATCGAATTTTCATCTTTTAAGGTATTTATTGACCCTAAATCATCTATTTATCTAAAAGGTGTAACGCTAGATTATAAAGACGGACTAAATGGAAAGGGCCTCGTTTTTGTAAACCCAAATGCCAAAAATACGTGCGGTTGTGGTGAATCCTTCTCCGTTTAGTGAGTAATTAATGAAAATATTTGATCTTTTTGTAGAAGGACGTGTTGGTCTCTTTAGTGAACATAATGTTTATAAAGTTACTGGTGCAGATAGAATAAAGTTTTTTCAAGGTCAAACTACTAATGATCTTATATCTCTTGAAAATGGATCTTTTCATCTAAATTCTAGAGTTGATAGAACTGGAAAGGTTCAATTCTTCTTTCTTACTTTAAAAAGTGAAGACTCTCTATATTTAATTTTTGATAACTCTATAGCTTCTGAGTCCATTGATGAGTTTAATAAATTTATTATAATGGATGAAGTTGAAATTGTTGAACACTCGCAGAAAGTATATTTTTCCATTGGGCATTCGAGCTTGAGCTCTTCTCATTTTGAAGGTTTTCTCTTTGGGTTACCTGCATTTATTTATCTTAATGACTTAGAAACAAAGGTTCCAACAATTTCTGCTTCTGAAATTTCTAGCGTTGCAAGCTTTACAGGATGGCCAAGATTAGGAGTAGATGTTTTACAAGGTCAGCTCATTAATGAAACACGCTTAGATGAGTTAAGTGTAAATTATAATAAAGGCTGCTTTTTGGGACAAGAGACTGTCGCAAAAGTACATAATGGAAGAGGTGCCAGTTACGGTCCCATGCGCGTAATCTCAAAATCAACAACGAGTCTATCTCTTGGTCCATTTGAAATTGATGGTCGAAAAGGTGGCGCAATAATCGCTGTTGAAGATGGGTTTTACTTTGGAAAAGTATTTCGAGAGTTTAGATTAGAGAATAAAGTATTCACATTAACTCAAAATGATAGAAGTATTGAGTGCGAGTTTGAAGCTTATAAAAACCAATTCACGAAAGATGAGTTTGCAAAAGATCTATATCACTATGCCGTTGAGTTATTTCAAAGTAATAAAGAGGAAGAGGCGATTTTATATCTGATGTCTGTCATCAAAGTTGCCCCCTCTTTTGCTGACGCATACGAAGCTTTAGGTGTTATCTATGGAAGGCAGTTAAAGTTTGAAGAGGGGATTGAATTGATGAATCAATTGCTATTGGTTGATGAAGATTCTGTTTTGGCCCATACAAATAAATCTCTTTATTTAATGAACCTTGGCAAGATTGAAGAAGCTGAGGAAGAAAAAGGGCTCGCTACAGTGAAGTCATTTGCGATGTATGGCAAAGAAGCTAAGAAGAAAAAGCAAGATGACGAAGTCCTCAAAGAAAAGAATGAGCAAATGCTTCAAAGAGAAAGTATGTTTAAGCAGGTGTTAGAAATAGACTCTGTAGATACAATTGCTAATTATGGCATGGCAGATATTTTTTTCTTTAGAAAGGAATATGAGAAATCCAAAAAGCATCTTGAAGTTGTCTTGTCTGAAGATGATAAGTACTCAATGGCCTATTTATTGTTAGGTAAAAATTTAGAGCTTTTAAATAATACTACAGAAGCACGAGAAGTTTATAAGAAAGGTATTCAGGTAGCTAGTGCAAAAGGTGAGCTAATGCCTGCAAACGAAATGCAGGCACGGCTAATGAAGCTATCTTAATTATTTATTTTGGTCCGTAATGCTGGCGCTTTTCTTTGAGAGTCGCGATCAACTCACTAACAATTAGTGAATTCTCTTTATCCAGGTTATTAATAGTATCTTGAACATCACTTTTATAAGACTTTATAATTTTAATAACACCATTAATAAGATCATTACCAAAGTCTGTAACTTTGTCGTTTTCGTATGCATGTTTTAAATCTGTAAAACAGTATTCGAGCATTAGGTACTCTTCGACAAAACGGCGAGATATCTTATTTTTTTGTTCGTTACTGAAATTATATAATTGTGTTTCTTGTTTGTTTAGATTCGCGAAAAGTTCAAGCGCCCAGTAGAACGTAAATGTTGCGTGGTAAATCCCTCTAATAGGTCTTAGAGCTTTTCTCCAAGGCGAGTAGTAGATCTTGTCATCATCTTCATTGATAACTTCTTCGAAGTTTAAGAATGTATTTAAATAGTGATGTCCATTCTCATGAAGAAGATCATCAAGTAAGTCAATAAAGTCTCTTTCAAAGATATTAATACATGAGTAACCTGGAAGTTGTTGTTGAGAATAGCTTACAATGCCAGGCTCATCTATTGGAATTATTGTATGAGTAAAGTTGGCAAATGTATTATAGAGGTTTGGGGCAACGTCATTGATGACATCTAGTGCTAGGTTGATATTAGCTTTGATCTCATTAATAGTATTAAACCCTTTTTCACAATTCGGTAATACATGTAGTTCTTTATCAGTGCGCTTGATTGGAGGTAGTCCTTCAGTAATAATATATCTAATATCATCTTCTAAAAAAATAAGATTCTCATGTTTGTTAACACCAACGACAGGTAGAGTTGGAAAAGTACTACAGGCAGGCTCTAGCCTAACTAATGAGTTGCTTTTTCCGAGATAGAGGCATTGTTCATTATCGCCTTTTTCAGGAGTGGCTTTGTAGATATAACTTTCTTCTCCCAATAGAGGGTTCTTAGATATATTTAAATAGAAAAAAGAGATAATTTGATTTTCAATTAGAGGTTGTAAAATTTTAGAGCTTTCCACTAATGACTTACCATCTGAGTTTAGCTCTAAGAAGCTTTCTGCAAAGTCACTGTCATTCCAGAAGTTAAATATCTCGTCTTCAATTTCATTAAACTCAACCTGATCCCCTGAATTGGTCTCTGATAGTTCATCATGTAACTGAATAAGATAAATTGAATTTTCCATTAAGTTTGACCAATAAAAATTTAGATCAGTATATTCATTTAAGGCCTTGTCGTTAATGATCTCCTTTAGGCGATCTAAAAAACCTTCACTAAAAGATTCACTCGTATAGCCAGAGTTTAAATCTTCTCGAATATCTTGCAAAAGTTCCGCGTAGCTTTGCTTAACATTATCTTTAATCGTCGATTGAAATGAGTTTGAAAATATATTTTCTGGTGTAATCATGAAGTCTCCAATAGAGATTTAGTATCCTATCGTTCGTTATTATGTAAATAGAATTGAAATTTTACAGAGTTAAAATTGGACGTAAATACGTAACGTACAGAATGATTAATATGAATTTACATGGATTGATTAAGAAAAAAATGGCTGGGATGGAGGGATTTGAACCCACGACCAATAGATTAACAGTCTACTGCGCTACCACTGCGCCACATCCCAGTATTTTTTAGTATTATACTTATAATTGTATCCAGCTTTTTTGTCTAGAGATTTTTTTTGAATTTCTAGTAAATAAAGTAAGTTGGAATGATGGGTATCTGTTAACTTCCTGTATTTACATAGAAGTGGAGGATATCACTCAAGTTTGTTCAATTATTGCCGATAAGAATACTAGGTCTATTTGTAAGGATATATAATGCAAGCAAAGAGTTTTCTATTAAGTACCATTCTACGTGTGCTAACTCCTGAGGAAATCAGTGACTTAACAACGACTTCAACTGGTGACAGAAGAGTATCTCTTACTGATATTATTAATCAAAGACTAGATGGTGTAGGTCACGACTTTGGAGATCCTGAGAAGATGGCCAAAATTCTTCCGTTTAAAAAGACTGAAGAAGATGAGGAAGTTTTAGAAGAAGTCATCCCAACATTTTGTGGTCTAAGATCGCAAGAGTTTATAGAGCGATTTTTCATTCGTAAAAAGCTTACTGATACCGCTGTTGATAGTGAAGGAAATCAAATTGAAACATCCTCTTTTATTTTCAATGAGAAGGATCGTTTTGCTTACTCACAATCTAAGCTAAAACAAAGAGAAGTTTTGGGTCTATATAGGCAAAATGCCGCGGTCGATGTAGATCAGGTAAGGGCCTTAAAAGATGATTTATCTCAATCGGCCCATACCGGAGTTCTAGTAAATAAGAAGCAGTATTAAGAACTCAATCCTACAATTGAATTAAGATCAACTTTTTCTTCTTTTAAAATTTCTAAGCTTGCTTGCTGATAAACACATGCATCTATCGTAGTTACTGCCGCAGGGTGGTAGTTTCCAGAATTTTTAACACCACCAAACGGTAGTCTTGAGCTAGCACCAACTGTAGATCTATTAAGGTTTACATAACCATGGTCTAGGTCTCTTAAGCATTGTTCATAAATTGAATGAGTGTTTGTAAATACAGATGCAGCAAGACCATACTCAGTGCTGTTGGCTATTTCAATTGCTTCATCAATTTCATCATAAGGAATAAATGTACAATTTGGTCCGAAGATTTCGCTAGTTAAAAAGTGACTATTAGGATCCCATTTTTGTGCGATATGAATCGAAGGGCTCACGTAGTAGCCTTTATATTTCTTTTCAAGTTGCTTTCCACGCATTACTTCTGTTAATCCCTCACGTTTGGCCATACCTACAAATAGAATATAGGAGTCGAGTGCTTTTTGATCAATTAGAGGGCCCATGAAAGGAGTTTCTTCATGCTCAATTGGATGGTCGACAATAATCTTCTTTGCTAGAGCATGAAATTTGGAAACAAATTCATCCATTATACTTCTGTGAATTGGAACGATTGCGGTACTGGTGCATCTTTGACCAGTAGTTAAAAAAGAACCTTTGATAAGTTCAGCTAGGACATAGTCCATATCAATATCATGATGAACAATTGCAGGATTTTTACCTCCTAGCTCAAGGGAAACTAGTTTCCCTAAGTCTTCATGAGTTTGTTTTAATATATTTTTACCTATGTCTTTTGAACCAGTGAAGAAGACACCCTTAATACTTTTACTCTTGAGTAGCCTTCTTGCAATTTCTCCATCGCCTTGTACCAAGTTAATTACACCACTTGGGAAACCTGAAGAGGCAAGGCATTCGAACATGAGTTGAGCAGAGTAGCACGTTTTTTCAGAAGGTTTGAAAATGACTGAGTTCCCTGCAATTAAAGCACTTGTTATTTGTCCATTGGCTAAGTGGCATGGGAAATTGAAAGGACCTATTATAAAGCATGGCCCAATTGGTTTATAGTGAATATACCCATTTGTTGCGGGCATGATTTCTTCATAGATTTTTGATTTCACTCTAGGTAGAGAATCACTAATAGTTACATCAATCTTTGCAATTAAAGCACCAGCTTCTGTTAAAGCTTCCCAGTAAGGTTTTCCCATTTCGAGAGAGATGGCCTTAGCGATTTCTTCTTTCTTGTTCTTTAATTCTTCTTGGTATCTTTTTAAGCATTCTATCCTTTCTTCGATACTTGTTTTTTTCCAAGTATCAAATCCCTTTACGGCCGATTCAAGAATTGAGTCCACATGGCCATAGTGTAGTGGGCATTTCCATAGAATTTGATCTGTGTTTGCAGGAGAAGTTCTAGTTATCCACTTTTCAACTGAGTCGGCACCAGTTGTTGGAGGTTGAATAAATTCATTATTAAAAAAATTACCTTTCAATTCATAAGTCATATTTTCTCCTAAAGTGGAATTGCATTGATAATGCATTTTTCTGTTAAGTTATAGTCTTGCAATTCTTCCTGTGATGTTAGAAATTTTCCTTTTTCTATTTTTCCAACAACTCTAATTGCACAAAATTCTTTTTGCTCATCTGCACTAACGAGAAAGTTTGAACAGTCTTTCTTGTCTAGTTCTTTGTTAAAATGAATTGGGCCAGAGAACAGATTTTTTACAGGTTCAATTTCTGTTAGCTTCGCTCTATAGTGAGGGCCACCATCGAAAGGATCAACCTCTTTAGTGTACT
Source organism: Halobacteriovorax sp. HLS (assembly GCF_004006665.1). NCBI lineage: Bacteria > Pseudomonadati > Bdellovibrionota > Bacteriovoracia > Bacteriovoracales > Halobacteriovoraceae > Halobacteriovorax > Halobacteriovorax sp. HLS. Next base: position 311,782 of record NZ_QOCL01000002.1, read on the forward strand.
TAAATCCGATAGACTCAAGCATTCTTTTAACCGGAAGGGTATCTTTTCCAACTTTTCCAATAGCATTTCTAGCTTCAAGTGGAAGTAGTGTTTCATAAATAGTATCAGAAGGGTAAAGGCTTAGAATAAACTCTTTGTTGCTGCGACTTAGAAGGTCGGCATCTTGGTAGTCCATGTTAAGAAAGCGTCGACCAATAGCTTCCCAAAGAGGGGAGTGCCCGTCTTTATCAAATGGAGGCATAAGTTCTGAGTGTATAGTCGATTTGAACTTTTTTTGGTTTAAGGCCATATATAGAAAGCGAACAAATGAAATCTGCTTTCCAAGCTTTTGGTTATTATTTCTATAGTTTGGATCTAGGATAAGTCCTCCTATTTCTGTAGGACCGTCGGTATCATAGCCAAGCTTGAGTGTGCCGTGGATGAATCCAGTATTAATAGATTCACTGAATTTATTTTCTTGGGAAACTGTTAGATAGAAATGAGGTTCTTCTTCTGTTCCATGTTGAGCATGAATCATTGAACAACCTATTACTTTCCCTTTAGATAAATCTTCTAAGACGAATATAAAAGTATCTTCAGATAAATCCTTTGATGATTTTTTAAAAGCTTGGATAGAGCTTTTAATTTTTTTTGTTATAATTGCCTTATCTGAAGGAAGACTAATGAATACATAGAACTGGCTAAGCCTAAATAAGTCTTCTGCATCTGCTAATTTTACTGGTCTTAAATTAAACATTTCTTTTCCTACAACACTTCATTCGCTGTTTTATCAATAATCCTAAAAATTTCTTCAATGTGTTCATCAGATAAGCAAGTAGGTAGAAGAAATCTAACTCTCGTTGGTTCTTTGCCCGCCATGAACGAGAGAATTCCGTTATCATATAGTTTTTTAATAAACTTGATCGTAGTTTCTTTTGTAGAGTCACCAACTTCAAAAGAAATCATTGTTCCTACTCCACCACTATATCCAATCTTTCCTTTCAGAGGTCCTTTTGCCATAACTCTTAGTCTATTTAAGAATTGATCCTCGAGATATTTCATTCTTCCATCTTGTCCGTAGAAGTTGCCTTCTTTAAGATAGTGAACTATTTTTTGTCCAGCGTTTAATGATGCAATTGATCCGTTAAAGGTTCCAGCAACAAGACCAGGTTTAGGATTTAGCTCATCAGTAAAGAATGTTCCACATGCTTGAAGTGCTTTTCCTATAGTTACAATATCAACATATTCTTCAAGACCAAACATTTGGAAAGCATAGAGTTCAGTTGTTCTGGCAAATGATTGAACTTCATCCACCCATATATAGAGATTATTTTCTTTGGCCCACTTAAATACACCTTCGTAATATTCTTTCGTTCCATATACGAAACCAGCTTCACCTTGAATAAGTTCGAGCATGATTGCACAGTATTGATCTTTATTTTTCTTAACAAGCTCTTTAAGTGCATTCAAAGTATTTTCTAAAGAGTTTTCCGGATCGTTTTGATCAAAGTGTGGTACATGATCAACTTGAATTGTCTGCGGCTGCCCTTGTCTATAATCAGGATTATAAGTGATGTCTTGAGTTGCAATACTTCTTCCTGCAAAAGCTTTTTCAAATGCGATTAGCCTATGAGCAGGATCTTTTTTCTGCCATAACATTTTAAGAGCAGTGTCATTAGCAAAACTCCCTGAGCCAGAAAACCAGAAATGTTTTAGTCTACTGCCTTTAACAGAGTCCACTAGTTCTTTTGTAAGATTATAAGCTTCTTTGTGTGTTAATAAATTTCCGCACATCATCACGTCATTTGTTGCTGCTTCGAGATGCGCTTTAATATATAAAGGGTGTGAATGACCTACTAGATTAGGACCAATTGCTCCAATAAGATCGTACTTTACTGAACCATCGACTAACTCTGTAAATGGACCATGTCCTTTTCCAGAGGATACGTAGTTGAAGAAAAAGCCCCTACCTTTTAGCTGCTCGTATTCTGTTAAAACAGCTTCGTTCATATTTTTCTTATCTTCGTCAGGACCTTTAACGGCCATATACTTTTGTTGCTCTAACAAAATACTTGAAAATAGTTTATTAGAAAGGTCGTGAATTTCTTCATTTGATACGCCAGTTGTCATAATTATTCCTCTAAAATATTAAGTGTATAGATTTCCCTAACTTGCATTATTAAAAAGCTTTGCTGATAATACCTATATGGCGAATACTAGCATAAATGAATTATCAAAGTCATTAGAGACACTATATTTAGATGGTAAGTTAGAAGAGGCAGTTGATTTTCTTTTAAAGAATAAACCCGTCCTTTCACCTATCGATTTTCACTATAATTTAGGTGTTGTTTACACGAAGTTGGGACAGTTTGGTCCAGGGCGTTACCAGTTTGAGCTTGCTATGAAAGAGGGTTACCTGGGTAGCGATATCTTAAATAATCTAAATGTTATTAAGTCTCAAATCCAAGTGGCAGATATATCGAGTTCAGATCACTTCTATGACCAGTTATTAAATACGTTTTCGTCAATTCCAATGGCCTATTCTTTTAGTATTGCATTGGTACTGATTTTAACGCTACTAATTCTTTTTAGGGTTAAGCTATTAAAGTCTAAGAAGTTTTTAGCCGTTTCAATATTCTTCTCGTTAACCCCCATTGCTCTACATTCGTACTTTATTACAGGGAAGTCTTTTGCAATTAGTATTAATGAAATGAAGATATATGAAGGACCTTCTGCTATATATGATGTAAAACAAACAATGCCAGGTGGTGCAAAGTTTATTACTGGAAAATCTGATAAAGGCTGGTTCTACATAGATTATCCTGTTGAAATTTCTGGCTGGGTTAAAAAAGAAGATATTGGTTTGTTATAAGAGGTTAGAATGTCCGAAGATAGTTATGAAAAAAAAATAAGTAATGACTCTCTTGAGGGAAAGTCTTTACCACAGAAGTTAGATATACCAATTCTTAAATATTTCTGGCAGGCAAACCCTCTTTTTTCCTCAAATAAAAACTCTATCCCTAGATTTTTAAGGAAAGTTAAAGTCTTAGAGAACTTCACAGACAATGAATTAAGAACACTTGCTTCTGCAATGCACTTAAGAACTTTCTCTGATGGAGAAAGAATATTTAAGCAAAATGATGTGGGAGTCGGTTTCTATTTTATCTATACAGGGCGTGTAGATATTATTGTAGAAGAAGACCAAATTATAAAAGACTCTGAAAAGTCTCCAAAATTAAACCATGTAGTTTCATTAGATAAAATGGATTACTTTGGAGAGCTTGCACTATTGCAACAAAATAGTATTAGAAATGCTTCAGCTATTGCTAGAGAGTCATGTCAGTTATTGGGAATCTTTAAGCCTGACTTAGAGAACTTAATTGATTCAAAGCCATCTGTAGCAACGAAGATCCTACAAGCTGTTTCGGTTATTACCGCCAATAGACTTTTTTCTGTTACTAATGAAGTTAGAAGACTGAAGTATAAAGTTAGGGATCTGGAATCCAAAAATGCCAAGTAACTCCTACAAAAAAACAGAAAAGGTAAGAATCGTTATTTTTATATCTATCTTGGTATTGATATTTCTTTCCCTTTCATTTTTTCCTAGAGTTGCTGTGCCGATCACAGTGGCCTATGTTATTAGCCTGATCTTTAAGCCATGGATTCCTTTGGCCATGCGACTGGGGTTAGGTAGGTCAACTTCTGTCTATCTTGTATTCATAGGTATACTCTTTCTATTTACTTACCCTTTAGTGAGAGTAACTCCTATAATTACTAAAGAGGCCCAAAATCTTCAATATTATCTTCCTAAGGTAGAGGTTTTTTTAAAAAAAGAATATAGCTACGCTACTGATAAGATAGAAGCTAAAACAGGTTATAAAGTTGGTAATGAATTTCTTATTGATACTTTGAAGTATAGTAAGGATACGACAACTGATATCTTGTTGAAGGTTCCTCAGATACTTGGTTCAGTATTAGAGTGGGTTTTTCTTGTTCCATTATTTGTATTTTTCATGCTCAAAGATGGTGGTAAGTTTAAAAGTAAATTCTTAAAAATCGTTCCAAACTCTATTTTTGAACGAGTATACTACCTCTCTCACCAGTTTAATAAACAGCTTGGTGACTACATATTTGCTAAATTTATTGAAGCAAGTATTGTTTGTACAATTATTACAGCAGGACTTCTCGTATTAGATGTTAGATTTGCTTTGATCTTAGGATTAGTTGCAGGCTTCACAAATATTATTCCTTATCTTGGTCCAATACTTGGAACTGTTCCTGCAATTATTTTTGCAATGGCAGAGTATGGTATGGGCTCAACTTTTGGCGCGATTACGATTCTCTATATTGCAGCTAATGCAATTGATATAGCACTAGTCTTTCCAATTTTGGTTTCTAAAATTGTTAACTTACACCCTCTAATTGTTGTAATTAGTGTAATTCTAGGTTCATCTTTTTTCGGTGTCTTAGGTATGGTTGTATCGATTCCTGTTGCAGCAGCAGTCAAACTTATCTTTAGCGAAGTTTATAATGAGTTCTACGCTGCTAAGGCCCAATAGTTTATAAATAAATGATGCACCTGCTTTGGATCTAAATCTAAGGTCCTACCATCACTATTATTAAGTTTCCCACGACTTCCTTTTGACGATATCGCGCAGCGAATGATATGCTGACACTAATCTAGATCAAAGGAATTACAGTGCGTTGGTTAGTCTTATCATTATGTTTAGTTCTATTTTCTTGTGCCACTGAAAGACCACAAGGAAAGACCGAAGCAGAAGTATTATATAAAGAGGCCCAGGAGTTAATTAGTGACTCAAGATATATTCTAGCAACAGAAAAGCTTAATACTTTAAGGTCACAGTATCCATATAGTTTTTATGCTACACATGCAGAACTTTTACAGGCAGACGTCCTCTACGCTCAAGAAAGTTATGTAGAAGCGGCAGCTGCATATATCTTATTTAAAGATTTCCATCCGAAGTATAAAGACTTAGGTTATGTTGTGTGGAGAATTGCTGAATCGTTTTATAAGCAAATTCCAGATACCATTGATAGAGATTTAACTTCCGCCTTTGAAGCAATGAAGTATTATCAAGAACTGCTTAACTTTCATTCAAACTCCGATTATGCAAAAGGTGCAATCGAAAAAGTTAAGCTTTGTGAAAAAATGATTTTAGGTAAAGAAAAATATATTGGAGATTTCTACTATAAAACAGAAGTCTTTGCTGCTGCTAGGTATCGTTATCTGAATATTATTTCTCAATATGAAAATGCCCATGAACTAGTTGCGCACTCAATGATTCGAGTTCTGATTAGCTCAGCTAAGTTAAGAGAAAAAGAGAAGTGTGATTCTTACTATGCAAGTTTTAAAGAAAAGATAATTGCTACAGAAGCAAAGAAACTAGAAAAAGCTTATCAAAACTGTGTGAAGCTATAGGAGCTATATGGAAACGTTTAATGCAAATGAATTGCTAGAAAAAGGTAAAGCTTGCTACAACGGTGGTGAGTATAAGAAGGCTGCAGCGATATTTAATGAACTTATAGAAATAGATCCAAAAGCTATTGAGGCGCTTTTTTATCTCGCGAATATTTTTCATATTAATGGTGAAATTGGTAAAGCGATTAAGGCATTTAATAAAGTTATCTCTCTTGATCCTACTCATACAGATGCTGCAATTAGCTTATCAGTTCTTTATAATGATATTGGTCACTATGAAGATGCTAAGAAAGTTTTTAACCAAGCAAATGAAAGAGTTAAATCAAGGGCCCACGGAAGTGAGGGTATTGATGATCAGCATGTAAATAAGAAGTTTGCAATTAAACATCTTGAGCTGGCGGACCTATATATGACTTATAACCGATATGATGAAGCATTATTTGAATATAATAAAGTAGCTTCATTAAACCCTGAAGATTTAGAAGTTAGAATAAAGGTTGCTAAAGTCTATGCAAAGAAAGGCTTTATTTCTAAAGCAATTGATGAGCTTAAGACTTTGAAAAATGAATCTCCAAATTATATAAATGGTAGGATTGCTTTAGGCGTACTTCAGTATGGAAATGGAAGTATACTTGAGGCTCAAGCAGAGTGGGAAAAGGTTCTCTCTTTAGAGCCTCACAATTCTGAAGCTGCAATGTACCTGAATCTATCTCAGACAGCGACAGAGACATCTCTATAGACCTTATATAACTAGAAAATTATGCTGATATTAGAAGGGCCTCGTTTGAGGCTTTTTTTGTGCTTAAGAATTGGCCGCGAGTTGACATAGAGCTGACAACTTCTAATTGCTTTAGTGAGAATATGTTCTTGTAAGGCGATTAAAGGTTCCCAAAACCATTTCCTCCGCAACAAAAATCTACTGATCCCGCCATAAATCCCCACCTCACTTTAGTCGCCTTAGGAGGAAAATCATCTAGCTGAATTAAATTTAAAAAGGAAAAAAAAAGGTCAGCTAAAAGCTGACCTTGATATTAAACTTCTGAGTTGAGTTCTTGATTAGCACCTGTTGGGGCACTGTTTTCAGTATCTGTAACAGTGTCTTGCTTAGTAAGCTCAACATTTGTTCTAACAGAGTCATCTGAAGTATACGCTACTATATATCTCTTTAAGTCAGTGTACATTTGACATCTTACTTCTAGTTTAGAGTCTTGAAGTACAATTTGTCTTGCGATCTTAGTCTTATTGTTAATAACAATAGGAGCTTTAAGGTTTGCAGACATTTCAGTAACTGTTTGTGGGATAGTAAGGATCGTATAGATACTTGCATCAGTTAGGTTCTCTAGGCTTAAGCTTGTAAGCTCAGCTGGAAGAAGTTTAACTGAATAGTCAGGCTTAAATATTTTTGGTTCGATAATAGGGAAAGCTGTTGATGCGTCATCAACTGATTGAATCCACAGAATAAGAGTCTGATCACCTGGATCGACGATGAAGAACTGAGTAAGCTTTTCAAAACCTAGTAGTCCATCTTTAAAAGTAATTATATCTTTTTTCTCTACTTCGAGTTCACCAAATCTGGTTGTGTTGATTTTCACTTATGGCCTCCAAATTCAGGCTACAATAGCCCGCCTTAGGATTCTATCAGTCGTAGGACCAGATGTGCAAGTAGGAATTTATTGCTTATTTCTTTAATTCGTCAGCTAAGTCTGAAATTGAAGACAGATCTGCCATAGACGCTTCAGTATTCTGATCCTGAATGGCCTTGTAGACTTCTTCTCTGTGAATTTTCGTTTCTTTGGGCGCTTTAATACCTAGTCGTACTTGCTTGCCTTTGATTTGAACCACAACAATTTTTATGTGATCATCAATTGCGATGCTTTCTCCTAGCTTCCTTGTCAAAACGAGCATAAATAAACCTCAACTTTGTGAACCTTCCTGATTCGATCCGCATTGCTTCATATATTACCTTCAAAATCAAAAGGCAAGTAAAAACGCTCAAATTGACTCAATTATTTTACCTTATAAAATAATTATACTGCCGGTTTTGCGAGTATCAGTAGCTTCGTTGGTTTATCTCAAGAAATCCATAAGGTTCTGATTTATCAGTCCTTGTGATGATTGGTAGGTTGATTTAAGAACATTTTGGTGTTTTGTGATGTCTGAAAAGACTTCAGCAATGTCCGCATCCACAAGCTTGCTTTTGCGCTCCGCACTGTCTATATTCTCTGATTCTAGTCTAGATTTGGAATTCATGACTGAGCTGGTAATAGAACCAATTCTCGTTCTCAAGGTAATTAGTCTGGAGACACTGTCATCGAATTCTTCAAGAAGATTTTGAATTAGACCTGAATCATTTGTTTCTAAAGCAACGGCTAAACTTTCTAGCTGCGCAAATATATTATCACGTTTTTCAAATTTATCATTATTAACAGAAGCCAGCTCTCTACTTTGAACTGGAGCTTCTTGGTTTTCCTGGCTCTTGCTAGGATCTACATATTTAAGTGGGTCAACATTCTTGTCCGAAGTGTCGTCAGAAGAGTAAAAAACTTCATAACCATTTAAATTTATAGGTAAAAAGAAGTCTTTTGCAACTTCTACTGTAGTGTGGCCTTTGTCACCCTTGTATTCTCCAGTACTTTCAAAAGGAAGTGTAAGTGTTGAATATCCTGAAAAAATATACTTTTGACCGACTCTCTTATTAGAGATCGATAGGGCAAGATTTTTTAATTGAGTCACTTCGTTGGCAACATTCTTTCTAACATCTTCATTGTAGAAATCAGAAGACTGAGAAATTGCAATTTCTTTAGCCTTTGTGAGTACATCTGTTAATTGCTCGAGGGACTTTTCTGTAACATTTAAGTGCAGTAGGGCGTAGTCTGAGTTTCTTAAGTACTGTTTATTGTCGTTGACTCTCGAATTAATTGAAAGAGCTTCTACGTTACTTATAGGGTTGTCTGAAGGTCGAGTAATATCCTTAAGGGTTGACCCTTTCATCTGCAGGTTTTCAAGCTTTGACTTGGATTTTCCAAGAGAAAACTTGAGAGCTGCAGTAGAACTATTTTCAGATACTCTAGACATTTATTTATCTCTTAATTCCGATGACTGTTTTAAACATTTCATCGGCGGTTTGCATTATTTTAGCAGAAGCTTCGTAAGCATGTTGATACCTGACCATATTTGCTGCTTCTTCATCAATTGACACACCAACGAGCCTTTCTCTGAGACCTATTGCCTGGGCCTTTAGGCCTTCAGATTGCTCACTATCTAATCTTGCCTTTCCTGTTTCTAGACCAATCTTACCGACAGTTTGTAGATAATACTCTTCAAGTGTTGTTTCGTTTTCACCAAGAATTCTTTCGTGTTGTAGTTTCGAAATGGCCAGTGAGACTCTGTTATCACCTGGAGCGTTAGGGGAAAGAGCAGTAACAACATTAGATAAGTCTTCTTTGACAGCAGAGCTTAGATCCATATTTAAAGCTGCATCTTTTTCACTTGTTGGTTCTTTAAAGAAATCTATTCCAGTTGTTAGCCCTTTATTATCTACAGATGAAACATTTCCGGCCTCATCTTTAGTAAGGGATCTATTAACATAACCTCTTCTATGAATTGCATTAACACTCTTAGATAAATTATATGCTATGTGATTTACTTTTGTTTTAACTTCAACAATATCTTCATTTCTAACTTTTATCATAGAGGAAAGTTTTCCACCTTTGAATTTATGAGTTAGAGGAAAGGCTGGCTTACCTTCAAAATATATTTCAGCAGATCCTGCAAGACCGTTTGCAGAGTCTTCTTTATTACGTGTACCAACTTCAAGCTTTTGAACTAACGTTCCTGTGACTAAAGTTCCAACACCTTTAGCGGAAACAACATACTTCCCTTTGGAGTCGACATAGGTATTAACATCAAAAGACTCAGCAAGTTTTCTAATTGCGAGGTCTCGTTGATCTCGTAAGTCTCCAACTTCCTCATGAACGGCCTCAAGAGATTGAATCTTCTTGTTTAAGCTAGCAATATGTTCAGCCGTTTGATTAATATCTATAACTTCAGTTTTTATATTGGCATCAATACCAGACGAGATTGCGTCTAGGTTCTCATTGATTCTTCTAAAGTCCTGAACGACTAAATTGGCTTGATCTCTAACAACAGATCTTATGGTCTCATTTTCTGGTTGGTTAGCAAGTTCTCTAAAAGAGTTGAAGAATTTATTAACAACTTGATTTAAACCTTCTGAGTCAATTTCATTGAAAATACTTTCAACCTGAGACATTCGATCCATTCTTTGTTCAAAGAATTCGCTGTTCGTTATACTTTTTTGAAGTCTTTTGTTGATGAAGTCATCATTGATTCGAGTAACAGACTTTACACGAACACCTGTTCCGTGAATTGTCCCACCTTTTGTTATTGGTGTGTTTGTTGTTTGATTAACTCTTTGACGAGAATATCCTTCGGTATTAACATTGGCGATGTTATGCCCTGTAGTCTCTAGAGACTTCTTTGAAGCATTTAAACCTGTACGACCAATATTAAGTAAATCTGACAACTATACCTCTATACCGAAAGCGATCTTGCTTTGGCGCTTCCTTTATTATTATAAGTAGAGTAGCTCTTTTCACCGAGCGCTTCTTCGCGAATACTCTTAAGTGAGCCTAGCGCTTTATTAATAAAGAGTTGATTATTCTTGTTTTGAACTTGAATTTTTTCAATAATATCGATTAAAAGAGCATTGAAACTCTTTAAATGTTTTTGGTTTAAAGTATGTTCAAAATCTTGAAAGAATATTATGAGCTCTGAAACATTTGTGATTTTAGCACCTAGATGCTTATTTACATTGCTGATTAGCTCTTCTCTAATAGTTTCTAGGGCGCCTATCTTTGCAATAGTTTCTTGCTTTTCTTCGATCTTGACTTCAAGCTCTTCTATCTGACTTCCTAATAATAAAGAATACTCATCACAAGTTTGGTCAAAGAGTACGGAATGTTCTTCACATAACTTTTTCCACAAATCTGTTATTTGAAAATAAAAAAGTTCCTTTTTTTGTGTATCCATCTTTTATAACTCTTCGCTTAGAATCTTATCAGCTAATGCTTCATAGTTAACGTTGTATGTACCGTTTTGAACTTGCGCTTTTAGACGAGCAATTTTTTCAGAGTTATCTACCTCTGGTGCTGCATCTACCGCCTTTCTTATCCTAGAGAAATCTTTAATGGCCTCTGGAATGGCAACATTTGTATCTCTCTTTGCCATATCATTAAGTTCAGTAGTTCTAGTTGCATCATTACGCTTTAAGGCGTTAATCTTGGCAGCATTACTTCCTGAAACATTTGTTTTAGTTCCTGGGAAAAACTTTGATCGAGTTGATTCAATATTAGTCATGACGTGCCTCCGAACCTAGTCCGTTTTGAACTTTATTATTTGAGTTGGCTTTATACAACTCTATACCTTCGTATTCTGAAGTATTAGAATTATTCATTTCAACAGATGGTTTTCTGACTTGTTGACCAGTTTGTTCCTGGTAGGCGTTGAACGCATGAATATTTCTATATTTTTCTGGATAAATCTTATCTAAAATCAAATCTTGTAATCCAATTTGATCTCTTTGAACCATGGCCTTAGCACGTTCATCGCTTTCAAGGTCCATATAGTAGTCCATACCTGTTGAAGCAGGCTTGTCAGATTGAGATGTTTTCTTCATCTCATCAATCATGAGTTTGACGAATTGCTTTTCCATACTTTGAGCGGCCTCAAGATAAGGCTTAGGAATAAACTTCTTGCTTTCAGCCTTAGAAACTTTTCCATTTGATGGATTTACAGATAGGGAATTAGAGATATTTTTCATAGTCATCCTGACCTTGTTTTAGCGATTGTCATTCCTCGACTACCGCTCTATAACTTAATTCTAGCACTATTTGGTACTCAAATCTAGCACCGAATACTATTTATATTAATTCTAGTACACCAACAAGTGATCCGTTGCTTTTTAAGGCCTTAAATATTGAAATTAGGTCCTCTGGAGTCGCTCCAAAGGCATTTAATACTTTAACCAAGTCATTTAGTGTACTTTTATGGTCTATATAATAGAGCGAATTTGCCTTCTCCGCGCCCTTGTCACCTTCGCCTTTAACTTCGATTGTTAAGTCACCATGAGCTATCGCTACTGGAGTAAGTTTGACTTCTCCACCGGCCACAATTGTTCCAGTTCTTTCATTGATAACAATTTTTGTAGCAGAGTCAGCATTAACTTTAAAATTTTCTACTATTGCTAATAATTGAACAACATCTCTTTGGTATTGAAATGGAATAATAATATCTATTGTTGCCGCGTCTTTTGCACTTGCATATTTTCCACCAAGCTCTTGGTTAATTATTTTTTCAACTCTTGCAGCTGTTGTAAAATCAGGATGATTTAAAGAGAAGCGTAAAGACTTCTTTTTATCAAAGTCGAGTTGAACTTCATTTTCAACTGTTGCTCCGTTTGGAATAGTACCAGTCGTTGCAAATGCTTTACCCTTTTGTAGGCCACCAATAGACATCGGACCAGATGCAATTGCATATATCTCTCCATCACCTGCCTTAAGAGGCGTAACTAGAAGAGTTCCTCCGGCCAAAGAGCTGGCATCACCAATTGAAGAGATTGTTACATCAAGTTTCTGTCCCTGTCTTGCGAATGGGGGAAGCTTTGCGGTTACAATTACGGCAGCTACATTTTTAGAGGACACTTCATTTTGCGGGTTTAAACCAAGTTTTTCAAACATCCTTTTGAGGGATCTATTCGTAATTTCACCGCCACCATCACCAGTACCGTTTAAACCAATAACAAGTCCATATCCAATAATTGGATTGTCTCTAACACCTTTCACTGTAACTAGGTCTTTTAGCCTAGATGGTGAGGCCAAAGAGCAAAGACTGAGTGTAAGAAGAATGATAGCAAAAAGTTTTTTCATAAATTACCTTAAAATATGTACGCTAGTTTCTAACATTTTGTCAGAGTCTATAGTGTCAGAATCAGTTATATCTCTTCTCGATACTAAGGCCTGAATTTCAACTAGCCTTTTTCTCTTTTTAAACAAAACACTTTTTTGCCCGCGTAAAAGAAGGTGCCCTTCGTTTATTTCTTCGATTACGACACTTGAAATTCGGTCGTAAACTTTTCCTTCTTTTTCACTCTTTGCTTGATCGTCATTTTCTGGCTGAGCTGACTGCTCTTTCTTTTCATCTTTCTCTGGCGCCTTGGCAACCTTAGGATAATCTGGAAATGCTTTTTTTAACTCTAGAGTCATATCATTTTTAAGAGTTTTCTTAACATTTACTAAAATAATATCACCATGCTTCTTATCCTTTTGAGCTGTGAAAAGATGCTTCTGTCTTCCTTTTCCTGCCCATAGACTGCTGTCGTTTCTTGAAGTGTCTGTTAAGTCATCTGCAGTATATCTTTTTTTTATTGAACTTTGAGGCTTATAGTTTCTTCTTACCTGAGGTGGTCTGTTACGATCGTTTTGGTAATTATTTGCCACAGGTCTACTCAGTTGATTGTGGTAGTTGTTTTGAGCAGTCGGGTTTCTGAAGCGCTGAAACTGATCTTGTCTTGGTGGATTTCTTCTAACTTGATCTCTATCTAAGTCGTTATACATTTTATTAATGTAGTTACTGCATGAAAACAGTAGTGATGTTGAAATAATGATTAGTAACTTTGTAAACTTCATAACTCAATTGCAACCTTGTTATAGTCTATAACTTTTCCTGTAATTATCTTTTTACTTCTTGATGATCTTAGTTGGATCATTTCTCCATATTTACCATTTCTCAGAGGAATAGCTGTACTTTTAAGTGAAATTCCATCTTGCGAAAGAGTAATACTTGCTGGTGTTCCTGCTTTAACAATAGAAACAGGAACAAGATCTGATATAAGTAATGGCTTTTCACCATTAAGTGGCTTGTTAACTTTGTAGAATACTAATGACTTTTTGTTCGTAAAGACCTGGGCTGGGTTATCAACAAAAGCTTCCTCTTCTTTAAACATTGAAGAACTTAGAGATTGATTATTCACTTGAATCATTCCTCTAGGTATTAATGCAACAGTCTTTATAAGAACCTTTGCGTTTATGATTTGTACTTTATTTGTATTGCTAATTGGGTTTTGACTAATTATGCGAATACTTTTATTTCCAGGGAAACTGCAACTTGGGCAATCAACTTGTAAGCTTTCCTCTTCGCTTAAGATGACTGCTGAAGTTCTTGCTGCTGTAGAAATATTTTTTACGAACCAGTTTTTTGAAAAGGCTATTCTTTCGGTTAAGAAATCTTCTAATTTATTAATAGAGATTTTCTTAGGATGAATTGTTACCTTTTTATTCTCTATAGAGTTAAACATTCTCGCTAGTTGAGAACTAGAGACAACACCTTGGGTTGTTATTAGAAATCTGACGAAATCTAATTGAACATTACGTTCACAATTAGATTCCTTGATAACATCCTTAGTAAGAGTGCTAATATTTTCAGAAATTGTGTAAATTTTTGGATGTACAGTTATAGAGCATGGCTTTGACCATGCTGTAAAAGTGGTAAAAAGAATTAATGTTATTAAAACTAGTTTCATTAGTTACCTTATATTATTAACAGTCTGTAGCATCTGATCCGCAACACCCATTACTTTGGAATTCATTTCATAAGCCCTTTGGGCCTTTATTAGAGAGGTCATCTCATTCATAATACTTACGTTAGAGCCTTCTAATTGCCCTTGATTGATTGAGCCAGAGCTATTTTCTCCAGCGATATTTTGAATTGCTTGTCCACTAGACTTGGTCATGGCATAAAGGTTCATGCCGGTAGACTTCAGCCCGATAGGATTAATGAAAGTAAAAATTGGGACTTGTCCTAGGTTTACAGGCTCAACCTGATTTGACATGTAAGCTTCCATACTACCGTCTTGAGCAATGTTCACACTCTTAACACCAGGAGGAAAAACAAATGATGGATATAGTTTATAACCTTGCTTATTAACAAGAGTTCCTGTGCTATCAACATTAAATGCACCGTCTCTAGTGTAGCGAACTTCGTTGTTGGGCATTACTATCCCAAAGAAGCCTTCCCCGTTTATCATTAGATCGAACGGATTATTTGTAATTTGTGGAGCACCTTGTGAGAATTCTTTTCTTACTCCGGCAACTTTCGCACCTGAGCCAATCTGAACGCCAACATTATTTAGTGTTGAAACACTTGATCTTGATCCCGCTTCTGTGACTGTTTCGTAAAGTAAATCTTGAATTTCTGTTCTTTGCTTCTTGTAGCCAGTAGTATTTACGTTGGCAATATTATTGGAAATAGTCGAAACATTCATCTCCTGTGCTGCCATGCCTGTTGCAGCGGTGTTTAGAGCACGTAACATTGCATTTGCTTTTGGCAATTGTAGTAGGAATACAGATAGAATAAGGGCCTTAGTTAAATTGTACATTTAAATCCTTAGAATTTTCCAATTTCGTTTACGCCTTTGCCACTTATTGTGTCATAGACTTTTATTACTTTTTGTATACTCTCAAATTGTCTATTAGCTTTAATTAGTTCAGACATTTCTTGAACGGCATTAACATTAGACTGTTCAATAAAGCCTTGCTGTACCGTTGTATTAACAACTTGTTTGATATTGTTAGGACTCTTATTTATAAAATGAGAATTTCCTTCTTTTCTTAAACCTTGAATATCTTCAAATTCAACAACGGATAGATCTGTTAATTTTTGATTATTAACCAAAACTTCTCCTTGAAGATTTACAGTCATTCGACCTTGTGGAAGAGTAATTATTCTTTCTTGTGGAGGAGTTAGTTGAGCCTGAACGCCCTCTACTGGATCTGGGTTTTGCTCTGTTTTAGATAATACAGGGTTCCCGCTCTGAGTGACGAGCTGACCTTGATTGTTTATAGTCAAAGCGCCTTGCCTAGTATATCTCACTCCATTTGGAGTAAGAATCTCGAAAAAGCCTTTCCCGTGAAGCGCTAGATCAAGTGAATTTCCTGTTGGAGTTAGTTGTCCTTGTTCAAAATCAGTGAAAGTTCCATCTACTTTTACTTTTGCATGTTCTGCACCATAGCTTCTGTAGAAGTCTTCTGGTTTCCATTCTTTATGAGGAAGGTCTATATCTTGTTCAGTGCCTTTTTCGAATTGTGTTAGATATTCTTTAAAAACTATTTGTTCTTTCTTGAATCCTGGAGTGTTTGCATTGGCAACATTATTTGCAATGGTCTCAACTTTTCTTTGCTGAGCAATCGCACCTGATAATGGAACCCAAAGTTCTTTCAAATTATCCCTCCTGGATATATGTGAAGTAGTGTCATCCTGACAAAATATTCCTCCACTGTAGTAATCATAGCAATGAGAGTGCCAATTTCTCTACATCGGCAAATTTATCCATAGAAAGTAAGTGTCTGATATTGTATCTTTATAGTGTTTCTATGGGTTATAATTCAGAAAATAATGGAATTTTTTGCACCACCAAGGTGGCAAAATTTCCTTTGAAACGACTTTGTGTGTCAATAAATTGGGATAATTAAATGGTGAAAGAGAAAAAAAGCTTTGAGCAGTCATTAGATGATTTAGAACAACTCGTATCCAGTTTGGAGCATGGGGAGCTTGGCCTTGATGACAGTATTGAAAAATTTGAGGAAGGTGTAAAGCTCTATAAATTTTGTAAAGACCAGTTAGGCAAAGCCGAAAAAAAAATTACCAAGCTCACAGAATCATTAAATGAGGTAAACTTAGAAGAATGAAAGTTCTTTTACTCCTTATATTAATAACTCTTAGCTCATGTAGTCAGCTTGATTCTACAAATGAGAGCTATTCATATATTGGTGTTGATTTAGAAAAAGAAAGTTATAAAAAAATTCCGATTATAGAAGGTAAGAAGACAGTATCTGGATATGGACCGGAAGTTGATTCCAAAGAGGTTTTTGAGGCATCAGTACCAAGCGATGTAATTGGACTCTATCTTTATCCCGCCGGTTTTAACTCTTTGTCCTATTTAAGGATTGTCAGTCAATTACAAAAGTATCAGATAACTCCAAATGTTTACTCGGGTGCCGGAATGGGGGCCGTGATTGCTTCGTTGCTCGCAATGGGGATATCACCGGACCATGCAGAGTGGAAGTTCTTTTCGTTGATGGAATCATTTAAAGATTCTGTTTATTTATCGAGTGAATGGAAGAAGGTGTTCTTCAAGTTTTTGAAAAGTGAGTTTGAAGATAAGAGAATCGAAGAACTTAAGTATGCACTTATTCTTCCAATATATGACAAAAAGCTAGGCAAAGTACGTTACTTATCTCGTGGTAATCTTTATAATGTCCTAGTTATAAATTTTGATTTTAATGAAGAGTCAGAATATTTTCAATCACCTCTATTGAGAGGAGATTTGCAAATCAGTGATTTAATGGATAAGGGAATTGATAGATTGGCCGTTGTTAATTCTCTAGGTGAAGAATTAAGTCTAAGTGAAGGCAATCACTTTCTAATTGGAATTTATAGTAAGCTCGCAGGATTGGCCATTCACCATAAAGAAGTAATTAATGATAAACTGCGGTGGTTTAATATCAACCTTAAGCAGGTATATATGGATAAGGTTAAAGATCTACAACAATTAATGCGAAACTCGGTAGAAGATAATGACCAGTCTATAGTCGCATTAAGAGAATTTATGCAAAAGGGATATAAGAAATAATGAAAAACGTTATAATAAAACTTTTATGGTTTGGTCTTGGGTCAGCACTTCTTGGAGGGCTAATCGTTGCAACCGTCGTTATATATTTTTCATTTGGGCTACCCAAAATTTCTTCTTTAGCTGATTATAATCCAGCGATACCTAGCCAAATTCTTGCTAAAGATGGAACTGTCTTAGCAGAGATTGGAAAAGAAAGAAGAGAAGTTACACAATTTTCTGACATACCAAAAAGGGTCGTAGGAGCTTTCCTTTCTGCAGAAGATGACAACTTCTATGAACACAAAGGAGTTGATTACTTTGGTGTAGTAAGAGCATTTATCGCAAACCTCAAAGCTGGAAAGGTTGTTCAGGGTGGGTCAACTATAACTCAGCAGGTTGCAAAGTCATTGCTTCTTTCTCAGGAGAGATCAATTGCTCGTAAGATTAAAGATTTTCTACTTGCTCAGAGAATCGAAGAGAAGTTTTCAAAAGAGGAAATTTTATTTCTATACTTAAATCAAGTCTACCTTGGTGGCGGTTATTATGGTGTGACGACTGCTTTTAAAGGATACTTTGGAAAAGAGTTAGATGAGGCGACAATTGCTGAAAGTGCAATGGTTGCAGGTTTGTTGGTTGCGCCAGGTAAGTACTCACCATATATTAATCCTCAGTATGCAATTAAGAGACAGGGATATGTTTTAGGTCGAATGTATGCAACTGGAAAGATTACTGAACAAGAGTACAAGGACGCTTTAGCTGAGAAGATCAAGTTTAGATTAAGAAAGAGTTCTGATTTCAAAGCGGGTCACTTCACTGATTGGGTTAGGCAAAGAGTGATTGAACTTGTAGGAAGCGAGAACTTTTTGACAAATGGTTTTAGAATTCAAACGACTATTGATTACGATCTTCAAGTAACAGCTGAAAAACAAGTTCTTGAAGGTGTTAAAGGGATTGATAAGCGACAAGGGTTTAAAGGTGCTTTAGGGCATTTTGAAACAACTAAAGAGGTTGAGGAATATTTAGTAAAACAAAGAACCGAATTGCTGAAAGATAAGTCGTTATACTTCACATTAAATGAAGATCTATCTCGTAAATACGAAGTTGAATCTACTGAAGAGCTTATTGAGGAAAGAGAAAAGTCCCACTTTGCTTTTTTCGAGAAGTTGATTAGCAAAAGGTACTATCCTGGAAATATTCCCAATGATCCTGTCTTAGGGTTTCTATCAAAAGATGAAATTTATAGAGCGGTTGTTAGAAGAATAGATAACTCTTCGAGAATGATTTACGTAAGCTACGCAGGTATCAATGGAATTATTCCATATGAGCAATTTCGCTGGGCCCACGAAAGAGTTATTACTGAGGAAAGGGCCTATTATGGGTATGTAACGAAACCAACTTCTATCTTAAAAGTAGGAGATATAATTCATGTCTCTATGCTTAGAAACTCAGTAGGTATAGAGAAGTATATTTGGAAGAACTTCTTACCACGTTTTAAAAAATCTAAAGACTATGATCTTGTTAAGAAAGAAAGGTATGTGCTTTTCGAATTAGACCAAATTCCAGATGCTGAAGGAGCTTTAGTTTCTTTAGATCCAAAGAATGGAGAAATAATCTCTTTTGTTGGGGGAGCTGACTTTGGTAGATCTCAGTTCGATAGAGCTATTCAGTCTACTCGTCAGCCAGGCTCATCGTTTAAGCCAATTCTCTTTGCAGCTGGGCTTGAAAATGGTTTTACTCCCGCAAGTATACTTCTTGATTCTCCAGAAGCATTAGGCGGATCAGACTCGACTCTTAATTGGAAGCCACGAAACTATGATGGTAAATTTATTGGTCCAATGACTTTTAGAAACTCTCTTGAGAAGTCTAGAAATATTCCTACTATTAAACTTGCATCTGAAATTGGCGTACCAAAAATCTTAGAGTTTACAGATAGAATTGGCTTTAATGCTAAGCTTGATAAGGATTTAAGTTTAGCGCTAGGCTCTTTTGGTGTGACCTTAATGGATATAGTTTCAACCTATGCAATCTTTCCCAACGGTGGAAAGTTAGTTCATCCAAAGTCGATTATTTCAATTGTAGATAGGTTTGGAAAAAATTATGAATTGGTTGAACGTAAAGAGGTTGTTCAACAAAATAGTGACACTGTTGACGATGAAGCTTTAGAAAAGATGGCCCAAGCTGAAAGCGATGCTGTTTCAAATATAGACGAGAACCAAGAAAAACAAGAAATTAACCCTTTCCACGTAGCCCTTGGAGGAGATCAGGTTTATGATCCTCGCCTTGCTTATATTATGACTAACCTACTTAGAGGTGTCGTTCTTCACGGGACAGGAAAGTCTGCTAAAGAAGTTAGTCCTTTTCTTGGTGGTAAAACAGGAACCACTAACAATTATGTAGATGCATGGTTTCTAGGTTTTTCTTCGAATATTGTTACGGGAGTTTGGACAGGTTTTGATGATAATAAGACACTAGGCTGGGCCGAAACTGGGGCAAAGTCAGCATTACCAATTTGGAAAGAGTTTATGCGAGAAGGGCTCAAAAAGCGCGGAGAATACGACTTTACAGCTCCATTAGGAGTTATAAATGTAAAGATCGACAAGAATACGGGTAGATTGGCCCGTCCAGGACAGCCGGATGCATTTTTAGAGTCATTTGTTGAAGGGACAGAGCCTGGTAGCCAAAAAGAAGAAGATATTGAAAAGCTAAAGTCTGACAGTTCAACTAGGTTTTTGGAAGAAGATGATTATTATAATAATCAATAAAGATTAATATTTAAAAAAATCTTCCGATAGGTTTGTGAAGGACAATTGTTCCCGAGGAAACCTGCATGATTGAGAATAAGACGAATAAAGATAAGGATAATTTTAAGAAATTACTTTTTCTTCCTATTGTAGTGTCTATTTTATTTCACGGAGCTTTTCTAATATCCCGAATCGATTTAAAGAAATCACCTTTGGTTAAAGTTTCGGAGTCGACCCCTAAGAAAATCAAGCTAAAGTTAAGAAAGTCTAAGACTAAACCAATGCAAATTGTGAATAGCGAACTTAAAAAAGTTAAAGAAGATCCGAAGGACGCAAAATATTTAAGTAAGCAAAATCAAAAAGTTGACAGAGAAACCAAGGCGGCCACGACAGGTTCGTTTAAGTCTGCCGGTAAAGGTATTAGAACAGGATCAAAAGAAGCTTCTCAGAGTGTTGTTCAGTCTTCTAAGGGCAAGAGCAATGAAACTAAGAAAGTTGCGGCAAAGAAAACTAAGACTAAGAAATTCGATCCTAAGAATATTAAGCTAACGGACCTAGGCTTAGGAAGTACTTTTACTAAAAAACCAGCCTCTAAGAGTGCTCCGAAGTTAGGTCTAAAGAATGGTCAGATTAAAGCTTTTGGCCTTGCTCAGAATAATGATTTTATTGAGGACCTTCCTTTAGGCGACATGACAAAGCTAAATACAATAGAATACAAGTACTACGGTTTCTACTTTAGAATTAGACAAAAGCTTGAGCAGCATTGGGGAGATTCTCTTCGCAAACAGGCCAAGAAGATGTGGAAAAAGGGGAGATCTATTGCAAGTGATGAAAATAAGATAACGTCACTAACAATAACCATTGATAAAAGTGGAAATATTACTGAAGTAAAAGTGAAGTCTACAAGTGGGATAAATGAGCTTGATGACGCAGCAATAGAATCATTTAATAAAGCTGGACCATTTCCTAATCCTCCATCGGATTTAGTTAAAAATGGCTACGCAAAAATTGAATGGGGATTCGTTGTTAAGTCTTAGTGCTTTTGTGACTTACCAAGAAGATCTTTCAGATTGCTAATCCCTTCCATCATAACATAGTCATTCCAGATTGAATCAAGTTCTCTCATTCTTTCGATCAGAGCAATTGCAGCTTGATCTCTCGATATTTTTTGTTTCTCAGACAGGTGAGAAATCGCCACGCTAAGTGCTTCCATTTCAGAAGAACTACAAGCTACAGCAAGTCTATCTTCAAAAGTATTATCAATTTTCTTTTCTTTAGATTTGATAATTGCAGTATTTAATAATTGAATTGATTCTTGATTTTCAGAAATCATATATTTAAATAACCTAAGATTTAAGAGTTTCTATTGCCGGTTCTTAGTAGAGAACGAGCGTCAGTATGCTTGGCAGAGGGCCTTTCGTAAAGGGAAAAAAACTCAATGTGAAAAAAAAATCATTGTGAAAAAAAGACATATTTTTAAGTGATTTTTTTCATGAAAATAGGCCATTTTTTAGCGGGTGCGTAATTGACTTCTGGAAACAAATTTTTTTTATTTTTTTCTTGATTTCGAAAAGGGCCAGAACAAATCCGGCCCTTTTTAGCTTTTATAAATTTGAACAATGTTCTTGATATTCTTCTGAAGACATTAAAGCGTTGTATTCATCAGATGATGAAACTTTAAGTTTAATCATCCAAGAACCATATGGATTTTCGTTACAAGCTTCAGGACCAGCTTCAAGATCAGTATTTGCTTCCACTACTTCTCCTGATACAGGCGAGTAGAGATCACTCACAGATTTAATTGACTCTACAACTCCAAAAGTATCTTCGGCCGAAAGCTCTGTACCAATTTCTGGTAACTCAACGAAGACAATATCTCCTAGTGATGATTGAGCGAAGTCGGTAATACCCACAGAGACAATATCTCCCTCAAGTAGTACCCATTCATGGTCTTTTGTGTATTTAAGCTCAGCTGGAATATTGTTAGACATTACTTGTGTCCTCCTGTGACGAATGCTTTTACATGGTAAATAGCTTCAATATTGTTCTTTCTTATATTAATTTTAAATGCTTTATCTTTAGGAAACTTATCCGAATCTACAAGTCCAAGTGCGATACCTTTTCCTGTTGCAACAGACATAGTTCCAGACGTAACTACGCCAATTATTTCATCTTTGGAGTTCAGAATATTGTACCCTTCTCTTGGAATACCTTTTTCAAGACTAAGTTTAACAAGGCGCTTTTTAGGCTTACTTTCTATAAGAGCGGCTTTTCCAATGAAGTTATCTTTTTGAGTTTTAACAGTCCACTTCAGAGCTGCATCAAGTGGGGTGAGTTGGTCATTTAGTTCGTGACCATAGAGTGGGTAGCATACCTCTAGACGAAGAACGTCTCTAGCAGCTAGTCCACAAGGAAGCGCTCCTTTATCTAGTAATTTAGACCAAAGATTCTTTGCCATATCATGGGAGCAAAAAACTTCGAATCCATCTTCACCAGTGTAACCAGTTCTTGCCAAAATAACCTGCTCTCCAAGCTTGTTAAGCTCTTTAGCACTGTAGTATTCCATATTGTCTTCATCCGAAAGAAGTTCAATACTTTTAAAGATTTCAACTACTTTTGGGCCTTGTACGGCCAATAGTGAGTACTCAGAAGACTTATTTACAAGTTCAATATCAAAAGAATTCGTCTGTGAAGAAATCCAGTTCCAATCTTTTTCAATATTTGAAGCATTCACGCAAATAAGTACTCTTTCTTGTCCGAGCTTGTAGGCTATCAAATCATCAATAGTGGTCCCGTCTTCTCTGCAAAGAGGTGAGTAAACGGCTTTATGTAAGTCAGCTGACAGAAAGTCATTTGTAATAAGGTAGTCTACAAATTTTATTGCATCTTTTCCTGTTACAAAGAATTCACCCATGTGAGAAACATCAAATACACCGCAATTAGTTCGAACTGCATTTGATTCATCTTTTACTGACGAATACTGAAGAGGCATATCATAACCAGCGAAAGGGGCCATCTTTGCGCCTAAGTCCAAATGAACCTGGTGTAAAGAAGTCGTTAAAAGACCCATACATTCTCCTGTGAAGTTTAATTATTAGATAATTTTATAAGCTCTTTTCAGCAGCTTGTAAAAGATTTTGGGCCAAAGAAAGAATCGTCATCGGTCCAATCCCACCAGGAACGGGAGTGATTGCGGATACGTGATCTTTAATATTGTGAAAATCGGTGTCGCCGCATAGTTTGCCCTCGGCGTCTTGATTCATTCCAACATCGATAATGGCCTGGGATTTGGAATCACTTAGATAGTCCCTAGTAAGAAACTTCGCACTTCCTATGGCCATGATAATAATGTCAGCTTGTTTGGTATGATCTTTTAAGTTTTGTGTCTTAGAGTGACATAAACTAACAGTGGCATTGTGGTTAGTAAGTAGGAGACTCAAGGGTTTACCGACAATTAGTGATCTACCAACAATTGTAATATTCTTATTCTCTATTTCAATACCGTAGTAATTGCAAATTGTTACAATTCCTTTTGGTGTACAAGGAATAAGCGCTCCTTCACCTTTTTCACCTTGGTAGAGATTCATAACATTGAACTTATTAAATCCATCAACGTCTTTATAGGGAGGAATGAGCTCTCCAACATTTATATGCGCTAGGTGTTTAGGAAGTGGGAGCTGAACAAAGCAGCCGTGAACACTTGGGTCACTTACTATATCTGCTACATGATCTAAGAAGTCGTCTTCTTTAAGATCGCTTGGTAACTTAATGATTTCGCATTCTGCACCAAGGTTTTCAATGAATTTCTTCTTATTTCTTGTGTAAAGTAAGCTTGCTGGATTGTCGCCTACGAGAATAACCTTCATCGTAGGAATTATACCTTCTTGCTTTAGTGCTGAGCATCTATTTTTTAAGTTCTCGACAGACTCTTTAATTAGAGGCTTCGACTTCATTATTATAGTTTCATTCTTATTCATTATAAGTATCCTGCTCAAAAAATACCGCAGAGCGAAGCTAGAATATTTTTTGAAATTTCTCTTCTTTCACCATATAGTACGATTTTACAAGAAGTGGGAGTACTAAGTGGTTTTTTACATGGGTCTAGGTCTACAGCTTATAGGATTTGCTTCAGTGGGTCTATGCCTTTTTTCTGGAATGAATAAGGGAAATTATGGACAGCTTGAGTTCTTACAACTGGTTGGAGGCTCTCTCGTATTCTATCTGGGACAATTTGTAAGATCAAAACACCAAGGATAGTTTCTAGACGATTACTCTAACATCCATGTACAATTAATTATGAAAATTTTGGGAATTGATCCTGGCTCTAGAAGCGCCGGATGGGCATTAATAGAAGTAAATGGCAGGAAAATTAATTTTCTAGATTCGGGAACTTTGAAGTATGCAAAAATCGACAATTTTGTGGATAGGCTTGGAGTTATTTATGACTCTATTAATACTTTGATGCTTGAGCATAGACCTGATGAAGTTTCTATTGAGGCATTGATCTTTGTAAAGAGTGTGAGTTCGTTAGCAAAATTGGCTCAGGCCAGAGGCGCTATGGTCGCTGCCATTGTACAAACAAGAAAGGGAAAAGTTTTCGAATATGCACCTAATCTCATAAAATCTACAATTAGTGGATATGGTCATGCAGATAAAGCAGCAATTGATAAAACTCTTCAAATGATATTTGGAGAATTAAAATTCGGCTCTCACGATGAGTCCGATGCTCTTGCAATTGCTCTATGTCATGCTTTAAATAGTGGAAAGCAATTATCTACAAAGACAACTGGCCGCCCGAGCAAAGGGCGAACATTAAAAAGTGTTTTTAAGCACAAGGAAAGAACAACATGATTGGACATCTACAAGGTGAAGTTTTATTTAGCGATGGAGTTGAGTCCGTAATCCTTACAAATTCGGGAATAGGGTATCAAGTTTATTTTCATCAAGTTTTGCCCGAAGGTAATGTCACATCAATTTTTATCTCCCATGTTATTAGAGAGGCCAGTGAAGAGCTTTACGGATTTAGAACTATTCGTGAAAAGAAGATGTTTGAACTTCTAACTTCAGTTAAAGGTGTTGGTCCTAAATCTGCCTTCAGTCTGGCAAGCAATATTGGAGTTGATCAAATTATTAATGCGATCACTATGGATGATAAAAAAACATTGACCAAAGCTCCTGGAATTGGAGCCAAAGCAGCAGCTCAGATGATATTAGACCTTCAAAATAAAGTGTCAAAAATTAAAATGTATTCTAATAAGACACTGGGAGCTCAGCCTATAGCGGCTACTTCTACTGTAAGTATTCAGCCTGAAATGTTTACTCAGGAGACTGAAGTCGAAAGTACAAGTGATCACCTTATTCTCAACGATACGATTCTTGCTTGTAAAGAATTAGGGTTTAAAGAAGAGAAAGTTATTCCTATAGCACAGAAAATACTAGGCTCTAACGAAATAACTAAGCCTGAACAACTTATTCACCTTGTGCTTCGAGAAGTATAATTATGAATGATGAAAGAATAGTCTCTAATGAAATATCAAGCGAAGAGTCTCAAAGAGAAATTTTTTTAAGACCGGAAGACTTTAGTGAATATGTAGGACAAAAAAAAGTTGTTCAAAATATTGAAGTGATGGTTGAGTCGGCCAAGATTCGTAACGCGGCCATGGATCATGCGCTACTTTCTGGTCCTCCTGGACTTGGTAAAACTTCACTTGCAATGATAATTGCAAAGGCCCTTGGAAGTGAATTGCACGTAATCTCAGGACCGGCAATTGAAAAGAAAGGTGATATCGCTGCTATCTTAACCAATCTTGGCGAGAGGGATGTTCTATTCATTGATGAAATTCATCGAATGAATATTTCAGTTGAAGAGATACTATATTCTGCTATGGAAGATTATAGACTAGATATTCTAATTGGAGAGGGGCCATCGGCGAGAACAATGCAAATTGGAATTGCCCCTTTCACTCTAATAGGAGCAACTACGAGGTCAGGTTTATTATCAAGTCCTCTTAGAGATAGGTTTATGGCACACCTTCATTTTGATTTCTATAATCATGAAGAACTATCACAGATAGTAGAAAATAATGCTAAAAAATTATCGATTTCATTAGAAGGTGATGTGAAAACTCATATGGCCAAGTGCTCTAGAGGTACACCTAGAATTGCAAATAGAATTCTTAGACGAGTTAGAGACTATGCAATTGTTTCGAAGAATAATTATATAAGTGATGATGCTGTTGAGAAGTCTTTAGACCTTATGGATATAGATTCTTACGGACTAGATCGAATGGATAGAAAAATTATCCAAGTAATTCACGAGTATTATAATGGTGGTCCTGTAGGAATTGAAGCTTTGTGTGCAACTCTCTCGGAAGATAGGACAACGATTGAAGATGTCTATGAACCTTACCTTTTAAAAGAAGGATTTCTAATTCGTACACCGCGAGGTAGAGAAATTTCGCAAAAAGCAAAGGATCATTTAGAAGATTTTGTGCAAGTTAAATAGTTACTTCGAGTGCAGATATTTAAGTCAGTATAATTAAGTTCTTTGACTTTAACTCCCTTTTTTATACTGAATAGTAAATCAATGGATCTACTTCCCATTTCTTCAGGCTTTTGACCAACTAGTCCCTTTAGGTAACCATCCTTTAAAAGATTCAATTGGTTTTGAATGGTATCTATTGAATATATATTCAATTCAGATTTCTTCTTACCGCTTTCTGTGATCATTGCTCTAAACTTAGCTTCATCCTCTTGAGCTATAGTTCCCATTATAATAACACTCGGTACAAGCTTGTCCTCAGTTTGTAGACGCAATATTTTTCTAAAAAAGCTAAGAGACTTATCTGATTTTTCATAACTATAAACAGGGCATCTTTCATTGTGAATATAGTATTTCTTTTTATCAAGCTTAGTTAGAGTTTCTACAAAACCTTTCACTCTTTGATTTAAGTTGTCCGCAATCCTATTTCCACTAAGAACACAGTATTCTTTTGGAATAGGTTTATCTTTATAAAATAATTCGGCTAAAGTTTTTCCTAGTTGGTAGTTGTTGGTACCGATATAGGCCTTTCGAATGGTCTGATTCTTAGTTAAAACCTTCTTAGAAAAATCAGCATCAAATGTAATGAGAGGAACATCTTTTCTTAAGTACTTTTCCAAAGACTTTTCGGTGTAATCAGAATTAATGACCGCCATAGCAATTCCATCAATATCACTATTGTATAGCTCCATTAGTATTCTTTCTTGAACTAGGTGGTTGGCCGATTTTGTTTTTGGGAATATACATTCTACATTCTTTAGTTCAGCAGCTCTTCTTTCACACCCTTTTTGAACTTCTTTATAGAATTTTTGTTCAGAGTTTTTAGCAATAATCGCAAATTTATAAATTTTCTCTTTTGAAGAGATATTTAAAGAAATGCAGAAGAATAGAAATATAAGTTTAACTTTCATAAGTTAATTATAGTTGAAAAACCATTTTATGGTACTTAATTTAAAACTAAAAAATAAGGATTAAGCAAAAACAGGGAAAATATTTTGAGGAAGATCAAAAGCTTCTACAGCTTCTTTTTGTAGAGAGTTTGCAGATACTATTTCATAAGCTGATGGAGTTTCTAGTAGCTTTCTACAAAGTAGATTATGTAGATTGTGACCAGATTTATAAGTCGTGATCTTGGCCGCAACTTCGTGACCTAGTAGGCTAATATCGCCAATCGTATCCAGGATTTTATGTCTTACAAATTCATCTTTAAAGCGTAGACCATCGTTATTCATAACTTTAAAATCATCCAAAACAATAGCATTATCAAGAGATCCACCTTTAATTAGGCCCTTTCTCTTAAGCATATCAACATCTCTTAAAAGACCAAATGTTCTAGCTCGTCCAATTTCTTTAATGTAGTTTTCACAAGAAAACTCAAAAGTCTTTGTTTGGCTCTTTATTAGAGGGTGCGTAAAGACGATAGTAGAATCAATTATTAACTTGGATGCAGGCTCAATAAGTGCCCACTTATCTCCGACCTGTACTTTTACAGGTTCTAGTACAACTAGAAATTTCTTAGATTTATTAAGTGTTTGCAGCCCTGTCTCTTTAAGTAGAAATACAAATGATGCTCCTGAGCCATCCATAATTGGGACTTCTGGACCATCAATTTCAATAAAGACATTGTTTATACCAAGACCGTAGAGAACTGATAATAAATGCTCAACAGTGTGAACAGCGTTAAGACCGGCACCAATTGTAGTATTGTTCTCAGTCGCACCAACAGACATAGCATCTGCTTTTAAAACAGGTGCGTCTTTTAAATCAACTCGCTTGAATTGAATGCCATAGTCAGCCTCAGCTGGATAAAGGTTCATAGTCACTTTTCGACCAGAGTGAATCCCTATTCCAGTTACTTCAACTTTCTTAGCTATTGTGCGTTGATAGATCATTTACTACTTTTCCAATTTGATTAGTTAACCATTTTAACCGTATGCATAAAGTATGGCAACTCAATTACTTAATAATACAGGACCAAGTTCAAGGAAACCTTAATTAAGAAAGATTTGCCGATATAAATACGTCCAATTCGAAAGAACTGGATTTATCAGATTATACCCTATATTGGAATTATGATTTAACGCTTATGTAATCTTTCCAAGTTATGTATGCTTATGAGACGTTATTTCAGATAAAGTAAATAAAAAGAGCTTATGATAGCCAATAATTAGAGGTGTTTATGTCAATTTGGTTTGGTCAATATGATCTAGAAAGTATCAATGCAAAGGGAAAAAATAGTATGAGTGGCAATCTAGGAATAGAAGTGTCCCGTATTTTTGAAAATGGAATTGTTGGAGAGATGCCGGTCTCTGAGAAGACAAAACAGCCATTTGGCCTTCTTCATGGAGGTGCTTCATGTGTTTTGGCCGAAACACTAGGAAGTATTGCTTCAAATATGATTATTGATACTGATCTCTTCGCAGCGGTAGGACAATCAATTAACGCCAGTCATATCAAAAGTGCAAGTGAAGGTGAAGTTAAGGGAGTTTGTACTGCCATTCATATTGGAAAAAAGAGCCATGTTTGGGAAATCAATATTTATAATGAAGAAGACGAAATTGTTTGTGCTAGCAGACTTACGATGGCAATTATCAAAAAGAACTAGTAGTAATGATAGATAAAACGATTTCAATACTTCTAGTTGAAGATACTAAATCAGTTAGCGAGCAAATGATTAACGATTTAAAACTATTAGGGTTCAGCGGAGAGATACGTCTTTGTGAGACAATAAAAGACTCTAAAATAGCCCTTTCTAGGAAAATGTTTGATTTAATTATTTGCGATTGGAACCTTCCTGATGGAGAAGGTGTGGAGTTGCTAAAGCTTCTTAGAGAAAATCCTAAAGGAAAAGAGATACCGTATCTGATGTGTACAACAGTGGATGAAATTGGAAAGATTCTCGAGGCCGTTCAGCTAGGAGCAAGTGAGTACCTAGTAAAACCTTGGACTCAAGAAGAGCTTTTCTCTAAGATCGAATTCACTTGGTCCAAGCATCATTAGTCGGTAATGACAATAAAGTCAGCGTAGAATCCATAGTTTTGGTTTTCTAAAAGAAAATCTTCTTGAAACATTTCTGTGTTTGTAAGTTTGATTGTTGTAACTTGCTCAGAACTAATTTTCTTAAGTCGAGCGACAGTTCCATCATAAAAGTCAGTATGAAAAGAACCTGCAATAATAAAGCTCAGTCCTAAGTGAGAAGTATTGGCCTTGTCAGACATAACTGAATCTGTAAGACATTGAGCAAGAAAGTATTTTTGAATCATGTCTTCTGGTGCGTGTCCGCCCATGGCCTCTCTAAAGCGAGAAAGATAATCATCTCCTCCAAGATAGTGGTGAGATGGAACAAATATTGGGTCTATTGAATCTATTCCTCCTTCCATGGCCTGTTTCTTTATTTCTCTAGGTAAGTTCAGTGCGATCGGGGCTCTTCCTGTTAGTGCAGTTAGCTCTAAAATTGGAGTATAGGAAATATTTTGTTTGCCCGATATCTTTGTTACAAACTCTTCAGCGCTAATTGAGCGTTTAAGAAATTGTTGATAAGTTGAATTTATATTTTCCTGATCAGTGAAATTAATAAACTCCCACATAATCTGAGCAGTGCTGTAAGCATCTTCGGCCTTAATTTTGTCTTTAATGATTTTTGCTTGTGCGCTTTGAATCTCTTTAATATTATGAAATTCCCCAAGTACGATATGTCCAGCATCAGGTAATTGAGTTATGAATCTTTCGTATTCAATATAGTCTCGAGTTTGAGTATTGTAGACAGCTCTAATCGCCGCAAAAGAATTAAGTGTAAGTAGAAATGCAAATAATATTTTCATATAAACCCTAAAATGCTGCTAGATAAAGTGCTGCTCCAAAAACTTGTTCGTCTTTAATAATATTGGAAGTTGTTCTCTCATCAGTAGAGTCGTTAATAACCGTTTCGGCATAGACTTCAAACATAGTTTTTCTATTTAGAAATACTATTATTGCTGGATGAATAGTCGTGATCTCAACATCTTTTTTCTCGTAAGAAAACTTTCTATAACTGAAGTGGTCACCAGTATAGATTTTATGACGATACTTTAGTTCAGCATTAAACATAAACCTATTCGTGAATAAGAATGAGCCTGAGACATAAATTCTATCTTCTTTTGCTAAAGTTCCAGCTGTCGCTCTGTTTCGATCATAATAGTGTCTTCTAACTTTTACTTTTGTTCCTAGTCTTCTTCCGAAGCTCTTTTTAAAAATAGCTTGAGGAATAAAAGCTCCGTTAAAGCCCCACATTTCTTTTATATCTGAGTCCATGACCCAATAGTTTTTAAGCTCTAAGTTCATGGAAACAAAGTGGTCTTTTTGATTAAGTATATTCTTTCTTCGATACATGACTTCACCAAGTTCCCAGTATGCCATATTTCGAATATTTTTATCGTAGCGTTCCCATACATGAGATGCATATAGACGAAACTCGTCATTCTTTGATGCTCTATAAAGAAGTGAATTTTTTAAAGTAGAGTATAGACCGTTAGTTTCTTTTGAATCAAAGCTCTTTGTTTGTTCTGCAGATAAAACGAATTCTAGGGAAAATAAGTCCGTTAGTTTCTTTGAAGAACTAGGTGCGAGTTGCGCTGTAGAAGTACTTTGGGCCGCAAATGTTTTTAAAGTAAGAAAAGTGAAAATGACAAAAGCTTTAAACATAGAAAACCTATTTCTTTATTGTGTTTGATATGCCAAACTCATATCAATTCATTTTCAAAAAGTACAGGTTGATAAAAACTATGAAAAATAATTTTAAAGTAACAATCCCACTGGCCATCGTTATTACCCTAATTGCAGTGATTTACCAAAGAGCTACAGGCCCAACTTACCCAAAGAAGATAGATATTGGTTTCGATAGAGAGTCTCAGATTCGAGTTAAGTTACCAAGAAGTCAGGGGGGAGATATAGGTGCACCTATAGAAATTCCTAAAATGGAAGGTTTAAAGAGTGTAAAGCTTACATACAAAAGGTATCCAACTAACGATGAGTGGACTGAAGTATATTTAGAAGAGAAATCGAATCGTTTTTATACTGAACTTCCAAATCAACCACCGGCCGGTAAACTGACTTACTTCTTAGAGCTAGACTTTAATGGAAAAATTCAGCAATTTAACTCGAAAGAAGATCCTATTTACATTCGATATAAAGGTGAAGTTCCGACTTATATTCTTGCTCCGCATGTATTTTGTATGTTTCTCTCGATGCTCTTATCTGCTCTTGCATTATTTGAGTGCCTCTTTAAAACGGAAAGCTTTGTAAAGATAGGTAGGGTTACTCTTGCTTGTTTAATGTTTGGTGGCATGTTTCTAGGTCCTATAGTTCAAAAATTTGCCTTTGGAGTTTACTGGGCAGGTTTTCCTTATGATTGGGACTTAACAGATAATAAATTACTTGTTGGGGTACTTGTTTGGGTTTTTGCTGTAGCTATGACTTTTAAAAAGAAATTAAGATGGCCTGTGATGCTGGCTTCTATCGTTTTATTTTGTGTTTACTCAATTCCTCACTCAATGCAGGGAAGTGAATTTAATTATGAAAAAGGTGTCGTTGAGACTGATATCGATTAATTACACTTGGGGGCGACTTTTACAGCAGCCCCTTTTTCATAAACTAACTGGCCACCTAAGTGAGCAGTTTCAAATATAAAGTAATTACTAAAAATAAGTGTAAAAAGAGTTGCGATACTTAAGATGAACTTCTTTGTTTTGAAAATCTCGCTTAGAGATTCCATTACTAAGGAAGCAATGATGAGATAGAGAGCATAGTATCCTAGTTGTTCATGTTTTGAGATTAGGGCCAGCTCGCAAAACTCATTTTTAATAGCATCTGTTGCAATATCACCTAGGTATATTGTTAAAAGGTAGAAAAGAGGTGCGCTAAAGACTAGGCACCTAGTTACAAAATTGAATTTATGACTAAGTTCTCGATATTTAAGAAAGGTCGCAAGTTCAATAGATTTAGAGATCATTGCAAGAAAGAACATTGCAATTGGAAAATGAGAAATCATTGGGTGTAAAAGTTCATCTCTAATCAATATCATTGAATTTGTACCGCGTTAGTTATAAGTAATATTTATATTTTATACAGGAGAAATTGAAAATGGCCAAAATCATTTCTATTTTATTAATACTATCCTTGTCTCAAACAATTAGTGCGAGCTTTTACAAAGATGCTATTCAGTACTTAGCAAGCGATGAGCTTGAAGGCAGAAGAGCAGGTACTTCAGGAAATATTGAAGCAACAAATTATTCTATTTCAAAACTAAAAGAGTTTGGAGTTGAGAAATTTGCTGGAAGCTATACTCAAGACTTCACCATTTTCACAAAAATGATTAAAACGGGTGAGAACTTCTTAAAGAGCTCTCTTGGTGATGAGCTTCTTTTTGAGCCTATTTCCTCTTCTTTAAGCGGCTCTTTAGAGCATTCTGATATGGTTTTTGTAGGTTATGGAATATCTATTCCTAAGAGTGATCCTAATCTTATTTATGATGATTATGAGGGAGTAGATGTTGAGGGGAAAATCGTCGTGGTTATGACTGGCGATCCTGCCATAGGCAATCTTAACTCACCATTTAGGCATCCAGACTATCTTAATTACAGATCTCTTTTTTATAAGTTCAGTAACGCCGTAAACCATGGAGCTAAGGGTGTCATAGTTATAGAAAACCCTTTATCTCTTTCAAATTACCCATCTGAACCGGCCCCAATATTTAATCCTTCTGAAGGTGGTGGGAATAGGTTTTCTGCAATTGCAGGCTATGCGACTAATAAGTGGATCAATTCTATATTGAAACCTTTAAAAACAAACTCATTAAGTGCTCAGAATAAAATTGTAAAAACGGGCAGACCAAATTCATTTTATCTTCCTGGAAAGTATTCTTTGGCAGTAAATCTTAAGAAGAAAACAGGTCGTGTTTCTAATGTAGTAGGAGTTATTCCAGGTCAAGATGAAACACTAAAGAGTGAAGTTATTGTTATTGGCGCTCACTTTGATCATATAGGCCTTGGTGGTGAATCTTCTATGGACCCGCACGGCCATGGAAAAATTCACAATGGAGCTGACGATAATGCCTCTGGAACTGCAATGGTTTTAAAACTTGCAAAAGAGCTATCTAGAAAGAACTTAAAAAGAACGCATATTTTTGTTTTATTTAATGCTGAAGAAGTTGGGCTTCTTGGCTCTGCTCACTTTGTTGATATGTGGCAACGTCATGGGCAAGAATATGGAAGTATTAAGGCCATGCTAAACTTCGATATGATTGGAAGATATAAAGATGTTATTTCTGTTATGGGAGCGGCCACGTCAATTGAGTGGAGAGCTTTGTTAAATCCTCTAAGAAGTAATTTAAAATTTGAAATCAAAGATTCATCAGTTGGAAGTAGTGATCATGCTTCTTTTATTAAAAATAAGATACCTTCATTATTTCTAACTACTGGTGCGCATGAAGATTATCACCGTAGTACCGATACGGCCGAAAAGATTAATTACGAATCTCTTGAGTTAATTGAAAAGTATTCACTTGGCCTTGTGGCAAATCTAGAGAGAAATGAAGCTCCAGTTTTTAATCCTGATTACTCTGATGACGATGGAAGTGGTAGACAAAGGGGCTATGGTGCTCACTTAGGGTGCGTACCTGAGTTTGGTCAAAGTGATGATATTATTGGAGTTCTTTGCGTAAGAGCAAGCGATAATTCCCCTGCTATGAGTGCCGGAATTGTTTCTGGAGATATACTTGTTCAAATCGGAGATATTGAAATTAAGACAATATATGATCTAGCATTTGCTCTAAAGTATTATAGGGCCGGTGATAAAGTTGAACTGGGATGGAAAAGGGGATCTACTATTATGAAAAAAGTGGTGACTCTCGCTAAAAGTACTAGGCACTAGAAATTCTTCTCGGGGGTGATTCACATCCCCGAATCTTCTATAAAAATTAAATATTTATGCATTTTTTTCAAGTGATTTCAATTCACTTGAAAGGCTAGTTAAACAAGTGTATCTAGGTTAAAATACACAAATCAAAACTTAAAAAAGGTTCATAAATGCGTTTATCGACAGGTTTTTGGCAAACTTATAAAGAAGTTCCGGCCGATGCTGAAATTCCATCTCATCAATTAATGGTTAGAGCAGGTCTTATTCATAAAACTGGTTCAGGTCTTTATAGTTACCTGCCTTTTGGTTACAGAGCGATTAGAAAAGTAGAAAATATTATTCGTGAAGAAATGGATAGAGCTGGATGTCACGAGATTCTCATGAGTGTTGTAACACCAGGTGAACTTTGGCAAGAGTCTGGGCGTTGGGATGCGATGGGCGAACAAATGCTTAAGTTTCAAGATAAGGCATCTAGAGATTTATGTATCTCTCCGACAAATGAGGAAGCGGTAACTGATATTTTTAGAAAGACAGTTAAATCATATAAAAACCTACCGGTTACTTTGTATCAAATAAATACAAAATTTAGAGATGAGCTGCGGCCTAGATTTGGTCTTATGCGTGGTAGAGAATTCACAATGAAAGACGCGTACAGCTTTCATGCAGATAAGGCCTCTCTCGATGAAGTTTATGATAATTTATTCAAAGCCTATGAAGCAGTCTTTACTCGTGCTGGTTTAGAATTTAGTGCCGTAGAAGCGGATGCAGGCGCTATGGCCGATGGTGATCAGAAGACACATGAGTTTCAAGTGATAGCTGATA
Source organism: Halobacteriovorax sp. HLS (assembly GCF_004006665.1). Classification (NCBI taxonomy): domain Bacteria; kingdom Pseudomonadati; phylum Bdellovibrionota; class Bacteriovoracia; order Bacteriovoracales; family Halobacteriovoraceae; genus Halobacteriovorax; species Halobacteriovorax sp. HLS. The sequence goes on from NZ_QOCL01000002.1 coordinate 346,878, forward strand.
CCGGTGAAGATGAGGTTATTTACTCTTCTGAAACTGGCTATGCCGCAAATATAGAAAAAGCTCAAACTAAAAGAGCAGATATTGATTTTAATTTCTCAGAAGATACTGTCGTTGAAATTCATACTCCTGGTAAATCTACCATTGAAGATGTTTGCAATTTTTTAGAAAAGCCTCAATACCATAGTTTGAAATCACTTGTTTATAAAGCAGCAACAGGCGATGAAGAAAAAACAGTTTTGGTTCTTCTTTTAGGTGATGACTCCCTCAATGAAATCAAATTAAAAGCATATTTGAAGTGTGAGACATTAAGAGCAGCCACAGATAGTGAGCTAGAAAACGATGGGTTTGTTAAAGGTTATATTGGCCCACATAATCTGACTATAGATGTACAAATTGTATTTGATCAGAGCATTAACTTAGATGCTTCGTATGTTGCAGGAGCTAATGCAAAAGATATGCACCATGGAAATATTATTCCTAGCAGAGACTCTAAACCTTTTACAATTGCCGATTTAAGAACTGCTTGTAAAGGAGACCTTACTCTCGATGGTAAAGGTGTCGTTGATATTCGTAGAGGTATTGAGGTCGGACATATATTTCAGCTTGGGGATAAGTACACTAAAGCTCTTGGTGTAAATATTCTAGATCAAAATGGAAAAACAATGCATCCGCTTATGGGTTGTTACGGAATAGGTGTTACAAGAGTTGTTGCTGCTGCAGTTGAGCAGCACCATGACGAAAAAGGAATTGTGTGGCCTATGGCACTTGCTCCTTATCATGTATATTTTGCAGAAATAACAAAGGCGCAAGAAAATAAAGAGCTAGCTGACTCTATTTATCAAAGCCTTTTAGATGTCGGTGTAGAGGTTGTTTACGACGATCGTAAAGCTGGACCTGGATTTAAATTTAAAGATGCAGACCTCTTAGGCTTACCAATTCAATTAATTTTTGGTGAAAGAGACTTTAAAAAGGATGGGCAACTAGAAATCCGTCTTAGAAAAACTGGTGAATCTTTTAAGGTTAAGCCTGAAGAAGTGGTTACAAAAATTCAAGAATTAATAGCGAGCAATATATGAGAGATTTAGATTTAATAGTAGGAATTCATAGTATTGCAGAAGCGATTCTTTGCCGTCCAGATTCTGTAAGAAAAATAATCGCTACAGATGAAGGGCTAAGAGACTTTAAAAAGAAAACTCGACTCAATAAAGAACTCAAGGATCACGACATTAAAATAGTATCTTCCCATGAGTTGCAAAAAACAGCTGAAACTTTTTATAAAGAAATTGAGCTAAGTTATCAAAGAGTTCCATCACAAATCTTTATGGTTGTTGACCCTGTAGAAACATATGACTTAGCTTGGCTTTATGAAGAATTAGAAATTAATAAAAGTTATAAAATACTATGTCTTGACCAGGTTACAGATGTCCATAATGCGGCGGCCATCATGAGAACTGCCGCTTTCTATGGCGTTGACTGCGTACTTACTGGAGCTAAAGGACACTTTGGAACAGGTCCGTCTTTTGCACGAATAGCTTCAGGAGCAATTGAGCACGTAAAGATTGTCATTTGCTCATCGTTGCCTAAAGCAATTACGAAACTTAAAGAGAATGGTGTTACTGTTATAGGCTTCTCTGAGCATGCATCAGAAGATGGTGATGGTCTTGTTAAGACTGAAAAAATGGCACTTGTTCTTGGTGCTGAAGATGTTGGAATGAGTAATGCTGTTGAGAGAGTTGTTGAACACAAAGTAGCAATTAAACCTCTTGGGAAAATAAAATCTTTGAATGTTTCTGTTGCCGGAGCTATCGCTATGGAGAGATGGCTTAAATAGGAAATATTTGAAAAAAGAACTTTTTTTAAAAAAAAGTATAAAAAAGTAAAAAAAGTGTTGATTTTAAGAGTTGAACCATTTATAAATTCAATCCTCGAAACAATTAATACAAAATCTTAACCAAGAGAATTGATTGTGTAGAGTGTGCTGGTTTAGCTCAGTTGGTAGAGCACCGGTTTTGTAAACCGGCGGTCGTAGGTTCAAATCCTATAACCAGCTCCATTTAATGGCGAAATTGCCGAGTGGCCAAAGGCAACAGACTGTAAATCTGTCGGGGTATCCCTTCGATGGTTCGAATCCATCTTTCGCCACCATCTTAATTTTCGCGAATTGAGTGGTGTATAAAATTCATAATTATGCGGGCGTAACTCAGTTGGTAGAGTGTCAGCCTTCCAAGCTGAATGTCGCAAGTTCGAACCTTGTCGCCCGCTCCATAAAAAACCCTCTTCTTGAAAGAGGGTTTTTTTTTGTTTTTTTTAATACTACTTTTCTTACGATGAATAGCTGTTGTAAGGTTAGCGAGAGAGAAAATTGTTTATGCTTACTTGGCTCAGTGGTAGAGCACTTCCTTGGTAAGGAAGAGGTCACGGGTTCAATTCCCGTAGTAAGCTCCATTTTCCTCTATAAACGGCCTAATATCGGACTAATTATATCCTTAAAATATCATTTTTTTTTAGCGAAAAGCCTTTAAGTGTTTGACGTTAGGCCCACCTCGTTGTATTTCATTTGCTAGATTTAAAGAAATGCGTGGGTATTCTACAAATTTTGGTTTTAGGGAAAGTTTTTTAGCTTGTCATGGAATCAAATTTCGCTGATACTTTGTACTCATTTTTGATATTAATATATATAAATTATATAACTCGTTTTTAGGAGCAAAGAATGGCTAAGGAATCTTTTGACAGAAGTAAGCCCCACGTAAACATTGGTACGATCGGGCACGTTGACCACGGTAAAACAACTTTAACAGCAGCAATTTCTGTAACA